>NZ_CP101508.1:2556066-2856299 GCF_024380015.1 Photobacterium atrarenae
TCGCTGCCAGTATCAGGACTATCCATTTTTTCATTCTTGCCAACTCCGGGTGAAAATAGCCTTGTAGCCTGTTATCGTTCAAAGAAAGAAAAACTTTACCGATGAATCCATTATTCTATTGTCGGGAACGCTCTTTGCATATGCTGATTGCGTGTCAATCAGCCGACACGGCAAATTTTCTAACACTAAATAGTGGAAAGCAATTTTCATACCGAAATCGAGAGATAATGAAAAGATTAATCAATTTCCTTATGGCATTTGGCCTGCTGGCTTCGGCGCCGCTACATGCTGCCTGGATGGAAGTCACCGGCTCCGCCGTGATGTTGGAAAGTGAAAGTAACGCCCGGGCCAATGCGCTGGAAGATGCGGTTTATCAGGCCATGGCCCACGCCGGTGCCGATATCGCCAGCTTTTCCCACCTCAAGCCTTATCTGGCGACAGCGCGAAAAGAATATCAGTTCAGTGGCAACGAGGTTCGCCATATCATCGTCCTCAACTCGGGACAGCAAAGCGGCAAATATTACCTGACCGCCCGGATCGATATTTATCCATCGGCAAATACTTGCCACAAAGTGCAGTATAAAAAAGGTGTACTGCTGAGCAACTTTTCCATCATTTCTCCGCAGCACGCTGCCATGGGCGGCATCTACCAGCTCGGCAATGATTTTACTGCCCTGGTGCAACGTCAGATTGCCCGCCATTCACAAAGCTTCGTGGTCTCAGGCACAACCCGGGTTGCCGTCAATCCCGGCCAACCTGCTGCGATGATGATGCTGGCCGAAGACAACGATGCCCAGTACATCGTTAGCGGCCGGATCACCGATTTGACCTCAACTCTGGAACAAAAGCGTTTTAGCGACGATCAGGTCAACCGCCAGTTTGCCGCCACCCTGGAGATCATGGACGGCAAAACCGGCGAAATCCTGCTGCAGAAAAATTACCGTGAAGTCGCACAATGGCCATTTGCCCGTACGAGCCATGTCGACACCCAAAGTGCCCGCTTCTGGCAATCCCCTTATGGCCAGGCCGTCCAGCGCGTCAGCCGCAACATGATGCTGGACCTGGAGAGCTCGCTCTCTTGCCGCACCAGTTTACCGGAAATCGTGAATGTCTATGGCAACAGTGTTCAGGTGAACGTCGGCCGGATCCACGGTGTAAAACGGGGCGATCAGCTGGCACTCTGGCACAGCGCCGGGTTTATTGATCAACAAGGGATCCCGCGTAACCGCATGGTTCAGACTGAAATCACGCTGCAAGTGGAGCGCGTCTATGAGAAATCTGCCGAGCTCATCGTGATGCAGCCGGATCTGGCAAGCAGTATCCAGCCTGGCGATTTACTGACCAAGCAACGTCTGCGCTAATAATAAGCGCTTAAAAAATGGCGGATTCTAGGTATAATGGCGACGTTATTGACAGACAAGGCTCCCTTAGCTCAGCCGGATAGAGCGTCCCCCTCCTAAGGGGAAGGCCGCAGGTTCGACTCCTGCAGGGAGCGCCATTCCCAATCCGCCTTTCTTCGTCACACCCATAGAGCCCCCAAGATTTTTCGGGTTTGTGCGGTCATGTGACTCAACTACTTATCACCTGGCCTTTGACTGCCTTTCCTCTCAGTGGACTGAACCGCTTTGGTTTGATTTGGTGGAAGTATCGATAGAGTGCATACGCCAGAAAACAAAAAACCCCGCCAAAATGCAGGGTTTCTGTGTTGCCTGGTTCCAGTTTGTAAACCAAGCCTGGGATAATTTGGTGGAGCTAAGCGGGATCGAACCGCTGACCTCTTGCATGCCATGCAAGCGCTCTCCCAGCTGAGCTATAGCCCCAGAAAACGTGAGCTATCATAAAAACAGAGTAAATTCATGTCAATAGACAACTTCCCAGCTAAACATCCAGCGTTGTCTTTTTGCAACCCAGCTCACACTCCTGCCAGAGCAATCAGGTATTCGCACCAGGTGCTAAAAAAACGGAAGCGTCAGACGCTTCCGTTTGTACCGGCTCTGTATTGCTGGCATCTTATGCGTTGGCTTCGCGGCCTGCGATAAATTCCAGCGCCATCTTAATCCGGGCAGCCACGCGCGTTTTGCCGATCAACTGCATCACAGCATCAACCGATGGTGACTGGCCCTGGCCTGTCACGGCAACACGCAGCGGCATCCCCACTTTACCCATTCCCAGATCCAGCTCTGCACAGGTGTCTTTGATCACCGCATGCAGGTTCTCAGTGGTCCACTCTTCCAGCGCTTCAACTTTCGCCAAAGCCAGCTCCAGCGCTTCTTTCGCCACCGGACGCAGGTGCTTCTTGGCCGCACCGGCTTCAAACTCGCTGAAGTCCTGGTAGAAATAACGCGACTGCTCTGCCAGCTCGATCAAGGTATTGCAGCGCTCACCAACCAATTGGATCACCTCAGTGATCGCCGGGCCGTTCGCGGTATCAATCTCTTTCTGATCCAGGTGCCATTGCAGATATTTCGCCACGTATTCAGGATCCGAGGATTTGATATAATGGTTGTTCAGCCACAGCAGCTTGTCGGTGTTAAAGGCAGATGCAGACTTACTAATCGAGTCCAGGCTGAACAGCTTGATCATCTCTTCCAGCGAGAAAATCTCCTGATCACCATGGGACCAGCCCAGACGCACCAGGTAGTTCAGCAGCGCCTGCGGCAGGTAACCTTCATCACGGTACTGCATCACACTAACCGCACCGTGGCGCTTGGACAGTTTCGCCCCGTCATCGCCTAAGATCATGGCACAGTGGGCAAACTCAGGCACCGGCGCACCCAGTGCTTCATAGATGTTGATCTGGCGTGGGGTGTTGTTGATGTGGTCTTCCCCACGCACAACCTGAGTGATCCCCATATCCCAGTCATCCACTACCACACAGAAGTTGTAAGTCGGACTACCGTCAGTCCGGCGAATGATCAGATCATCCAGCTCACTATTGGCAATTTCGATCCGGCCACGGACGTGATCGTCAAAAACAACCGTGCCCGTTTTCGGGTTACGAAAACGGATCACGAACGGGCTGTCTTCTGTAGCTGCTTCATTCGCCGCAACCACTTTCGGATGATCAGCATCGTAGCGCGGCTTTACACCAGCAGCCATTTGCTCTTCACGAATTTCATCCAGCAGCGCTTTCGGACAGTAGCACTTGTACGCCTTGTCTTCCGCCAGCAGCTGATCAATGAGCTGGTTATAACGGTCAAAGCGCTTGGTTTGGTAGTACGGGCCTTCATCCCAGGTCAGGCCAAGCCACTCCATACCTTCCAAAATGGCGTCAATCGCTTCCTGGGTCGAACGCTCAAGATCCGTGTCTTCAATCCGCAGGACAAATTCACCGCCCATGTGTTTCGCAAATAACCAAGAGTACAGAGCAGTACGAGCACCACCAACATGCAAAAAGCCAGTCGGGCTCGGTGCGAAGCGAGTTTTCACCGTCATTTGAAATACCTAAATGAAATAAGATACGTCAGGCAGCACAATCACTGCCCGAGGAATAAGATGGCAGCTATTCTAGCACTGTGAGTCAAGAGTACCAACATTCACGCAGTAGGCCGCAAGAGGGGGGGATACCCAGATACAATGATAACTTGACCGCGGATTGCAATCGCTAAAGGGTTGAAAGCCGTTCAACATGCTTTCAACCCCAGCGAAAATATAAAATTCCCCATCAGGGGAAATTAGAACACGGTTTTACCACCTCTTTGCTGGCAAATATGATGGGGAACCCACTGCTGGGTGGTTTTACCATCCAACTCAATGACACAGCGATAAATTGGCATACTCGGCTGTCCACCCGAGCCTTGATTACTGGCCAGAGCCCAGGCAGAAGAAAGTGACATCAACACTACCACCATACTTGTAACAAATGCTTTCATACAACCTCACTAATTCAGGTGATCACATCAGTTTGGAGTATAGGTCATGCTTTGAAACACATTGATGCCAAACAATTATTTTTTAAAACAAAGAAATGGTTTATCTCAAGCTTGATACGGGCATCGCCAGCGGCACTTTATGCTACCCCTGTTGTACAAGCTGTATCGACGCAGGGCCGCTCGCTCACAGCAAAAAGCCGGGCACATGGCCCGGCTCCGAGATAGCTGTTCACACATTACTTGATGGTGTAAGGGATTGTCAGTGTCACTTTAATATCTGTCTCATCCTGGAACAGGTTCGTCCAGCCGCTCCAGTTATCTGTCTCTGTATCGTTGACGTACTCAGTATAGTGGAAACCAACGTTTGCTCCTTCCAGAGCGCCGTTTGAAATCGCATAGTTGGCGAAGATACTCCCGGCGTACTCAGACAAATCATCCAGGCCGTCGACATCCGATGAAGCAACCCCCATCGCAGCCGAAACCCCTGCGGTAAAGCCAGCGGCGCCAATATCACTGAAGTCACGAGACAATGAGCCAAAAACAGCCAGTTCACCATCGTGGTTGAAGTCTGAACGGTTGTTCCACCACACATCATAGGTACCGTTCGAGCCGCCGTATTGCGCTGTCAGGCGGTAAGCAAAGTTACCCATGGCACCATCAGCTTTCGCATCGGCTACCGTATAGGTTGCTTCTGCACGGACCGAGTATTGACCGAATGACTTACCGGACATGAATGCAAACTGATAAGCCGTGCTGTCATACAATTGGTCATCATCAACAGCGTACAACTGGCCGGCCAGGTACAGACCGCTGTCTGAGGTCGAATTCAGTTTCAGGTGCGCTGTTTTACGATCGCCATCCGTCAAGCCTGCGTATGCACCATCAATATTCAGGCCGCTCGGCAAGGAGTAGCGTGCACCGATTGAGTAGGCATCACCGGCATCTGTACCGTCTGTCTGCTGGAACTTGTAGGTATCTTTGAACCAAGGCGCTTTATATCGATCAGCATAGACCAGACCCAGTTGCAAATCGCCCAGGTTCATCCCCAGCTCACCACCGAGGTAGGTACCGGCAGCAAAGCTCCAGTTTACACCAATCGCCGTTGGTACAGATGGCTGGAAATAACCTAATTTTGCTGTAGCGCTGTCACCAAACTTAAACTTGGCCGCAACCGTCTGGTAGCTAATGCCATTCTCATTACAGTCAACATTCCATTTGCTTTCAGTACCCGCATCCCCTTTCTTATCCAGACACTCACCGCTCGCCGGACCATCACTGCCGTATGGACCACTGACATTCCAGAAGTTCATTTCATGATCTGGTGAAGCATTCTGCCACATATCAAAGGTGGTATAGACATTCAGGTCCAGGCCCGCAACATCACCCGCGTAACCAGAATTAAAGCCGAGGTTCATGAAGATTGAACCATGATCCAGATTCGGCTTCTTAGGGGTATCTTTTTTGGTAGCCGCATCAAATCCGCCACGCTCACGATCGCGCAGGAAGAAGTTGACTGAGCCATTCATTGATGAGTCATCGAGAAAGCCACTAGCCTGAGCGGTCGAGGTGACAGTCAGTGCCGAGCCAGCCATCACGCCGACCACAACAGCACTTAATACTGAACGCTTAAACATTTTATCCATGGAAAAACTCCTAAAAATACTAGCTGATTTACCTGTGCCTGAAAGGTTGGCCGCCGAAGGCACTAAGCAACTCCCAATATGTCAGCCCCGTTGATCAACAGTGCTAAATCATATTCTTAAGTTCACTTGGAACGTTTGATTTACTTCATTCACAAGACTACTTTCGCAGCGCAAAACATCAACGATAACTTACTTAATCGTTCAAAAAATATGAGGCAGTGCAAACTTTTTCGCCATTAGTGATCCAGGTCAAGCCATATCACGACTGACGACAAAAAAGATAAAAAACAGCACTTTATGATAAATCCATTACCATACCGTGATCTGACTCGAGGAATGTGTGATCTATCACTTAGCATCTTTCATAAAAACAAGCGCTATTAACGAAGTATTTTCAAAGGGTATTTTTAAGATGAAAAATATGTATGAGGTATATTATGAAGACAATAAAAAAGTGGCCTGGGTTACCCCAATGCCACTTTACTTAGTGAGAGAGCCTAATTAATTAACGCTGCATAAAATCAACCAGCGCCTGCTCATCCCAGATTTCGATCCCCAGCTCCTGCGCTTTCGTCAGTTTCGATCCGGCCGCTTCACCGGCAACCAGCAGATCCGTTTTCTTCGAGACGCTGCCCGTTACTTTAGCTCCCATCTCCTGCAATGCTGCTTTGGCTTCCGAGCGGGTCAGTAGGGACAAAGAGCCTGTCAGCACCACCGTTTTACCATCCAGTGGAAGCTCGACATCGTCTGCCGGCTTCTCGATCGCCGGCCAGTTCACGCCGACATCGCGGAGCGCCTGAATCACTTCCAGGTTATGGGCTTCGCGGAAGAAATTCACAATATGCTCCGCCACAATATTTCCGACATCCGGCACTTCAATCAGCTGCTCCTGCGTAGCCTGACTCAGCGCTTCGATGGTTTCGAAATGTTTGGCCAGGTTCGCTGCTGTGGCCTCGCCGACTTCACGAATTCCGAGCGAGTACAAGAAACGCGGTAATGTGGTCAGCTTGGACTTTTCCAGCGCTGCCACCAGGTTCTGCGCTGATTTCGGCCCCATACGCTCGAGGACCGTCAGCACCCCGGCGGAGAGTTTGAACAAGTCGGCCGGAGTGGTCACCATTTCCCGCTCCACCAGCTGTTCAATGACTTTTTCACCACAGCCATCCACATCCAGGGCTTTGCGGGAGACGAAATGCTTCAGTGCTTCCTTACGCTGAGCACGGCAGTACAATCCACCGGAGCAGCGCGTCACCGCCTCCCCTTCGACACGCTCGACCTTAGACTGACACACCGGACATGTCGACGGGAAGCGGATCTCAGCCGCGTCCTCGGGACGTTGAGACGCGACGACGGAAACAATTTGCGGGATCACATCCCCGGCGCGGCGCACAATCACCGTATCGCCGATCATCACCCCGAGCCGTGCCACTTCATCGGCATTGTGCAGCGTGGCATTACTGACAGTCACGCCCCCGACAAACACCGGCTCGAGCTTGGCCACCGGAGTAATTGCACCGGTACGGCCGACCTGAAATTCGACATTGTTCAGCCGGGTCATTTCCTCCTGAGCCGGAAACTTATAGGCAATGGCCCAACGCGGCGCGCGGGCAACAAACCCTAACCGTTGCTGAGTTTCAATATCATCGACCTTGATCACCACCCCGTCAATCTCATAGGGCAGGATTCCGCGCCGCTCACCAATATCCTGATAATAGCCAATGACTTGCTCAATATTACTCAGCCGGCGGCTTTCCGGGCACATCGGAATTCCCCAGCCCTTGAGCTGGACCAGACGCTCAAACTGACTGTCCGCCAGCGTTCCACCTTCCACCACACCGACGGAGTAGGCGTAAAAGCTCAGCGGACGGGTCGCCGTAATTTTCGGGTCCAACTGGCGCAAGCTGCCTGCCGCAGCATTGCGCGGATTGACAAACGTTTTCTCACCTTTTTTCTGCGCGCTGGCATTTAAGGCGTCAAAACCTTGCTTGGGCATAAAGACTTCGCCCCTGACCTCCAGCCGCGCCGGCCAGCCTTCGCCATGCAGCTTCAGGGGCACAGCGCGAATGGTCCGGACGTTGGCGGTAATATTCTCACCTGTGGTCCCGTCTCCCCGTGTAGCAGCCTGCACCAGTACCCCATTTTCGTACATCAGGCTGACCGCCAGGCCATCGAGCTTCGGCTCACAACAAAATGTCAGCGCAAAGCTGGCAGGCAATCGATCACCGATGCGTTTTTCAAACGCTTTGAGTTCTTCATCACTAAACGCATTATCCAAAGACAACATCGGCAGCTCGTGACGCACTTCGCTAAAGCCGTCCAACGGCTTACCACCCACCCGCTGGCTTGGCGAATCAGCCGTGATCAGCTCCGGATGCGCCGCTTCCAGGGCAAGCAATTGCTGCATCATGCGGTCATATTCAGCATCGGGAATTTCCGGACTGTCTTCAACGTAATAACGGTGACCATGATAAGCAAGTTGTTCGCGCAGCGCCGACAATTGCTGCTGAATATCGTGACTCATTCTTATTCCTATCGTATAAAAATAAGGCCCCAAGAGGGGCCTGTTCAAATCGATGCTATACCCGCAGTTTTACGCCTGAGTATATCGCTTGGCTTTATCTCGGCACGCTTCAATGCGGTGAGGAGTGATCAAAGCCCGCTCGTGATCCAGAATGTCTGCGCCCAGCTGATCGGCAACACGCTGAGCCGTCTGCAACATCTGATTGAAGTTGTTATCCGCACGTCCCGGACACGGCAACATCAGGTAAAACGCAATTCCCGGGGTCTCAAACGCCGGATCATCGCTCTCCGGGAAATGGCCCGGGCTGACCATATTGGTCACCGAATAGATGATCGGCCCGGTTCCTGCGGCATCAGCATGGCGGTGATAAACAGAGTTTTCACCGAAATAGAGACCATTGCTCTCGAGACAGCGAAACAATTCACTACCACGGATGATCTCGCCATGTCGGGCATGGACGTTCAGGACCAGATAATCCGGCGGCAGGGTTTCCTGCACCTCAGTGGCTGGTTCCGGCGCAACCTCCGGATTCTGGGCTTGGGCCTCAGTATCAACGCTATCAGCACCACCAGCAGGCACCTCAACCACAGGCTCGGCTGCTACACCTGAGTCCCGGTCACCCGCAACCGATACCGGATCGGTCTGTTCGACTACAGGCGTCGGCGACAAGGCTTCTTCAGACTCACGCACTTCCACAAATGCCGCCTGAGATTCAACATGCTCAGGTTGCACGGGCGGTGCCGATTCAAGGGCCGCTGTCGCCTCATCCACCGCGCCCTGAACAGGCGCTTGAACGGCCTCTGGTACTGGTTGCGGCGCAACATCCTGGAGCGGTGCCGTCTCAGCCGTCACTGACACCTGGGCAGAGTCATCGGATACTTTGGGTGCTGGCGTCGATTCCGGCGCCTGGACTGACGCTTCAGCCGACATTGCCGGTAACTCAGGCTCGGCTTGCGATACCGGGCGTGCCGGCGCCATCAGCGGATCCGCTTCCAGTTTATCGCCAAAATGAAGCTCTGGCTCTTTCCGGGGCGCCTTGTCCCGGTTCGGGCTGTCAGAGTTGACGACTCTCACGCTGCCGACACCATCCTGATCAAATCCATCAGCATCGACACTGCTTTCTTCACCCAGCTTGCCCAGCGGCTTTTCACCAAACTTAGCGGGTTTTTCCTTTCGGCTGCTCCACAGGCCATGCAGCAATAAAGCTGCGATCGCCAGGGCGCCGACAATAATAAGGACCAGACGCAATTCCTGCATATGAATACTCTGACTTTACTCGTTACCCGTTACGGGGGTTATGACAATCACTATAACTTGGGCAATCCGGCTAGAGCCTTTAACTTGAAGGTCGCCCCAACCGCTCTGCTCAATTCCTTTAATCACCTTGCCAGAGTGGCGCAGATAATTAAAGGAATGGGCTCTAATGTACCAAAACTCAAATCAGAATGAGAAGACGATTATCGCGATTCAGGCAAGATAGTGCTCCTGAGCACAAAATCGCACAAATTTCAGCCTATAAATTGGATTTTTCTACTTTTATCAGCCACAGCCCTCACTTGACATTTGCTTCTCTGCCCGGCTCCCCGTTAACATGCTTTCACTCGTTGCGACCTCTTTGCTTCGCATCATCCGTCGGTATATTCAGAGGAGAACCCGATGTCACAGTCCACGGCCCATCGACAACCGAGCAGCGGCGCCGGCTATTTCTTCCACGGCATGTCATTGGCCATGCAACCCGGCACCCGCCGTTTCGTGATCCTGCCGTTACTGATCAATATCCTGCTCTTTGGCAGCGCCTTTACCTACGTGCTGGTACAGCTCGATGACTGGATCAATCACTGGATGTCGGCCCTGCCAGCCTGGCTCGACTGGCTGTCGTACCTGCTCTGGCCACTGCTGGCAATTGCGGCACTGGTCACGTTTTCCTACTTTTTCAGCACCCTTGCCAACTGGATTGCCGCGCCGTTTAACGGCCTGCTGGCCGAGCACCTGGAAGCCAAGTTAACGGGCAGCAAGGCGCCGGATGCCGGCCTCAGTGCCATTTTGAAAGACTTGCCCCGAATCATGCACCGGGAGTGGGTGAAGCTCAAATACTACCTCCCCAAAGCTATCGGGCTGCTGATCCTGCTGTGGATCCCGGCCATCGGCCAGACCTTGGGCCCGGTGCTCTGGTTCCTGTTCAGTGCCTGGATGATGAGTATCCAGTATGCCGACTACCCGTTTGACAACCACAAGGTGCCGTTCCCGGCCATGCGCGATGCACTCAAGCAAAAGCGCGGCAAGTCCCTGAGTTTCGGCAGCCTAGTGATGCTGTTTACCATGACCCCGCTCCTGAACCTGGTGGTGATGCCGATTGCGGTATGCGGCGCAACCGCCATGTGGGTGGACCATTACCGCGGCCAGTTCCGCAATTACTAATCCCGAATCTGTCCCTGCGCTGGCAAGTGCTCTTCTGCCTTGCCAGCGGCTCTTCTCTTCAGCTTATTTCTGCTTACAACTCCCTCCTATATAACAATAAGATATAACAATTAATTACTTTTCAAATGCAGGACACGGTTTATGCTTAAGTCTGTTAACTGTTTAAACATGTCACGAAGGAACGACCAGCATGAGCAAGATTTACGAAGATAATTCATTAACGATTGGTAATACCCCGCTCGTTCGCCTCAACCGTGTCAGCCAGGGGAATGTTCTGGCAAAAGTTGAAGCCCGTAACCCAAGCTTCAGTGTCAAATGCCGTATCGGCGCGAACATGATTTGGGACGCAGAGAAGAAAGGCTTGCTGAAACAAGGTGTTGAGCTGGTTGAACCAACCAGCGGCAATACCGGGATTGCACTTGCCTTTGTCGCTGCTGCCCGCGGCTACAAGCTCACCCTGACCATGCCTGAAAGTATGAGTCTGGAGCGCCGCAAACTGCTCAAAGCCCTGGGCGCCAACCTGGTGCTAACCGAAGCACCAAAAGGGATGAAAGGTGCGATTGAAAAAGCCGAAGAAATTGTGGCCTCTGATCCGGAAAAATACCTGTTGCTACAACAGTTCAGCAACCCGGCGAACCCGGAAATCCACGAGAAAACCACAGGCCCTGAACTTTGGGAAGCCACCGATGGTGAAATTGATGTCTTCGTCTCCGGTGTCGGTACCGGCGGTACCCTGACCGGTGTCAGCCGCTTTATCAAGCAACAGAAGGGCAAAGCAATCACCACCGTTGCAGTCGAGCCGTCCGAGTCGCCAGTGATCACCCAGGCGCGCAATGGCGAGGAAATCCAGCCCGCACCACACAAGATTCAAGGGATCGGTGCCGGCTTTATTCCGGGCAACCTCGACCTGGCCCTGATTGATGAAGTCGAGCGTGTCAGTTCCGAAGATGCCATTGAAATGGCCCACCGCCTGATGGAAGAAGAAGGGATCCTGGCCGGGATTTCATCTGGCGCGGCCGTGGTAGCTGCCAACCGCATCGCAGAACGTTCTGAATATGCTGGTAAGAACATCGTTGTTGTGCTACCAAGCTCAGGTGAGCGTTACCTTTCAACAGCCCTCTTTGCCGGTATTTTCACTGAAAAAGAAACCCAACAGTGATCACACTTTAAAAGGTTCGAGGTCCGATAACTGCCTGAAAGCTCCCCCAGCGGGGGCTTTTTTGTTGCATTTCATACCGAGCTTTAATATAAAACCGTTGCGTTTTATTTCTAGCGTCGAAATAAAAGGTCACTTATTGACCAATTTGACACCTGGAATGCCATAAATGTCACAAAACATTGACTTGGATTAAGCTAAAACGCCGAACTGTTGGGTAGTTTATACTCCAGGTGAGCAAAGTCAGGTTATCCGGATTACGCTTACTTTCAGTTACGTTAATATTAAATAAATACTAAATTTAATCGGGGTGAAAAATGTATCAGAAGCAAGTTGAGATCACTGCAGAAAACGGTCTACACACACGTCCGGCAGCACAGTTCGTCAAAGAAGCCAAAGGGTTTGACGCAGACATCACTGTAACGTCCAATGGCAAAAGCGCAAGCGCTAAGAGCCTGTTCAAGCTACAAACTCTGGGCCTGGTGAAAGGCACTATGGTGACAATCTCAGCTGAAGGAGCTCAGGCACAGCAAGCTGTTGATCACCTGGTTGCCCTTATGGACGAGCTGCATTAATTCGCAGCCCGTTTACATATCTCCAAGTTTCTAGTTAATTTAAGGTAAGGCTATGATTTCAGGTATCCTGGCATCTCCTGGTATTGCTTTTGGGAAAGCACTACTGCTGCAGGAGGAAGAGATTGTTCTGAACAAGACTCCTATCACTGCAGATCAATTCGAGAACGAAATTCAGCGTTTCTTCGACGCTCGAAAAAAATCTTCCGAGCAGCTGGAAGTGATCAAAGAGAAAGCACGCAAGACCTTCGGTGAAGAGAAGGAGGCAATCTTTGAAGGTCACATCATGCTGCTGGAAGATGAAGAGCTGGAAGAAGAAATCATAGCCTTCATTAAAGACAACAAGGCGTCTGCGGATTTAGCGATTCACTCAGTGATCGAAGAGCAAGCAACCACGCTGGAGTCTCTGGATGACGAGTACCTCAAAGAACGTGCGACGGATATCCGTGATATCGGTAACCGTGTGGTGAAAAACGCCTTGGGGATTAATATTGTCAATCTGAGCGCGATTAACGAGGAAGTGATCCTGGTTGCCAACGATTTGACCCCTTCCGAGACCGCCCAGATCAACCTCAACTACGTGCTGGGTTTTATCACAGACATCGGTGGCCGTACTTCCCACACCTCGATCATGGCCCGCTCCCTGGAGCTACCAGCAATTGTCGGCACCAACGACATCACCAAACAAGTGAAAAACGGCGACATGCTGGTGCTTGATGCCATCAACAACGAAGTGGTGATCAACCCAAGCGACGCTGAACTGACCAAATTCAAAGCTATCCGTGATGCCCACATCGCGGAGAAAGAAGAGCTGGCCAAACTGAAAGACCTGCCTGCCATCACACTGGACGGCAAGCAAGTTGAAGTATGCGGCAACATCGGTACCGTCAAAGACTGCGACGGTGTCAACCGCAATGGCGGTGAAGGCGTCGGCTTGTACCGGACTGAATTCCTGTTCATGGACCGCGACGCCCTGCCGACGGAAGAAGAGCAATACCAGGCATACAAAGACGTGGCCGAAGCCATGCATGGTGAACCGGTGATCATCCGCACCATGGACATCGGTGGCGACAAAGATCTGCCGTACATGGATCTGCCGCAAGAGATGAACCCGTTCCTGGGCTGGCGTGCGGTTCGGATCAGCCTGGATCGCCGTGAGATCCTGCGCGATCAGCTGCGTGGCATTCTACGCGCATCTGCCCATGGTAAAATCCGCATCATGTTCCCGATGATCATCTCGGTAGAAGAGATCCGTGAACTCAAATCAGCACTGGACGCCTATAAAGCCGAACTGCGTGCTGAAGGCCTGGCCTTTGACGAGAGCATCGAAATCGGTGTGATGGTGGAAACACCTGCAGCAGCGGCCATTGCCAACCACCTTGCCAAAGAAGTTGATTTCTTTAGTATTGGTACAAACGACCTAACCCAGTATACTCTGGCTGTTGACCGTGGTAATGAGCTGATTTCTCATCTGTATAACCCGCTGTCGCCTGCCGTCCTGACCGTGATCAAGCAAGTCATCGATGCTTCTCACCAAGAAGGGAAGTGGACTGGCATGTGCGGCGAGCTTGCCGGTGACGAGCGTGCAACCCTGCTGCTGTTGGGGATGGGTCTTGACGAATTCAGCATGAGCGGGATTTCAATCCCGCGCATTAAGAAAATTATCCGTAACGCAAACTTTGCTGACGTTCAGGCGATGGCCGAGCAAGCACTGGCGCTACCGACAGCAGCTGAAATCGAAGCACACGTAGAAAAATTCATCGCAGAAAAGACCATCTGCTAATATAGCTGCAGATAGAATAACAACGCTTAGGAGCAACGATATGGGTCTGTTTGACAAATTGAAGAAGCTGGTATCAGACGACAACAACGAAGCGGGTGCCATTGACATCATCGCACCGCTGTCTGGCGAAATCGTGAATATCGAAGATGTGCCAGATGTTGTGTTTGCAGAAAAAATCGTTGGTGACGGTATCGCGATCAAGCCAGCAGGCAACAAGATGGTTGCCCCTGTAAACGGGACCATTGGTAAAATCTTCGAAACCAACCACGCCTTCTCTATCGAGTCTGACGATGGTATCGAGCTGTTTGTTCACTTCGGTATCGACACCGTAGAGCTGAAAGGTGAAGGTTTCACCCGCGTGGCGGAAGAAGGCCAAACCGTGAAAGCCGGCGACACAGTCATCGAGTTCGATCTGGCCCTGCTGGAAGAAAAAGCCAAATCAACGCTGACGCCTGTTGTTATCTCAAACATGGATGAAATCAAAGAACTGAGCAAGCTGTCTGGCCCGACAACTGTGGGTGAGACTCCGGTTCTGCGCGTGAAAAAATAATTTCACGCCATCTCTGAGGTGAGATCTAAAGCGCGACCATTGGGTCGCGCTTTTTTATCACTCCTATGTGTGCTGAGACCGCTTACAGTGAATTGAGCATCTCCAGGGACGGCGCGAAGAAATAGGCCCCGGTCACCGCGCGGGTAAAGCGCAGCATGGTATCGGTTTGGCCATCCGTTTCACCATACATGCTCTCCAGCATAGCTTTAAAATTGTGCTGGGTGTTACAGTAAGCAATGAACAGCAGACCATGATCACCTGTGACCGTGCCGTAAGGCAGGCTATGGCGAACAATCTTCAGCCCTTTGCCCTCTTCCTTAATATCCACCCGGCCCACATGCGAGTTCGCCGGCACATCCTCCAGCTCAATAGAATCCGGTTTCGTGCGGCCAATCACTTTCTCCTGTGCCTTGACGTTAAGGCGATGCCAGGCCGGCAGGTTGTGAACAAATCGCTGGACCATGACAAAGCTGCCCCCGGCAAACTCACCGTCCGGGATCAAGGCGACTTCACCGCGAGATTCCAGGGTTTTCGGATTTTCGGTCCCGTCAATAAACCCGGTCATATCCCGCGCATCCAGATAACGGTAACCATAGGTCTCATCCAGGATCTCAACCGCTTCTGCAATCGGCTGCAGAAACTGGCGCAGGGCAAAAAAGTTCAGATCATGGCGGCTGGAGTTCAGGTGCAGCAGCACATCGCCGCCCGTTGCCGGCGCGGTGATCTCCCCGCTCCCCAGCGGTCGGAAATCATCCAACTGTGACGGCGGTGTCTGGCCCAGGCTCTGCCAAAATGACCGGCCAAATGCCACGCAGGCCCGCAGGTTGGCATCCGGTTGCTGATGATTCAGTTCAGCCAGGGCGTCATGCCACTGCTGGCACTGACGAACCACAGCCGCCTGATCCCCAATCACCTTCAGCACAACGTAAAGTGCAAAAGGGCCCGCTTCCGGCAAAATTGCTGGTTGAGGGTGAGTCATAATCCTCTCCTACTTCTCGATTAGCTATAAATCAATATATTATAACGGGATTTTATAACCTGAATTTGATTCCTGCCAGCGTTCTCAATAAATCACCTCCCCCCTTTACTTCCCTGTATTTGTTCCACAAAATTGGGGCCGGCCTTTGTGAAGAGTTCTGATTGATTGTGAAAAAAAAACGTGCGGTGCTGCTCTCTCTGCTCTTGATGGTTCTGGCTCAACCTACCTTTGCGCTGGAGCCGGTCAGCCTGCAGTTGCGTTGGCTCCACCAGGCACAATTTGCCGGTTTTTACATGGCCAAAGAAAAAGGGTTCTACCAAGATGCCGGACTGAATGTGACCATCAAGCCCGGCGGAAACCACAAAGTCCCCATTACAGAAGTACTCAGCGGCCGGGCTGAATTCGGTGTCGGCAATACCGAAGTGCTGGTGGCCTTCGGTCATGGATTTCCGGTTACGGCCATGGCTGCCATTTTCCAGCACTCCCCCTCCGTGCTAATCGCCAAGGCCAACAGCAATATCCAGACCATTCACGATCTGGTTGGCAAACGGGTAATGATGTTTGCCGGCGCCGAGGACGCCGAGTTATTGGTCCTGCTGGCCCGTAACAATATTTATCTTTCGGATCTGGAGCAGATCACCACTTCTGCCGATGTTGACGATTTACTCTCCGGAAAGATCGACGCTTTCAATGGCTACCTCACCAATGAGCCCTATTACCTCCAAAAACAGGGAGAGCAGCCCTTAATTTTTAACCCGGCGGATTACGGCGTCAGTTTTTACAGCGATATTATCTTCACTCACCAGGACTTCGCACAGGCCCACCCCGATACCGTTGAGCGCTTTCGCAATGCCAGCCTCAAGGGCTGGTACTATGCCCTGACCCATATCGATGAAACCCTGGATGTGATCGAACAGCAGTACCGGCCAATGAAAAGCCGCGACCATCTGGCCTTTGAGCTCGAATCCAGCGCCAAAATGATCATGTCTGATTTAATAGAAATTGGGCACATGAACCCGAACCGGTGGCAAACCATCGCCGATGAGCTCAGCCAGCTCAATATCATTCCCAAAACCCACATTGATGAAAACTTTCTCTACCCGCAACGGGCAGAGCTGACCTGGAAGGATGTCCAGCTCTGGCTCCAGTCCGGGATGTTGCTGCTGGGCGGGACATTTCTGGCCATCACCTATCTCACGTTGGTCAACCGACAGCTCAAACGAGAAATCGCCCGCCGCATCGAGGCCGAGCGAAAAGCTTCCGAAATGGCCCGCAAAGATACATTAACCGGGATCGCCAATCGCTACGCCCTGGTGGAAGAGTTGCACCGGGTGGTCAGCCAGATCTCCCCGTATCAAGCCAAGCCTGCACTGCTCTTTATCGATCTGGATGACTTCAAACAAGTAAATGATACCTATGGACACCATGCCGGAGATCGCGTATTGCAGCAATTTTGCGCCCGGATTACACATTTACTGGCTGGGCAACGCAGTTTTTTCGCCCGTCTGGCCGGGGATGAGTTTGTCATATTACTTGAAGCCACCGCCAAAGATGACGCCAGGGCGTTAGTTACGCAGATCTCAACGGCAGCGCAGCGACCATTCCCCCACGGACAAACGCAAATCCAAATTGGCGCCAGTGTCGGTATTACCTTCTACCGGCCGGGAGATACACCCGATTATTTCCTGTCCCGGGCGGATAATATGATGTACAGAAACAAAAGACGCTCCCAAAAGGAGCGCCTTGAATCCGGTCAAAACACGGCCGAGTATTAAACGGAAGTCACCTCGACCAGCAGTTTGACTTGCTGCTCTGCATCCTTACCGCTTTCAAATGACGCCGGTGTGTTGAGCCCGGTTGAAATGGTCGGCGCAATCAGGATCCGCCAAGCACCATCATCAAGCTGCTCTTTGACCTTAAAGGCAATTTTCACTTCTTCGGCCGAAACCTCCAGCAGCTCGGCACTGCCTACCAGCCGCCTTGCGTTCATACTCTGGACCGGGATGTCAGTATCTTGAACCGCGGTTCCAAAAAAGACGGTTTCTTCACCCGGCAGCAACGACAGCGATGTATTGACGGTCTGCGTCCGACCGGCACTGGAGAGCTCAAAGTTCACATCAAGCAGCCAGTCAGCCATCGCCAGCGGGCTCAGTAGTGCACTAAACAGAATGAGTCCTTTACTCAATTCATTCATGTTGTGTTACCCCTTACTCAGGTTGATCCGCAAAAGTATTTCTGACTCGGGTGCTTCTGATCAAGTAAGCCAATAACCACAAGGTCAGCAGCAAATTGACGGCCTGAGGCCAGCGAAAAACACCCTGGCTCAGCGCCAGTTGATACCCTTGCGATAGACCATCCGCCAGGTAGGCCAACAGTAAAATCACTTTTCCCTGCTGCCAGATGGCGGTGATCCATTGATTCTTCTTATATCGTTGCCCGGACAGCCACATCAGCAGTAGCGCCGGCAACCCCACGCCCATGGCGACGTACAAATGGTCGCGCAGTGGGTAGAACACTTCCAGGAGCTGGGCTCCCTGAGTCCGGCTGGCACCGGCCATCAGAAAAATCAGCCAGCCTTTGGCACTGAACGCCAGGGTCAGCCACAGCATCCCGGAAGGTTTTAATAAACCATGCTTGTCATAAGCCTCTATCGGATAAAGCAAACCGATTCTCCATGTTCTTACTCTGATCTTGCAATGGAGACGAACGTTGCTTTTTTCAACCACGATGACGGCTGGTGCATCATGTCATCACCATAATTCATTCGGTCAATTTCCCCACCCCAAGGAGATAAATTCTGTGGCCCATCGCACGGTTCAGTTGTTCATCTTGTAGCCAAGATCACGAATCTGGTAATAAAAATCGTAGTTTTATTAAATCCATAGATTTTTCGGGGTCAATGAAGTCGTCTTCGATAAGATATGAACAGCATTCAAATGTAGCTATATCAGCGCTTTATTCACAATTGATAATAGTGCCACCTTAAACGAGACTGAATAATATGATGAAATTTTCCTACATATTATTCAGCCTCCGGGGAGGTTTCAACCGGGCACTGGCACGGTATAATTCCAGGGAAACAATGAATCAAACACATGTTTTACTGATCTTTACGGGGACAATATGGCAACCAGTAGGAAACAAACCGCACCTTCACCGGAAACTCAGGCGGAAGCGATGCAAATTGCCCGTGCCACCCAAAAGCCGGGTCAGACCAAAGAGCAAACCAAGCTGATTGCACAGGGGATCCAAAAAGGGATTGAGCAATACAAGAAGCAACAAAAGGCCAAAGCGCGCGAGCGGGACAAGTTGCGCAAGAAACAAACAAAAGAAAAACAAGCCGCCCAAACCACAGGCTCGACTCAGGATGGCGCCCTTGATTCCAACAGCCCCTCAGTCGTGTACAAGCAACACTGGCTCCCCTGGCTGCTGCTGATCGCTTCCTGGGGTGGGTTTGCTGCTTATCTGCTGCAATAGCTATATTGGTCCCAGGCAGCCATCACCGAGAAGGAAATGTGAAATGACAAACCTCAGCCGGGCAGCCATGATCTGCCTGCTTATCACCGGGTGCTCCAATGGCGAGATCTCGACAAACCGGCCGGATCGCACCAGTGAGCTTTGTGGCGAAAAGCCCAACTGTGTCTCCACGCAAGATCCACGGACAGACTTCCACCTGACACCATTTAAACTCAGCCAACAAGGATTAGCGAATTGGGCACAAATTCAGGAACTAGCACTCTCGCTGCCCGGTGCCAGCCTGGGCCAGCAACACCCGCACTACCTACGGGTGGCATGTCGCAGTAAGATCTTCCGCTTTGTGGATGATTTTGAACTCAGGCTCGCGGGGGATGCTTTAATTGTGCGCTCCGAGTCCCGGGTGGGCTATTCAGACTTTGGGGTCAATCGGGACCGAGCCGAGCTATTCCGTGCCAAACTGCAAGCAGCCGGCTATCTGAAATAACCATCCAACTGCGGCACATGGGTGTTGATAATGATTGCTATTTAGATTTAAGATATCCCCAACAGGTATCGGGGGATGGGACATGGACAATCGATCATTTCTGGTGTTCAGTTTTTGCGGGTTACTGACAATCACCGCCTTACATCTGGCGGATCTCTGGTTGCAACAAGAGAGCGAAACATTTCGCCAGTTCATAATGGAGTGGCTCCCCCTGTATCTGGTGTGGAGCGGCATGGTGCTGATCGGATTGTGGAAGCGGGCGACCTCTTCGTCGAAAAAGCCACCCGACAATGGTTATGCTTGATAACGCAGCGCTTCCCTCAATCAATACGCCGATCTTTCCCCAGCGACAGCAACCCAATCGAAATGGCTGCCACAATCGCAAATCCGGTCAGGATAATCACCGGCATCGCCGCATACCCCAGCACATGCCAGATAACCGATTCTAATGTACTCATGGTCTGCTCCTTCTTACTCAGTCTGGTAATGCCTGATGTGGCCTGCCTTCAGCGGCTCACCAGCCCTCGACGTCTTTCATGTCAGGCAGTTTATGCGCAATCCCCTTATGGCAATCCACGCAGGTTTTTTCACCGGATGCCAGCGCGGTCGAGTGCTGTTTCACACTCCGCGGTCCCTGCTCTGAAAAGTCCATGTATTCAAAGTTATGGCAGTTCCGGCACTCCTTGGAGTCGTTGTTCTTCATCCGGTGCCACTCCCGGTTTGCCAGGTAACCCCGACGTTCTTTGAATTTCTCTTCGGTACTGATAGTGCCCATGGCAAAAGCCACCAGCTCTTTCGAGGCCTGAACCTTACGCACAATTTTATCTGTCCAGTTATGCGGCACGTGACAATCGGAACAGATGGCCCGGACGCCGGAGCGGTTCGAGTAATGGATCGTTTCTCGGATTTCCTTCACAATCGGCGCATGACAACCAGAGCAGAATTCCTCAGTATTGGTGGCCTCCATCCCGGTGTTAAACGCCCCCCAGAACAACAAGCCGCCCATGAAGCCCATAAAGAGCACCAGTCCGACCGCCACCTTACTCGGTGACGTCAACCTGCGCCAAAATGTTTTTAATATTTTCATCTATAGCCTCTCTTCTCACTGTGGCTATTCATTGCGCAGCGCATCAACACGCTGGAAGGTATTTTCAACCAACGGCTTGGCATCTGCCTGAGGCACATGGCACTGCAGACAGAAATAGCGGCGTGGCGACACATCTGACAGCACCTGACCTTCGCGAGACTGGTAGTGGGTCACACTGATTTTGGTCGCCCCCATTTCATTGGCATTTTTCCAGCTGTGGCAGGCCAGGCACTTATTGGCATTGAGCGAGACTTCGTAATTGCGGATAGTATGCGGCACCAGCGGCGGCTGATACACATAATCACTGTCAATCGTGTCCCGATCACGCGGGAAACGTTTCATGGCATCGGCCGGGCGCGTTGACTCCAGCTCAGTCATCCCACGAAGCGATTCCACGCCCCCAATCCCACCTGGATTATGAAGCTCTTCTGCACTCTGTACGGCACCGGCGACCAGCATCCCTACCGCCATGACCGCTAACACTAATCGTTTCATTTTCTTCTCCGCCTACTGGCTAAAACTCGGTCCCTGCGAATGACAGCCCGGTCGCTTCCGGACTGTCATCGCAACCTTGATTCGTTAACTTATGCTTTGGTGATTTTGATTGGACATTTCTTGTAGTCGGTCTGCTTGGACAACGGATCCGTCGCATCGAGGATCAGCTTGTTGATCAGGATCCGAGCGTCAAAGAAAGGTACGAATACCAAGCCGACCGGCGGACGATTTCGGCCCCGGGTTTCTACCCGACAGCGCACTTCACCACGACGTGACGCCAGCAGCACTTCATCTCCCCGGCGCAGGCCCCTTGAGCGGGCATCATCCGGATGGATATAACACACCGCGTCCGGCATCGCTTTATACAGCTCAGGCACCCGGCGGGTCATGGAGCCTGTATGCCAGTGCTCCAGCACCCGGCCGGTACAGAGCCACAGATCATACTCTTCATCCGGGACTTCCGGCGCTGGTTCAAACGGTGCGAAGATAATATTGGCCTTGCCATCAGGCTTGCCGTAAAAACGGTAGCCGGCCCCTTTAGGGACATACGGGTCGGAGCCCTCGATAAACCGCCAGCGGGTCTCTTTGCCATTGACGACCGGCCAACGTAACCCGCGCTCCTGGTGATACACATCATATGGGGCAAGATCATGGCCATGGTCACGGCCAAAGGCGGCATATTCCTCAAACAGGCCTTTCTGGAGATAGAAGCCTTGCGACTGGGCGTCGTCGTTCAGTGCCTGTGCTTCAGAAAGCGGGAACTTGTCGACCTGACCGTTGCGGAACAACACATCGTACATGGTCTTGCCGCGATACTGCGGTGCCTTGGCCAATAAGGCCTCATCCCACACTTCTTCCACTTTAAAGCGCTTGCTGAACTCCACAATCTGCCAGAGGTCTGATTTCGCCTCACCTTGCGGCGCTACCTGCTGGTACCATACCTGGGTCCGGCGCTCAGCATTGCCGTATGCCCCCTCTTTTTCCACCCACATTGCTGTCGGCAAAATCAGGTCGGCTGCCTGGGCTGTTGCCGTCGGATATGGATCGGAGCAGACAATAAAGTTCTCCGGGTTACGGTAGCCCGGCAAACGCTCATCATTAATGTTTGGCCCGGCCTGCATATTGTTGTTACACATCACCCAGTAGGCATTCAGTTTGCCGTCTTTCAGCATCCGATCCTGCACCACGGCGTGATAGCCAGGCTTCGGTGGAATCGTGCCTTCCGGCAGTTGCCAGATCTTCTCTGCAATCGCTCGGTGTTTCGGATTTTTTACTACCATGTCGGCCGGCAGGCGGTGGGAGAAGGTACCCACCTCACGTGCCGTACCACATGCTGACGGCTGGCCGGTCAGCGAGAACGGACCGCTACCCGGCAGGGAAATTTTACCGGTCAGCAAATGAATGTTGTACACCAAGCTGTTCATCCACACCCCACGGGTATGCTGGTTCATCCCCATGGTCCACAGCGACATCACCTTGACATCCGGATCGGCATAGAGCTTGGCCATTTCCAACAGCTTGGACTCTGGAACACCCGACATTTGCGCCGCTTTCTCCACGGTATACTCTGCAACCGATGCTTTATATTCTTCAAAGGTCATCGGGTGCATTTTGCCCGAATTGGCATTGGCCGCTTGTTGCTGCAATGGGTGCTCATCACGCAGCCCGTAACCGATATCGGTCGTGGCTCGCTTAAAGTGGGTATGTTTATTGACAAAATCCCAGTTCACGGCATCGTTCTGGATAATGTAATTGGCAATAAAGTTGGCAATGGCCAAATCGGTCTGCGGCTCAAACACCATGCCGTTATCTGCCAGCTCAAACGTGCGGTGGTAGTAAGTCGACAGCACGTTCACTTTCACATGCGGATTGCTCAGGCGACGGTCGGTGATCCGGGTCCAGAGCACCGGATGCATCTCAGCCATGTTGGAGCCCCACAGCACAAACGCGTCGGCATGCTCAAAATCGTCATAACAGCCCATCGGCTCGTCAATCCCGAAAGTCCGCATAAAGCCACCCACCGCAGAAGCCATACAGTGACGCGCGTTCGGATCAATATTGTTGGAACGGAAGCCGGCTTTCATCATTTTGGATGCCGCATAGCCTTCCATCACCGTCCACTGCCCGGAGCCGAACATCCCGATCCCGGAAGGCCCGTGCTTTTTCAGCGCCGCTTTCCATTTCTCGGCCATGATGTCGAACGCCTGATCCCAGCTGATTGGCTGGAAATCGCCATCTTTATCGAACTTGCCGTTTTTCATCCGCAGCATTGGTGTCTGCACGCGATCTTTACCGTACATGATCTTCGACAGGAAATAACCTTTGATACAGTTCAGGCCCTTGTTCACCGGCGCTTCCGGATCCCCCTGGGTCGCAACAACCCGGCCATTCTGCGTGCCCACCAAAACCGAACATCCCGTTCCGCAAAAACGACATGGCGCCTTGTCCCATTTAATTTTGGTTTGATCAGAACTTACGATTAAGTTCGTCGCCGACGCAGGCAACGAGATGCCTGCCACAGCTGCTGCCGATGCAGCGGCGTTTGCTTTCACAAACGCGCGTCTTGTCATTTTCATGCGTCATCCTCAGATTGCGAATCAAAGTGTTCGATTTGGTGATACACTAAGAAAGTGGTTAATACGTGTTCTAAGTTATTGATTTTATCTATGGTATCTGTCACATAGCCTTGGTTTTCCGTCTCCAGCACCACGATGATTTTTCCTTCTTCGCTCTCGCCGTGAATTTCAGTATTCGGAAACTGCAATATGGCGTCTTTCACAGCCGCCAGGTAGGCCGGCTTAACGTGAACAACCAGGCTTGAAATATGTACTTCTTGTAATGCCATGACATGGCCTCTTATTACTGGTTTGGTTGAGTCATCGTGATGGCTGAAGCCGGGCAGACCGACACGCATCCGCCGCACCCGGTACACAGCTCAGTATCCAGCTCAGGGGTGGCCACACCGCCCGCCTGCAACCGGAATCGGATTGCCTGCGGCTCACAGGCATCGCCACAACTGCGACACTCAATCCGCTGGTGTGTCAGGCAGCTCTCTCCGATTTGCGCAACCATCGGCCAGGGCGCTGCCGTTTGTGCCCGAAACAAGGGCTCCGGGCAGACCTCGGCACAGCGGTAGCAGAAAGTGCACTCCCCGCGCTGAAAATCCACTTCGGGAAATCCGCCGTCGCCTTTAACGATGATCTGAGTGTCGCACGCCGCCTGGCATTGCCCGCACCGAGTACATGCATCAGTAAACGCCATCTCTTCGATTGCCCAGGGCAACCGCGGCAAAGCCGCTGCCCGGCGTCGGGTCAGGAGTCGTCGGCGGGATGGATCAAACATGGTGCTCACTCCGATAAAGGTTCATGACGTTGAATAAAGCACATTCTTGGGCTGTATGGCGCGAAAATGCCTGACTTTTAAACATTATTGCCTGCCAACGAACAGCCCTATTCATAACCCGTCATTTTTTTACATCGCCAGTGTAAATCCCGTAATATTTGCTTAAATACCCAGGAAGGGTTAAATGGGGGGGAACCTTGTTTTGGATCAAAAAAGCAAAATGATAATGCTCACACTATTGCAGGCCTGACGCCCATCCGCCTGGGCAATCCGGTATTGTTGGGATAAATCAATGAATCAAGCCCCCCTGGCCGGGACTGAACCTATGCACGACAACGACAACCGTTATCCAGAAGAAGAGCGCGTGAAAAAGCGGCCGCTCAAGCCTGTGACTGCCACAATCGCCCGGGCCATGCTGGTGATTTTACTGCTCTCAGTCACCACCACCAGCCTGGCGCTGCTCACTCTGGCCTCAAGCCTCAATGATGCCGAAGCAATCAATGTCTCCGGCTCGATGCGGATGCAGAGCTATCGGCTGGCGTATGATATTCAAACCCAATCGCCGCTCCTGCCGGCCCACCAGGCGCAATTCGAACAGTCACTCTTTTCAACCTCCATGGCGGCACTGGACCACTGGACCGTTCCTGACGAGATCAAGCACCACTACGCCAGCCTGATCACGCGCTGGGAGTCGCTGCATCCCCTGCTTCACAGCGGCGAGTCGCAAGGGTTTCTCGATGAAATGGTCAGCTTCGTCGATGATATCGACCGCTTTGTCTTCGAATTGCAGGAGTTTTCAGAGATCAAGCTGCAAATCCTGTCCATCACCGGCGGACTCGGGCTCAGCCTGATCCTGCTGGTGGCGCTGTTCACCATTCACTTTACCCAACGCAAGATCGTCTCCCCGCTCAACCAGCTGGTCACGGCCAGTGAGCAGATCCAAAGCGGCCAGTTCGATGTTAAGCTGGCAGTGAAAAGTGACAATGAACTGGGGGTTCTGGCCGGGACGTTCAGCCAGATGGCCACAGAGCTGGGCAAACTTTATCGCGGCCTGGAAAAAACAGTCGATGAGAAGACCCGCCGCCTGCGCCATGCCAATGACTCACTGCAAGTGCTCTACCAATGCTCACAGGAGCTGTCGGTCAGCCGCTTATCATCGCAGCATTTCTCAGCCATGCTCGATACCCTCATCAACATCGAAGGGCTGACCGCTGCCAAGCTGGTGATCGATGAGAGCAACGGACGCAATACAGAAATCACCGCCGGCACCCCGGGCGACAGTACCTGGCATTACCAGGATCTGGATCTGGACGGCCACATTCTCGGTCAATTGTGGTGGCAGTACACCTTGCCCTGTCCGGACAAGAGCCTGATAGATAACCTGGCCCGCACCCTGGCGCGCGGGATTTACTACAACCGGGCACAGAAGCAGGCGGAGCAACTATTACTGATGGAAGAGCGGGCGACCATTGCCCGGGAATTACATGACTCACTGGCGCAATCCCTGTCTTATCTCAAAATCCAGATGACCTTACTCAAACGCCAGCTCGACAGCCGCCAGCATGACAGCGCGATGGCAATCATCGGCGAAATCGATCAGAGCCTGTCCGGGGCATACACCCAACTGCGGGAGCTGCTCAGTACCTTCCGCCTGACGATCAAGGAAGCAAACTTCGGCGAAGCACTGGTTGAAATGCTCAAACCACTCGATGAGCAAACAGATGCTATGCTCATCATAGAGAACCACTTGTCATCGCTGAACCTGGATGCCCACCACCAGGTCCACCTGCTCCAGTTGATCCGTGAAGCGGTGCTCAATGCCATCAAACATGCCGGGGCTGATGAGATCACGGTGCATTGCGAGCAGCGCGGCGAGCTGGTCAAAATTGAAGTTACCGATGACGGCCGGGGTTTTGACCCGGCCGATGAAAAACGCAATCACTACGGACTTGCCATCATGACCGAGCGCGCATCCCGCCTCAATGGCGAGCTTTCGATTCACACCACCCAAGGCACAGGCTGTAAAGTCGCCTTAAGCTTTACACTGGAGCCTCAAGGATTATAACGATGACACACTGGAAATTAATGATCGTGGATGATCACCCTCTGATCCGCCGGGGGATCAGCCAACTGCTGAGCTTTGAACCGGAATTTGACATTATCGCCGAAGCCAGTAACGGCTCCGATGCCGTGCGGCTCGCCGGGGACCACGAGCCCGATCTGATCCTGTTGGATCTGAATATGAAAGGGATGTCAGGACTCGACACCCTGCGCGCCATGCGCGCGGAAGGCATTGCAGCCCGTATCGTCGTCCTGACCGTATCCGACAGCCGCGCCGATATCCGGGCACTAGTGAACGCCGGGGCCGACGGCTATCTGCTCAAAGATACCGAACCGGACCAGCTGGTTGAATTATTGAAACAAGCCTTGCACGGCGGCAAAGCCTACAGCGATTTGGTGAAAGAATACCTCGAAGACAGCACTGAAGACGAGTCACTGCTCGATGCTTTGACTGACCGGGAGATGCAGATCCTACGCGAAGTGGCGAAAGGACACCGCAATCGCCAGATTGCCGAGTCGCTATATATCTCAGAAGCCACCGTTAAGGTGCATATGAAAAGCCTGCTAAAGAAATTACAGGTGAAGTCGCGCACGGCGGCGACAGTGCTCTATCTGGAAACCCAGGGGCAATAGCAACCGGCAACCTGAAACGCCGACGGGCAGTGAGCATACTGCCCTTCGGTCGGCACGTCGCCATCACGGGAAGTGCTAGCTGGAAACAGACGTAATAATATCCTGCTCTTTCGACACCACCCACTGCAAATCAAACGGCCCCCAGTCACTCAGCTGGTAGTAGCCGTCATTATGGCGTTTGCCATCCTGAACAAAAGCAAGTTCAATCCCGAAACCGGGCAGTGCCTTGAGCACATCCTGAATCGTACGACGCGGCCAGCCGGTAATTTCAATCAGCTTCGGCACATTCGGTCGCTCGACTTGCTCGACCAATAAGGCTAAATATAAACGACGGGCAAAAACCGGATTCAATTCCATTGAGACCTCCATTCTGTGATGGTTAGTTATTATTCCGACTTCTGCTTTGGGGATGTTGCGTTTGATCAAAATGAAGTGATATTTCGCAGCTGTGGCACTCATTTCACGATGAAGGGCGAATTTCAGGACTTTTCGCCCTCAGACAGGGCCGCTGGTTGCACACGCAAAAAATATCGCCGGGCGCAAAGGCCCGGCGATATCATACGAAGTCACAGGCTCAGAAACTGTAGCCGGCAGACAGCATGAAGACCCAAGGATCAATTTCGGTATTGATGGAGACTTTATCGGCGCCCGCGTTGAAGGTCACATCAGTTTCAATATCGGCATACCAAACTGACGCGCCCAAATACCAGTTATCTTTCACCCGATAATCCAGGCCGACATTGGCCGCCAGGCCCCAGGAGTCATCCAGCGACAGATTGTCTAGCCCCAACCCTTTGGCTTGACTATTAAAGTCTTCATTAAAGAAGGTGGTGTAGTTCAGGCCGGCCCCGACATACGGGCGGAACTTGCTGTTGCTGTCCATGAAGTAGTACTGCAACATCAGGGTTGGTGGCAGGTGTTCGACTTCCGCGATATCGCCCAGTGGGCCTAAAGAAACAGTGTGCTTAAACGGGGTCGCAGCCAGGAGTTCAACACTGATGTTATCGGTCAGCATATAGCCGACGGTCAGCCCCAGTTGGGTGTCGGAATCAATCCCGAACTCACCAAAACCCAGAACATCATCGCTGCTTTCATTCGGCGAAACCGTCGCCGCGCCGGCACGAACCAGAATGTCACCTTGCTGGTGAGCAAGCGCTTGCGGAGCAATAGTCATTGCAGCCAGCACAGCTGCAGCACAAATCGTTGTTTTCATTATAATTGACTCCATCCTTTTGAAGATCCCATCAAGGGAATAAATTGAGCTTCTTACTGAACGGAGCCAAATGTAACGGGATTGAAACCTGGCTGTATTGATTGAAATCAAATTAAAAAAATTAACACCAACAAATAACTTTTGATACAGATCAACAACTTATAAGCAAGAATTTCCCACATCTCCCAAGACTGCGCAACTGTTACTTGTTCCACGCATTTTATGCTACATGACTCGCAGTTATTTATTGATCTGGCACAAAATCACATTCCGGAAAAATCACAATAACCACTTGTTTTGTATTGTTAAATATCCCGGCACACCAGGCCGTATCAAGGCTGACGGTGAATTCACCGCCCGTCATCAAGACCATTGCGAAGCCCTGACATTCTCGTTATAAAGGAAGGCCTAGCGATAACAACCAAAAGTCAGCCTGATTATGAGTACAATTGCCTACGGCATTAAGAATTGCGATACCATCAAAAAAATGAAGAAGTGGCTGGAAGCAGAGAACATTGACTACCGCTTCCATGACTACCGTGTGGACGGCCTGGATCCGGCCCTGCTGGAAACGTTTGAGGCCCAACTGGGTTGGGAGGCCATGGTGAACAAACGCGGCACCACCTACCGTCAGCTGAGCGACGAGCAAAAATCCGGCCTGAACCGCGACACCGCCCTGGCCCTGATGCTGGAACACCCGGCGATGATCAAGCGCCCGCTGCTGGTTCACGACGACAGCTATCACCTCGGCTTTAAGCCGGAGCAATACCAAGCTATTTTCCACGCCAACCAATAAATAAGGATACAAGGATGTCAGACAGCCCGGTTATCGCTCTGGCGAAAGACCTGATCAGCCGCATTTCCGTGACCCCGGAAGATGCCGGCTGCCAGGACGTGATGATTGAACGTCTTGAAAAGCTCGGCTTCAACATCGAGACCATGATTTTTGAAGATACCACCAACCTGTGGGCACGCCGCGGCACTGAGGCACCACTGCTGGTGTTTGCCGGGCACACCGATGTCGTCCCGGCCGGGCCGTCAGAGCTTTGGCATACCCCGCCGTTTGAACCCACCATTATCGATGGTTACCTCCATGGCCGTGGCGCCGCCGATATGAAAGGCTCCCTGGCCTGCTTCGTCGTCGCCATTGAGCGCTTTCTGGCAGAAAACCCGGATCATCCGGGCTCCATCGGCCTGCTGATCACCTCGGACGAAGAAGGGCCGTTTATCAACGGAACCACCCGGGTGATCGATACCCTCGAAGCGCGCAATGAAAAAATCGACATGTGTATTGTCGGTGAGCCCTCCAGTACCCATTTCGTGGGTGATGTGGTGAAAAACGGCCGGCGCGGCTCAATCACCGGGGATATCACCATCAAAGGGACCCAGGGCCATGTTGCGTACCCGCACCTGGCAGATAACCCGGTCCACCGGGCGATGCCGGCGCTGGCAGAACTGGCCGCGACCACCTGGGACAACGGCAACGATTATTTCCCGCCGACCAGCTTCCAGATTGCCAATTTACAAGCCGGTACCGGCGCGTCGAACGTGATCCCGGGCGAGTTCCATGTCCAGTTCAATTTCCGCTTCAGCACTGAGCTGACTGCCGACGATATCAAGCGCAAAGTGCATTCCGTGCTTGATGCCCATGGCCTGGACTATGATCTGAAGTGGACCTTCAGCGGCCACCCGTTCCTCACCGATGAAGGGACGCTGCTGGAAGCCGCGGTCGAAGCAATTGAAGAGGTTAACCACCAGAAGCCGGAGCTGCTCACCACCGGCGGCACCTCAGACGGACGCTTTATCGCCCGGACCGGAGCCCAGGTTGTGGAGCTGGGACCAGTGAACGCTACCATTCATAAAGTGAACGAATGCGTTAAAGTGGCGGATCTGGAAAAGCTGACCGATATGTATCAGAAAATCCTGGAAAAATCCCTGTAATGACAGCACCCACTGACGCCCGGCCGCTCACGGCCGGGCAACTTACCGGCCAATCGGAAACCCATCTTGTCAGCCACCAGCAGTACCAGCTACACCGTGAGACCCGCCCGGCATTGCAAGCCTTGCAACAGGCTGCCAAAGAAGCCGGATTCGATCTCAAAATCGCCAGCGCGTTTCGCAGTTTCGAACGCCAGCTGATGATTTGGAATCACAAGTTTGATGGCAACCGACCCCTATTGGACAGCAACAGCCAGCCGGTAGACGCAGCAGCGCTGAGCGAGATAGAGCGCATTCATACCATCATGCGCTGGTCGGCCCTGCCCGGCGCCAGCCGCCATCACTGGGGCACGGACCTTGATGTTTATGCGGCCAACTGTCTGCCGGACGGAGCCAGCCTGCAATTAGAGCCCTGGGAATATGCCCCGGGCGGCCATCAGGCCGAGTTCAGCCAATGGCTGCAAGCCTCCCTCGCCACGTTCGACTTTTATTTACCCTACGCCGAAGACCGCAACGGCGTTGCGGTGGAGCCCTGGCATATCAGCCATGCCCCCGTCAGTTCGCCTCTGCTGGCCCAACTGACGCCCGAGTTGCTCCATCGCACACTTCATGCCAGCCAAATCGCTGGAAAGTCGCAGATTTTGGCAAACCTTGATACGCTTTATACAAGGTACATTGCAAATGTCTGCGAGGTTTAAATGGCGGAATGGCTCCTCAACCCCTGGGTGATCACGATCATTATCGTCAGTGTGATCGTCAGTAACATTGCAGCAATCAAATACACGGCCAATATGAAATTTGGCTACCGGGACAAAGTCAAATACATGCAGGAGAAGCACAAGCGCGAACAAGCGCAGCAGGACGACCCGGAGAGCAGCGGCACCCACAGCGCCGAGCAAAGCAACGAAAGCGATCGCCGCGATCCCTGAGCACACTGAATCAAAAAACGTACTCAATAAAAAAAGCGAGCGTCAAATCGACACTCGCTTTTTTGTCTTCGCCATTCAGCTTACCGCCAGTTTTCCCAAGCACAAAGATAAGCGTAATCCACTTCACCCCGGAGCAATCAGCCCACAGTCAGTCTTGTGAGAACAAAGAACAAGCGCGGAGTTTACGGATGTAAATGAGCACTTGTGATGCCGTTATCGCAAGACTGACGACTGGCTGTTTGTTACGGGCGAGGCAGGTAATCTGCGACACCAACCCACTTGTAACTGGTCAGCTCTTCCAGCCCCATCGGGCCGCGGGCATGCAGTTTCTGGGTCGAGACCGCGACTTCCGCACCCAGGCCAAACTGCGCCCCGTCGGTAAAGCGGGTGGACGCATTGACGTACACCGCCGCAGAGCCGGCTGCATTGACAAACCGCTCGGCGGCCTGGAGGGTATTGGTCAGGATCGCATCAGAATGGCTGGCGTTATGCTTGCGCATGTGAACAATGGCCTCATCAACACCCTGAACCACTTTCACCCCGAGGGTGAAGCTGAGCCATTCGGTATCGAAATCCCCATCCGCCACGGGGCGTAGCGAAGCCGCCTTCCCTTCCAGCAGGGCAAGGCTGGTTTCATCAGCGACAAAGGTTACGTTCGACTGATTCAGGCGCTCGGCCAGACGCGGGAGAAACGCTTCCGCCACCGCTTCATGCACCAGCAGGGTATCCAAGGCATTACACGCCGATGGGCGCTGCACCTTGGCATTCTCGACCACATCGAGCGAGCGGGCCAAATCGGCGCTGTCATCCACATAGACGTGGCTGATGCCAAAACCACCGATGATCACCGGAATGGTGCTGTTTTCCTTGCACATTTTATGCAAGCCGGCACCACCGCGCGGAATGATCATATCGACGTACTGATCCATTTTCAGCAGTTGGGAAACCAGCTCGCGATCCGGCTTTTCGATATACTGTACCGATGCTGCCGGCAGCCCGGCTTTCTCAAGGGCTGTCTGGATCACCTTGACCAGCGCCATGTTGGAGTGGAAGGTTTCCCGACCACCACGCAGAATGCTGGCGTTGCCGGTTTTCAGACACAGCGCCGCAATATCGATGGTCACATTCGGACGGGCTTCATAGATCACCCCGACCACCCCCAACGGTACCCGGCGACGGCTCAGGCGCATCCCGTTTTCCAGCACTTTGCTGTCGAGCTCGGCGCCGACCGGATCATGGAGTCCAATCACATTGCGGACGTCATTGGCGATACCGCTCAGGCGTTCCTCGTTCAGCAACAGGCGATCCACCAGCGCCTCACTCATACCCGATGCCTTGGCCGCTTCAATATCCTGGGCATTGGCAGCCAGAATCGCATCACGATTGGCTTCCAGCTCATCAGCGATAATCGCCAGTGCCTGGTTCTTCTGTTTGGTGTCTGCCGTTGCCAGTTCAAACGCCGCCTGCTGCGCCGCTTTCCCCATCAGTTCAAGATCCACTGTGTATCCCCTATCCTTTAATTATTTGTTCACGCCGTACCTGTTTTCGGGCTGGGCCTGGTTTAAATCAGCACCAGATCGTCACGGTGAATGGCCACCGGACCGTATTCATATCCCAAGACCTGATGAATTTCCTGGCTGTGCTTGCCAGCAATTTTCGCCATATCCCGGCTCGAATACCGGCAGATCCCACGCGCTAGCAGGGTGCCCCGGGCATTGAAAATCCGGGTCACTTCCCCACGTTCAAACTGCCCTTTCACTTCCAGGATCCCTTTCGACAGCAAACTGCTGCCGCGCTGCTGCACCGCCATCGCTGCACCGTCATCAATCACAATATCGCCGGCTGGCGGCGGCCCGGCCAGGATCCAGCGCTTACGGCTTTCCAGCGGCGACTCCAATGGTAGGAAGCGGGTGCCCACCGACTCACCAAGGACCAGGTCGGCAATCACCTCCGGGCGACTGCCCGCGGCAATCACCACCTCAATCCCGGCGCGACGGGCAACATCAGCCGCCTGCAACTTGGTCGCCATACCGCCGGTCCCCAAGCCACCGACACTGCCGCCGGCCAGTTTGTGCAGGGTCTCATCAATGGTGTGCACTTCACGGATCAGCTCCGCATCCGGATTGCTGCGCGGATCGGCAGTAAACAAGCCTGGCTGATCAGTCAGCAGCAGCAGTTTATCTGCACTGGTTAAAATGCCGACCAGCGCGGATAAATTATCATTATCCCCCACTTTGATTTCTGTAGTCGCCACGGCATCGTTCTCATTGACCACCGGGATAATACCGTTATCGAGCAGGGCTACAATCATATCGCGAGCATTAAGGTAGCGTTCCCGATCGTCAAGATCAGCCCGGGTCAGCAGCATCTGCCCGACATGCAGCCCGTAAATCCCGAACAGGTGTTCCCACTCCTGGATCAGCCGGCTCTGGCCGACGGCTGCCAGCAATTGTTTACTGGCCATGGTCTTGGGCAACTCGGGATATCCCAGATGCTCGCGACCTGCTGCAATTGCACCGGATGTCACCAGGATCACCTTATGCCCCTGCTTACGCAGGGAAGCGCACTGGCGGACCAGCTCGACCATATGGGCCCGATCCAGCTGCAGGGTCCCACCGGTCAATACACTGGTGCCCAGTTTAATGACAATGGTTTGCTGAGGGGAATGAACCGACTGAGTGTCAGAAGCGTGCGCGCTTGAGAGGGTCTGCGCGGTCACCTGAATATGATTCGTCTCTGCCATTGGGATAAACAACTGTGATGAAAAAAGAATACCCGTTGTTTTATCAATCCCCTTGGTAGATCACAAGAAAAATGCGCCGGTAAAGCGCATTTATCAAGTCACTGGCTTGATCAGCGATGCTGCGTTCATCAGGCCGGGGTTCCCAGCTCGGCTTCTTCCAACTCTCTGGCCGGAGTCACCGTCAGATTCAGCTCATCCTGAAGCAAGCCCGTCAGCTTGGGGTAAAAGTCATTGAGGGTTTGCAGCACGGCCTGCTCATGCTTGGCCGGTACGGCTTCTTTCAACCATTCACCTTCGCTGTCAAAGCGACCAAAGAAATAGCGATACTCAAAACCGGTTTCCGTTGCCGACAGGATCAACCACCAGCCCCAGAATTCGCGCACGTCCGGTTCTTTTTTGGCACTGATACAACTGGCCAGACAATCAAAGAAAAAATAGCCTTCAGATGAGTGCTGTTGGCGCAGATACGGCCCCAGCGCCGTCAGTTTGGTCATCAGTCGGCCATGTGGCGGGAAGGTTGTTGTAGTCATAGCGTTTCTCCATCCTTAGACAATCGCACAGGAACAGCAATCGCCGAACTTCAGGGTGTCATGCCCAGCGCCCACCCTGTTGTATTCCATTTAAGCCATAACCGCCGAAAATGGCAACAGTTTATTTACAAGTGATGCCTTTTCGACCACCCGCAAATAACCATCGCACTAAGCCAGCTTGTCCTTTAACCAGTCCACCACGGTGAGCATAGCCCTGTGGTAGCCGTCATGCAGCGGCTTTTCAGGCAAGGTGATCGCTTTGCCGCCGCGGCTGGACATGGCAATCAGCTGATTATCGATTTCCGGGCAAATGGGATCGTGCTTGAGGCTGATCCCCAGCATCGGCATATCGATCTTGCGTCGGCCCAGCAGGCCCTGATTCTTCAACGACCAGGCTGGCAGGTGCGAAGTCAGGCTGGCTTTCGACACGCCCCGTTTGCCCATACGAGATGCAATCATGTCCAGATACATCCGGGGCATCTTGTCGAGCGCTTGCGGATTGGCCAGTGCCTGATGGATCACCCCGCCCAGGCTGATACAGGTCTTGAGGCGAGTCGGCTCGAGAAAGCCCAGGCGGATCGCCGCATTGCCGCCAAAGCGCAGGCCCAGCATGGCCACCCGGGTATGATCTACCCAGGGGACATCCCGGATCTGCTGAAGCAAGGCCTGGTGCAAGCGGCTGGTGTCTTCCGTAAGCGCCCAGTGCGAACTATGGCCCACCGACGGCATATCAAGCGTTACCATTGCAAATCCGGCCGGGCCGAGGTAGTCCTGGTACAAGCGCCACAAGTCGGTCTGCAGGGTATCCAGACCGCCAGTGACCACTACGGTCGGTAACAGCTTATCCATCCGGGGCATATGAATGAAGGCCTGGAACGTTTTCCCTTCATATTTCACATCGATGGTTTTCATCTTGGTCGGCAAATATTTCATCGCCTCGCGGTAAGTCTGGTTGGCCTGAAGCTCTGCCTGGGCAGCCAGTTCGTCTCCCTTGATGTGCGGGTACGCTGCCACACTGTAATACATACTGGCACTGAGCAGCGCGTCCGCGGCCGGCTCCAGCTGCCCCTGCTCCACCAGGTAACGTGCCTTGTGCTGATGTTTAGCCCCTGACTGGCACCACTCGTAAATCCAGTTACCAGGCTTATAACCAATCACGGTATCAAGTAAGTCATCCCGGGTCCGGGGTGCATCCGAGCAAGCCATGCGCGAAAAGATCGCTTCCATCTCAATCGGATCGATCCCCTGCCAGACCCATTGTGGTCGCCGCAGCACCCGGTACCAGCCCGTTTCGCTGTCGCCGTCAATCGGATTATGGATCGGGGTGTCGGCAACGTGGGCCAATCGGACCAAACTGGAGGTTTCTCTTGACGTTTGCCGGGGGGCAAAGAGTTTTTCTGAGAGGTTCGTTTTTGATGGTTCAGACACAATGGGCTCCACTCATCCGGTGCTTTGGGTACATCAGGCATGTGAGGCGTGCCGAAAGCGGCTCGCACTACCTGCATACAATCATTTTAATCTCAACAGTATATCACTGACCGGAAGGGGTCTGCGTAGAACCGAAGGCAAAAACAAGACCCGCCAGCCAAGTTTTCTGAACTATGCTGATAGGACTGAGAAATATTTTCAGTGAGGATGGTATGAAAAATGTAGTCGCAGCAGCGAGTTTGCTGGTGTTTTCAAATGCCGTACTGGCCTTCGGCAGTGGGGGGGTTCTAGGGGGCAACCCGGGAGAGGCCTCCGGTGCCGTCAACGCCAAAATTGCGGTTTGTCTTGATGCCTCAGGCAACCAAATCCCCGGCTCTTACCAGGCTAAGCTGGACAGGCAATGCCAGCTGACCGGCGATGATATGATCGATCTCATCAACTACAACAACTTTTACCGCAATAAACCCAATGGGGAGTCCCTGTCCGATATTCGCGCCAAACGCTCAACATAAACACTTCCAAGCCCGATAACCAAGAAAAGGAGCCATCGGGCTCCTTTATCTTCACAACATCTGTTGCCGGAAACTTATTGCTTTGAAATCGGCTCAACGAAAGAGACGGCCATATCCCAAGGTTGCTCAATCCAAGTCTCCTGGGGGATATCCACAACATAGTCGTCCACCAGGTGTTTCCCGGCAGGCTTGGCACAAACCGTCACAAACTTGGCTTTCGGATACATCGCACGGATCATCTCAGCCGTGCCGCCAGTATCAACCAGATCATCAACCACCAGGAAACCTTCACCGTCGCCGTCGGCTTTTTTCAGCACTTTCATTTCACGCTGGTGATCATGGTCGTAGCTGGAAATACAAACGGTATCGACGTGGCGGATCCCCAACTCTCGTGCCAGGATCGCAGAAGGAACCAAACCACCGCGGCTCACTGCAATAATACCTTTCCACTGATCAGCCGGAAGCAGCTTTTCAGCCAGCTGACGTGTATACATTTGCATATTATCCCAGGTGATGACGAACTTGTTACTCATATCCGATGAACCTCTAAATCAGCAGCAGCGCCGCTGGATATTTATAAAACTGTTATAAGAAGATAATTTTAGCAAGAAACAGGGCCGAGATAGCCCAGACGCTAAGATTGACATCCCTTCCCTTGCCGCTCAGGACTTTAACCGCAGCATACGTAATAAAACCTAGGCCAATACCTTCAGCAATTGAGTATGTTAACGGCATTAACAGGCAAACGACAACTACAGGTGCCGCTTCTGTTAAGTCGCGCCAGTCTACGCTCACTAAACCGGACATCATCAGGATCGCGACATAGAACAAAGCGCCCGCAGTTGCATAGGCCGGCACCATGCCAGCCAACGGTGCAAAAAACAGCGCCAGCAGGAACATCCCCCCAACGGTGACCGCAGTCAGGCCGGTACGCCCACCCACGGCGACACCGGAGACACTCTCGACAAACGAGGTGGTATTAGAGGTGCCCAGCACAGCACCGACTGAAGTCGCCGTACTGTCTGCCAATAGCGCACGGTTCAGACGCGGCAGTTTTCCCTCTTTATCAATCAACTCAGCCTTAGTCGCAACACCGACCAGCGTACCTGCGGTATCGAACAGATCCACAAACAGGAAGGCAAAAACCACAGACACCAGACCGACTTCCAGCGCGCCATTGAAGTCCATCTGCATAAATGTCGGCGCAATGCTCGGTGGCATCGACACAATCCCGGCATATTGAATATCACCAAACGCAATGCCCATCACGGTGACGGCCAGAATGGCAATCAGGACCGCAGCCTTATAACCACGGTGCACCAAACCAATCGTCAGGAAGAAACCCAGAGATGCCATCACCGCAGGAAAGCTGGTCAAATCGCCCACGTGTACCAGGGTTGCCGGATTGTCGACCACAATTCCGGAACTTTGCAGCGCAATAAAGGCCAGGAACAGCCCGATACCGGCCGAGATCCCGGTTCGCAAAGCGGTTGGGATCGCATTAATGATCCACTCCCGAACCCGGAACACACTCAGCGCAATGAAACACAAGCCTGAGAAGAAAACCGCCGCCAGAGCGACCTGCCAGGTATGGCCCATGCCCAACACAACACTGTACGTGAAGAATGCGTTGAGTCCCATGCCCGGTGCCTGCGCAACCGGATAATTGGCGACAAAGCCCATGATAAAGCAACCCACCATCGCGGCCAGGCAGGTGGCGACAAAGACCGCCCCCTGATCCATTCCCGTGGTGGCCAACATCGTCGGGTTCACAAAGATGATATAAGCCATCGTCAGGAAGGTTGTCACACCGGCAAGCACTTCGGTTCGGACATCAGTCCCGTGCTCTTTCAGTTTGAAAATTTTCTCAAGCATTGCTCTCGGTTCCTTGGAGATAATCTGCGCTGGTTAGCATGGGCAATAGAAAACGTTTGCGTCCTCTATTTTTGGGGGGCGATTATAGTCGCCTTCATCGATAATTTCCAGCCAATCACGTAATTATCAGTAGCACGTCGAGCCAACTGGGCAAAACCACATCACTCAAAGCACGGAACTCAAAAAAGTAATTTTAAATCAGTAAATTAATCACAATAGAGTCGGTTCAACAATTGAACACATCGCTTTTTTAAGTCCGCCGCAAACGATTAATATGCACTAGGTTAATGGATAAAATAACGCTTAACACGCAATGTAATCGAATACAGCCTGAAAGCGGGCAATCTAACGATGTATCAGCAGCGGATAAAAAAAACGCCACGCCAAATCTGGCGTGGCGTAAGAATGTACTGAGTCACCCTAGCGGGTGGCCCTGAATTCTCAACAGAGTGGGGGGTGAACAATGCATCACTGTTCAGGGGTTGTGCCGGCCTACAGAAATAAGCCGACGCAATTTAAATTAGTAGCCGAAAGAGCTTGGGTACTGGAAGTTACCTGTGTACACAGAGCGGTTATTCCAATAGTTTGCAATTGAGTCAAATACTTTCATCTTTTATCACCATTTATATTAAGTAATTACAACACATTATTTCAGTGTTTCGCCATCATGGCATGACTTAATCTCGGTTCCTTGGAGGCGATATCTCGGGCTCATCCCAGAGCAGTTTACTGTGTCATTCGTCTTCAGCAGAAGATGGGAGAACTATACCCATCAAGTAATAAACTTTCAAGCATTTTCTTTAACCTCGTCACAGTTTTTATTTTTTAGTGTGATAGATCACTTTATTTTGTAACTTTATTACAATTTAATGACGATCACGTTTTTCACCAATCACGACTAAAGTGTAATCCTATCTTATTGATCTGCACCGCGGCCTCAACCTAATCTAAGCAATGATGGACCTAGAATAATAAACACAACAAGACAAAGGACTGGCTATGGGCATCATACAAAACCTCAGAGTGATCTCGATCAGCCGCCGGCTGTATTTGCTGGGCATCACCATCACCGTACTATCGCTCATCCCGCTCGTCATTTTTGCCTCCAATTATCAATCCAACATGCTGGAGCAAAAACGGATCAAAACCCGTCATTTGGTTGAGTCTGCCCACAGCCTGTTTCGCTTTTATTACGAACAGGAACAACAAGGGCTGCTCAGCCGGGAGCAGGCACAGGCGCAGGCAACCCAGGCTATTGCCGCACTGCGTTATGAAGATAAGGACTATTTCTGGATCAACGATTTAGAGCCGCGCATGGTGATGCATCCATTTAAGCCAGCCCTCAATGGCAAGCCGCTGGGCAGCTTCGCGGATCCGCACGGCAACCGACTATTTAGCGATATGGTCAAAGTAGTCAAAACGCAAGGTGCCGGCTTTGTTGACTATTATTGGGAGAAACCGGGCGCAGATATCCCGGTGGCCAAGATTTCTTACGTCAAAGGGTTTGAACCCTGGGGCTGGCTGGTCGGCTCAGGCGTCTATATCGATGATATCCAAGCCCAGTTCATCTCAGAGGTGAAAGCGCTCGGGCTGATACTGCTCGGCTTTCTGTCAGTGATGTTCGTGATGGCCTCGCTGATCGGCCGCTCGATCACCGCACCGTGCGAGGAAACCCTGGCAGCGATGACAGACATTGCCGAAGGGGATGGCGACCTCACCCTACGCCTGCCGGACCATGGCAATGATGAGCTGGGACGCCTGGCCCGTGCCTACAATACCTTTGCCGATCGGATCTGTGACATGCTCAGAGATGTCGCGCCAGTTAGTGAACACATCAGCTCGACCGCCACCCAACTCAACGCAGTGTCGCGCCAAACCGTTCACAGCGCCACCGAATCCCACACCGGAGTCGACAGCGTGACGGCGGCGATGCAACAACTCCATACCAATAACCAGCAAGTGTCCGGCTCGGCCCAACAGGCAGCTGAAGCCGCATCAATAGCCCATCAGCAAAGCGAAAACAGCATCGCGGTGGTGTCGAACTCGTCAACAGAAATGCATGCCCTGCTCCAGCTCCTCGACAATACCGACGCCAGTGCCCAAGCCCTGGCCAAAGACTCGCAAACCATCGGCTCTGTGCTCGTGGTGATCCGGGAAATTGCCGAGCAGACCAATCTTCTGGCCCTCAATGCGGCCATTGAAGCGGCCCGGGCCGGGGAGCAAGGACGCGGCTTTGCCGTGGTAGCCGATGAAGTGCGAACCCTGGCGACCCGGACCCAAAGCAGCACCAATGAAATCGAAAGCATCATTGACAGCCTACAAGCCCGGGCAACGGAAGTGAGCGAGGCACTACAGCAAACCCGGGAGCAGTCAACCAACACCGCCAGGCACTCCGAAGAGGTCGCCGACGCACTGACCGCAATTGGCCAGCAGATCCGTACCATTCGTGAGCTGAACCAGCATATAGCAGGCGCGAGCACTCAGCAGACCGAAGCCGCTGAAAATATCAATCATAACCTGCTGCAACTGGCTGAGCACAGCCAGACGACAGTTCATCAGGGCGAGCAGATTTCATCGGCCAGCGAGCAGTTACTTGCGAGCGGTCACAAACTCAATCGCCATCTGTCACATTTTAAGATTTAGCTGTCACCGTTTCAGGCACAGTGGTATCCTTGGGGCAATCGCGATAGTTTAATCTGCTAACTTATTTAGCTCATTGGCCGATAATCAGCTAGTGAATCGCTTCAGTCCAAAAGTTTATAAGGGAGACTGCTGTGTCTGAGATCAGTCAACTGTCACCGCAACCAGTGTGGCAATTCTTCGATCAAATCTGCTCAATTCCTCACCCTTCCAAACACGAAGAGCAACTTGCTCAGCACATTATCCGCTTCGCTGAAAGCGAAGGCCTGGACGTGCGTCGTGACGCGGTCGGGAACGTCTTCATCAAGAAACCTGCGACCCCGGGCATGGAAAACCGCAAAGGTGTCGTCCTGCAAGCCCATATCGATATGGTGCCGCAGAAAAATGAAGATACTGAGCATGAGTTCACCCGTGATCCGATCCAGCCGTATATTGACGGTGAATGGGTGACTGCCAAAGGCACCACCCTGGGTGCAGACAACGGTATGGGCATGGCCGCCTGTCTGGCAGTTCTGGCTGCGAAAGACATTGAACACGGCCCGCTGGAAGTGCTGCTGACCATTGATGAAGAAGCTGGCATGACAGGTGCCTTTGGCCTGGAAGCCGGTTGGCTGGAAGGCGATATCCTGCTCAACACCGACTCTGAGCAGGAAGGCGAAGTGTACATGGGCTGTGCCGGCGGCGTCGACGGTGCAATCACCCTGGACATCGCACGTGAAGGCGTGCCTAGCGATCACGCCGGCGCCAAGCTGGTGATCAAGGGGCTCAAAGGCGGCCACTCCGGCTGTGATATTCACACCGGTCGCGGCAACGCCAACAAGCTGCTGGGTCGCTTCCTGTACGCTCACGCCGATGAGTTAGGCCTGCGCCTGAATCACGTAAGCGGCGGCACCCTGCGCAATGCGATCCCGCGCGAAGCATTCGCCCAGGTTTCCCTGCCGGCAGCCAATGTCGACAAACTCAACACGTTATTTGCCCACTACCAGACGATCCTGACTGCCGAGCTGGGCAAAATCGAAACTGATTTGAACCTGTTTGTCGAGCCGGCAGATCGACCTGCCGATGTTATGACCACAGCTGCCCAGCAGCGCCTACTAGCGGTGCTGAACGCCTGTCCGAACGGCGTGATCCGCATGAGCGATGAGATTGAAGGCGTCGTTGAAACCTCACTAAACGTCGGGGTGATCACAACTGAAGCAAACCAAGTGACAATCCTGTGTCTAGTTCGCTCACTGATTGACAGTGGTCGCAGCAACGTCGAGGGCATGCTCAAGGCCGTCGCTGAACTGGCTGGTGCAACATGCGAGTTCTCCGGCGCTTACCCGGGCTGGAAGCCGGATGCCGACTCTGAAGTCATGCACCTGTTCCGTGAAACCTATGAGTCAATCTATGGGAAGAAACCGAACATCATGGTGATCCATGCCGGTCTGGAATGTGGCCTGTTTAAAGAGCCGTACCCGAACATGGATATGATCTCTTTCGGGCCGACCATCAAGTTCCCGCACTCTCCGGATGAGAAGGTCAATATTGAAACCGTTGGTCTGTTCTGGGAGCAAATGGTTGCGATCCTGAAAAATATCCCGGTCAAAGCGTAAACCGCGCTTTCCCGCAAGACGAAGGCGAGTGTAATACTCGCCTTTTTATCGCCTGTGCCCCCTGCCCTGCCGAGGCTAAAATCCTTCGAAAGACAGCTGCTGTGCTTTGATCCCCTGCTCTAGCCCGACGCTGATCCCAATCAAGCGAATTTCCCGATCCTGCTGCCGGGTCAACGCTTCTGTTAACAGCCCGACAAACTGTGCTTTATCCAGCTGGTGCTGGGTATGCTCGACCGTGGTCTGCTGAAAATCGGCAAATTTAACTTTCACGCCCTGCTTGGCAATATTCAGCGCTGGCCTGACCCGGCGCAGGCGTTTTTCAAGCTCCGGGTATAGCCGCTCAACCACTTCCCAGCACTGTTCATAACTGCTGATATTCTGGGCAAAGGTGCGCTCAACCCCGACCGACTTGCGCTCGCGCTCAACCACCACCTCGCGCTCATCAATCCCATGCGCGCGCGACCAGAGCGACTGACCGAACTTGCCAAACTGCTTGAGCAGTAAATGCCGGTCATACTGTTGAACATCCCGCCCGACGTACAGACCTTTCTCATGCAATTTCTGGATGGTTACCTTGCCGACACCCGGGATCTTTTCAAGCTTAAGAGTGGCGACAAAATCCGGCACCTCTTCAGGGATCACCACAAACTGACCATCCGGCTTATTCAGATCGGAAGCGATCTTGGCAATAAATTTAACTGGCGCAATGCCGGCTGACGCCGTCAGATCCAGCTCCTCGCGGATCGCCCGGCGAATATCCTGCGCAATCAGCGTCGCGGAGCCATGCAGCTGCTCACACTCTGTCACGTCCAGGTAAGCTTCATCCAGAGAGAGCGGTTCGATTTTATCAGTATAACGCTGGAATACGGCCCGGATCTGGCGCGAGACTGATTTGTAGACTTCCATCCGGCCCGGAACCAATGTCAGATGGGGACACAGTTGCATTGCTTTGGCTGTCGGCATCGCCGAGCGTACACCGTATTCACGGGCCAGGTAGTTACAGGTACTGAGCACACCACGCTGCTCTGAGCGGCCACCAATGGCAATGGGTACCTCCTTCAGTGCCGGATTATCCCGCATTTCAACCGCCGCAAAAAAGCAATCCATATCAACATGGATGATTTTGCGCGGGTACTGTTGAGGAGAAGAAGGGTTAGCCATGTCCGCTCAATACTCATCATCGATCGCAGCGCGCCGCGAACGTCAGGTAACTGTTTTTATATACAGTAACCATTATAGTGAGTGAAGCGTATCATGGGAAGCCGCAGAGCTGAAAAACAACAACCCCGGCGAACGCCGGGGTTGGTTTCGTTTCACTCAGCGCGAAGAATCAAATAATCTGATTCTTCTTCCACTCTGCAGCACGAGCCGCACGGGCTTCACGGCGCTTACGGGCATCGCATGGTTCCGGACAATCACATTCCTTCTCAATCCCGATACTGCCCAAACCACCACAGCTACCGCTGACAGTTTTGCGTTGGAAAATGTACCCGACCGCCATCGCCGCGATCACCAGAATAAAAACCGCAAAGGTCGTTAAATAGACAACCATGATAATTCTCTACTTCTTCTGCAAATAAGGAACGAAAGCACTCGAGGTAAACTCGCTGAAACCTTCGTCAGTTTTTACCACCAGCAACACAGGCAAGTTTTCCTGCTCCGCCAGGGCCAGAGATTTTTCTTTTCCCATCACCGAGAACGCAGTCGCCAGGGCATCCGCCGTCATACTGGACGGGTGCAGCACGCTGACAGAAACCACGCGATTGGTGATCGGTTGACACGTTTTCGGATCGATCAAGTGCGAGTAGCGTACACCATCTTGCTCAAAATAGTTCCGATAATCGCCGGAAGTCGCAACCGCCATATCCCCGGGCTCAATAATTTCCTGTACAGCCCGACTACCATCTTCGGTCGGCTTCTCAATCGCGATCCGCCACGGTGCCCCTTCCTTGTTATGCCCCTTCAGACGCAGCTCACCACCGATTTCGACCAGGTAGTCCGACACCTGCAGCTCATCAAAATAGTCCGCGACCACATCCACGCCATAACCTTTCGCAATCGAGGACAAATCCACGTACAGATCCGGAATGCCTTTTTGCAGCGACTCACCATGAACCGATAAATGACGGATCCCAACCCGCTGTTGACGCTCGGCGATTTCCTCCGCGGTCGGGCTTCTTTCCGGACGCGCTTCCGGGCCAAAGCTCCACAAATTGACCACCGGGCCAATAGTAACATCTAACGCACCGTCGGTCAGCTTTGCCAAGCGAATCGCTTCGCTGACCACTTTCGCTGTCGCAGCTGAAACCGGCACCGGCGCTGTCGAGCGCGACTGATTAAATTGGCTGAGCTCGGAATGCTTACGGTAGGTCGACATCTGATCATTGACCAGCTCCAGACGGCGATCAATTTCGGCCTGAATCTCTGACGATGGCGGTAAACCTTCCTGCTTAATCAACTTAATTGAGTAATAAGTCCCCATCGTCGAGCCGTTCAAGTGGATCATCTCCCGCTGATCGCTACAAGCCGACATCGTCAACACAAGGGCAAACAAGAGCACACATTTGCTCAAGAACGTCTTCATTCAACAACTCCAACGATACAATACAGAGTACACCTCTGCATCAAACCGATAAAAGCAGCAAGCTGCTGCAAGCTTCAGGACGAAAAAAGGCTGACCCAAACGGGTCAGCCATAGTTTACATCGAGTGGGCTAGTTAGCCACCGAAGTCATCCAGCAGGATGTTTTCGTCTTCAACACCAAGGTCTTTCAGCATGCCAATCACGGCTGCGTTCATCATTGGTGGACCACACATGTAGTATTCACAGTCTTCCGGTGCTTCGTGATCTTTCAGGTAGTTTTCATAAAGCACGTTGTGAATGAAGCCTGTGTAGCCGTTCCAGTTGTCTTCCGGTAGCGGATCAGACAGGGCACAGTGCCAAACGAAGTTATCGTTTTCAGCCTGCAGCATGTCAAAGTCTTCTACGTAGAACATTTCACGCTTAGAACGGGCACCGTACCAGAACGACATCTTACGATCAGAGTTCAGGCGCTTGAGCTGGTCAAAGATGTGAGAACGCATTGGTGCCATACCTGCACCACCACCGACGAAGACCATCTCTGCATCCGTGTCTTTCGCGAAGAACTCACCAAACGGACCTGAAATCGTACACTTGTCACCTTCTTTCAACGACCAGATGTACGAGGACATGATGCCCGGTGGTACGTCTGGGTTGTTCGGCGGCGGCGTCGCGATCCGCACGTTCAGCATGATAATGCCTTCTTCTTCCGGGTAGTTCGCCATGGAATACGCACGAATCGTCTCTTCATTGACTTTTGACTCGTAGCGGAACAGGTTGAACTTCTCCCAGTCCTCACGGTATTCCTCAGGAATATCGTAGTCGGCATACTTCACGTGGTGAGCCGGCGCTTCAATCTGGATGTAACCACCAGCACGGAACGGTACAGACTCGCCATCCGGGATTTGCAGCTTCAGCTCTTTGATGAATGTCGCTTTGTTATCGTTAGAGATAACCGTACATTCCCACTTCTTCACACCGAAGATTTCTTCCGGCAGCTCGATATCCATGTCGGTCTTCACGTTGACCTGACAGGCCAGACGCTCCCCTTCACGGGCTTCACCTTTGGTGATGTGGTCAAGCTCAGTCGGCAGGATGTCACCGCCACCTGATTTCACTTTCACCCGGCACTGGCCACATGAACCACCACCACCACACGCAGATGATACGAAAATACCGTTTCCTGCCAGTGCACCTAGCAGTTTGCTACCCGCAGCGGTTGTAATCGCTTTTTCCGGGTCGCCATTGACTGAGATAGTAATGTCACCTGATGGTACCAGCTTGGATTTAGCGAACAGAATCACTAATACCAGAGCCAGGATAATCAGGGTGAACATGACTACGCCAAGAATAATATCCATTGATTATTCCTTTTATCCTGTTTACAGCTGAACACCGGAGAAGGACATAAAGCCCAACGCCATAAGGCCGACAGAGATGAAAGTGATGCCCAGGCCACGCAGACCGGCAGGAACATCAGAGTACTTCATCTTCTCGCGAATCCCCGCAAGAGCTACGATTGCCAGCATCCAACCGATACCAGAACCGAAACCGTATACCACAGATTCAGCAAAGTTATAGTCACGCTGTACCATGAAAGCTACACCGCCGAAAATCGCACAGTTCACGGTGATCAACGGCAGGAAGATCCCGAGCGCGTTATAGAGCGGCGGGAAGAAACGGTCCAGAATCATTTCAAGAATCTGTACCAGGGCCGCAATCACCCCGATGAAGGTGATGAAGTTCAGGAAGCTGAGGTCAACACCTTGAACCAGCGCGCCATCTTTCAGCAACAGGTTGTAAACCAGGTTGTTGACCGGAATCGCGATCGTCAGTACAACGGTAACCGCAATCCCCAGACCGAAAGAGGTCTTCACTTTCTTGGAAACCGCCAGGAAAGTACACATCCCGAGGAAGAATGACAGCGCCATGTTCTCGATAAAGATCGAGCGAACTAGCAGGCTTAGATAATGTTCCATGTTCCCCTTACTCCTTCGCTTCTACTTGTTCTGGACGGAAGGTACGGATAGCCCAGATCAGGAAACCAATCAGGAAGAAAGCAGACGGCGCCAGCAGCATAATGCCGTTTGGCTGGTACCAGCCACCTTCTGAAATCAGTGGCAGCACCTGCGCACCAAACAGTTTTCCTGAGCCCAGCAGCTCACGGAAGAAACCGACTGTGATCAGAACAAAACCGTAGCCCAGACCGTTGCCGATACCATCGAGCAGTGATGGCAGTGGCGCTGATTTCATGGCATATGCTTCTGCGCGACCCATCACGATACAGTTGGTGATGATCAGACCAACGAAGACAGAAAGCTGCTTCGAAATATCATACACCGTCGCTTTCAGGATCTGGTCAACCAGGATTACCAGAGAAGCGATGATTGCCATTTGGGCAATAATACGCACACTGCTTGGAATGTGGTTGCGGATCAGCGATACGAAAAAGTTCGAAAACGCCGTTACGAAGGTTACTGCCAGCGTCATTACGAAGGCTGTTTCCAGTTTGGTGGTCACAGCCAGTGCAGAACATACCCCCAGGATCTGCAGCGCGATCGGGTTATTACTGATCAGCGGACCAAACAGGACCTTCTTCATTTCTTTAGTATCAGCCATTGTTCAGGCCTCCCTCACGAACCTTAGCCAGGAACGGACCAAAGCCGTTTTCACCCAGCCAGAATTTGAAGGTATTCTCGACACCATTACTTGTCAGCGTTGCACCTGACAGACCATCGATACCATGCTCACTACCTTCCGGTGCGCCGCCTTTCACGACACGGATAGCCGGCTGACCGTTTTCATCAAACAGTTTTTTGCCTTCCCACTGTGCACGCCACTTCGGGTTCTCAACTTCGCCACCCAGACCGGCGGTTTCACCCTGCTGGTAGTAAGTGATGCCCGATACCGTGTTGCCGTCGGTTTCAACTGCAACAAAGGCGTACATCATCGACCACAGACCATTGCCGTGAACTGGCAGGATCAATTTATCCACACCATTGTTGGTGTCGCGTACCAGGTACACCTTGGCAACATCGGCACGGCGAATGATTTTGCCGAAATCGACAGCCGGATCCAGCTTCTCTGACTGTGCCGGCGTTTTCGCGGCATTACGCTGGTCATACTCAGCAGGCGTCAGACCGTCCACAGACTCAACGAAGTTGCCTGTATCCAGGTCTACCAGGCGAGGCTCAATGAACTGCTCGTAAGTCTCTGTGACGTTGATGCCATCTTGCAGAAGGCCGGCAACGGACAGAATATTACGCTGCACATCCAGCTTGGCGTTGTATTGCTGCATTGGACGCAGCATCACTGCTGCAGTTGAAACCACGATCGAGCACACCAGGCTCAGCGTGATAACAACAATCAGCGTCTTTTTAATGCTATCGTTATTACTTGACATGACGAGCCAGTCTCCGTTTGATGTTGCCCTGAACTACTAGGTTGTCAAATAGAGGTGCAAACAGGTTTGCAAACAGGATTGCCAGCATCATACCTTCCGGGAATGCCGGGTTCACCACACGAATCAAAACAGCCATCACACCGATCAGTGCACCGTACCACCATTTACCTTTGTTGGTGAAAGCAGCAGAGACTGGGTCGGTCGCCATGAACATCATCCCGAATGCAAAGCCACCCAGAACCAGGTGCCAGTGCCATGGCATGCTGAACATCGCGTTGGTGTCAGAACCAATGATGTTGAACAGAGTCGCCGTTGCTATCATCCCGATCATGGTACCGGCAATGATGCGCCAGGAAGCAATCCCCATGAACACGATCATCGAAGCACCCAGCACGATAAACAGCGTCGAAACTTCACCAATTGAACCCGGGATACGGCCGATGAAAGCATCCATCCAGCTGATCGCTTCGCCGGTCACGGTGTTGATCAGCGCAGATTGACCGCCGTTCGCCCACTGGCTCAGTGCTGTTGCGCCTGAGAACCCGTCGGCTGCAGTCCAAACCAGATCACCAGAGATCTGAGCCGGGTATGCAAAGAACAGGAATGCACGGCCTGCCAGCGCAGGGTTGAGGAAGTTACGGCCTGTACCACCAAAGATTTCTTTCGCAACCACAACACCGAAGGTGATCCCCAGCGCGGCTTGCCATAGTGGAAGTGTTGGTGGCACGATCAGCGCAAACAGGATCGAGGTCACGAAGAAACCTTCGTTGACTTCGTGCTTACGGACCATACAGAACAGGACTTCCCAGACCCCACCGACAGCAAACACTGTCGCGTAGATAGGCAGGAAGAAGGTCGCACCCAGCAGCATCTTGCTGCCCCAACCGGCGTCGGCAGCCAGGGTTCCACCCAGCATTTGTGTCAACCAGTAGTGCCAGTCCCCTGCGATCACCGCAGCCAGTTGCTCACCAGCATACATGTGGTTCAGGGCAACAATTGCCTGGTGACCTGTATTGTACATACCCCAGAACATAGCTGGGAATACGGCAAACCACACCATAATCATGATGCGCTTCAGATCGATGTTATCACGAACGTGAGCACCGGTACGCGTCACCTGGCCTGGGGTATACAGCAGCGTGGCAACCGCTTCATACAGCGCAAACCACTTCTCATGCTTACCGCCCGGCTCAAAATGGGGCTCGATTTGCTCTAGGAAATTCTTGAGGCTCATGAATTACCCTTCCTTCTCAATCTTGTCCAGGCACTCGCGCAGCAGTGGGCCGTACTCGTACTTACCTGGGCATACAAACGTACACAGAGCCAGATCTTCTTCATCCAACTCCAGCGCACCCAACTGCTGGGCACTTTCAGTGTCACCGGCACACAGGTCACGCAGTAGCAGGGTCGGCTCGATGTCCAATGGCATCACTCGCTCATAGTTGCCGATTGGCACCATGGAACGCTCGGAACCATTGGTCGACGTCGTCATGTTAAACAGCTGGTTCGGGAAGAACTGGCTCAGGAACGCGCGGGTAACCGAGAACTTGTTCTTACCTGGCGCAATCCAACCCATGAATTCTTTCTCACGGCCTTCACGCAATGCAGTCACCTGCAGGTGGTAGCGACCCAGGAAAGCATGTGGACCCGCAGCGTGTTTGCCGTTCAGCACAGAGCCAGACAGCACGCGCAGTTCACCCGGCATCAGCTCGGAATCTACCAGTTGCTCGATAGACGCACCCAGCGTGGTTCGAACCAGGCGAGGATTGTTCACAGCAGGACCAGCCAGAGAAACCACACGGTCAGTGTACAGCGCACCGGTCAGGAACAGTTGACCGAAGGCGATCACGTCCTGGTAGTTGATGTGCCATGCCACATTGGCCAAGTCAGCACCGAACAGCGAATGGATATGCGTCCCGACCAGACCCGCAGGATGCGGACCGTTGAACACATGCTCTTCCACATTCGACTGCTGGGAACGCGGCAGGCTGGCACCGGATTTACAAACCATCACCTTGCCGCTTGTCAGGCGTGACAGCAGCGTCAGACCGGCAACAAAGGCATCGCTCTGTTCGTTGATGATGATTTCCGGATTCGCCGCCAGTGGATTGGTATCCATGGCAGTGACGAAAATCGCCTGAGTTTCAGCGTCGATGGCAGGTACCTTGCTGAAAGGACGCGTCCGTAACGCTGTCCACATGCCAGATTCAACCAACTGCTCTACAATCGCATTACGCTCCAGCTGTGCCAGCTGGTCTGCTTCGTAGCGGTTAAATGTGACTTGCTCATCGCCTTCTGCTTCAATCACAACGGATTGCAGCACACGCTTCGCACCACGGTTGATTTCTACGACCTTGCCGCTGGCTGGAGCAGTGAATTTCACGCCTGGATTCTTCTTATCTTCAAAAAGAACCTGACCTTTCTTCACTACATCCCCTACGCGGGCATGCATTGTAGGACGCATACCAACATATTCTTCGCCAAGCAAGGCGACTCGAGTGATGGCCTTGCCATCATTTATCGCCTGGGCAGGAGTCCCTGCAATTGGGATATCCAAACCCTTTTTTATTGTAATCATACGCACTTGCACTACATTAAAGGGAAAAAGAATTTTCTATTGCGTAATTTAGACACGACTTTCCTTCGTCCGAAGCCGGTTTGAACCCCACCGGCACCGCAACATCCTATTTACTTATCGATCACAGCCTCTGTGACGGATAATTTGAGGCCGCGATTCTATCATTAATCGACGGCTTTTTACTATGCCAAACCACGCTAAACGAGGTGAAAATCAGTGAAGATTTCAAACACAACCCGTTTATAAGGCTGTAAATTTGAGCTAACGCACAATTGTGAACCACTCACTGATTTATCAAGCCAGCATCACCTTGATAACGCTGACCAACAAAAAACCAATAAAATCAAAACAACCACAACAAGAGAGCAACAAGCATCCGTTTCATTCGGTTAGAATCTGTCACAATTTGTTAATCGGCGTTCACATTTCCACCGTTTGAGACCCGGTTATATAGTCGGGTATCGGTCAAAAACTGCTGATAGGATGCATAAATCTGAGCCAGCGCCGGGTCACTTTTGCTTTTTTCGATAAGGAGCTCCCGGGTCAATTGCTTAAGTTCAGCCAGTACCGGCGCAGGAAAACGCCGCAATGCGACATGATGCTCGCGAACCAGCACATCCAGCGCTTGCATATTCTTGACAGTATACTCATCCAGCAAATCCTGGTTCACCGCCCGGGCCGCTGTCACCACCAGTTGTTGTAAGTCATCCGGTAAACTCTGCAGCGCCTGCTGGTTGACCAGAAACTCCAACGTTGTGCTGGGCTCCTGCCACCCCGGATAATAGTAGTATTTCGCCGCATTATGTAAACCGAATGCTAAATCGTTATAGGGGCCGACCCACTCTGCCGCATCAATGGTGCCCGTTTCCAGAGCAGTAAACAGCTCTCCGCCTGAGAGGCTGACCGGGATCCCGCCGGCGCGCTTAAAAACATCCGCCCCATAACCGGGTAACCGCATCTTCAGCCCTTTAAGATCATCAATCGTCCGGATTTCTTTGTTGAACCAGCCCCCCATCTGAGCGCCGGTGTTACCGCCTGCCATCGGGATCACGCCGTAAGGCTCATATAATGCTTGCCACAGGCCAAGCCCGCCGCCATAGTGGAGCCAGGCATTCATTTCCTGTGCTGTCATGCCAAAGGGGACGGAGGTAAAAAAGGGTGCGGCCGGAATTTTATCCTGCCAGTAGAATGCAGCCGAATGGCCCATTTGTACGGTGCCTTTGGCCACAGCATTAAAGACATCAAAACTTGGCACCAGCTCGCCGGCGCCATAAACCCGGATCATCAGACGGCCCTGACTTAACCGGTTCACGATATCGGCAAATCGTTCCGGTGCCACCCCCATACCGGGAAAGCCTTTAGGCCAGGACGTCACCAGCTTCCACTCGATAGCCTGAGCCGACGACACGGCTTGCTCCCCCGGCTCACTGCAAGCCGCCACCGCGCATAAACAAAGTACTCCGAGTAACCATTGACGACAACGCCTCACCATGCAATATCCTTTTGCTTGATTTTCGCCCAATGATATCCAGCCCAGCCTGAAGGCCCACTGAATCCGGGACATAATACCAATCGCAGTAAATAACTGGCTCCGCCGGACTGAATCTCTCAGCCCTGAACAGCGAAGCACCTTACCCAGTATAGCCAGATTGCCAGCGCTGACTCACACCGAAGCAGCACTGAATTGACAACCTTTATGCCGCTTCATCGACGGTAGAGGATTCATCATACGTGAAGGGACGCAAGATTATTGCCCGTCATCTCAAATTTTAAATGTCGGGCATACAATAAATCAATTCGTTAGGATACGGCGGCGAGGTTCATCGCCGCACGAGAAAGAAAGGATGAGAAAAATGCTAGCCCAGCTTGCTACCGCCGCGACACGCCGGCGAGGCAGGCGCTTCACCTTGTTTAGCCTGCCATTCGTCTTCGGTATAGGTATGGATCGCCAGGGCATGAATGTGGTTGGCCAGCTCATCAGCCAGCACGGTATTCACCGCCCGGTGGCGCCCAATCAGGCGTTGGCCGGCAAATTGATCACTGACAATCACCACTTTAAAATGGCTTTCCGAGCCGGTCGGAACATTGTGCATGTAGCTTTCATTGATAACGTCTAGATGGACCGGGGCAAAGGCCTGGTGCAATTTTTCTTGAATGCGATCCTGGATCATAACTCTCCACCCTCAACGCTGACTCACCTTTCCCCCCGCCAGTATTCAGCCAAGCCAAAGACAGCTGTGAAACCATCTGATCGAACCATATCACTGCACGACAGCAGTAAACGTTGGCTAAATTGAACCGCTCGACAAGGGTTTTAGTTTGCAGCGCAGGTATGTTCTGCGAAAATAGGTAACCAAACTGCAAACATACCTGAAAGTAACCGGTAATGAAACCAGAGCTCAACCTGCACGGGCGAACGCTGACCCTCCAGCGCTACCCGGCCAGAACAAAAGAAACGCTCCAGGCATGGGACGCCGCTGACGAGTACCTCATCAACCACGTCCAGGACATGACCCTGGATCCAGGCCGCCCGATCCTAATCATGAACGATAGCTTCGGCGCGCTCAGCTGCTGGTTTGCCAACCAGGGCAAAGTCACCTGTGTCACGGACTCCTTTATTGCCCGCCAGGGATGCATCGCCAACCTCAAAGCCAACCAACTGCCGGATGTTCAAATCATCGACTGCCAGGCCGAGCTGCCGGACAACCCGCAGCTGGTCTTGCTCAAGCTGCCGAAGATAACGCGCCTGCTGACCTGGCAATTGCAGCAGTTGTGTCAGAAGCTGCCGGCGGGGTGTACGGTCATTGCCGCGGCCAAAGCCAAGGATATCCACACCTCAACCCTGAAACTGTTCGAGAAAAACCTGGGCAGCACCAAAACCTCACTGGCGGTGAAAAAAGCCCGGCTCATTTTCTGCGAGGTGAATCCGGCGTTGGCCCAGCCATTACCCGCCCCCCTGAGCTGGGAAGTCCCGGAGCACGGCCTGACCCTGACCAACCATGCCAATGTTTTCTCCGGCGACAGTCTGGATATCGGTGCCCGGCTGTTGCTCGAGCACATTCCCCAGCACCGCAAATACCAGCACATTATTGATCTGGGCTGTGGCAACGGGGTGATCGGCATCAAAGCAGCGCAGCAGAACCCGCAAGCCCGGGTCATCTGTGTCGATGAAAGCTACATGGCGGTCGCATCCTGCCTGGCCAATGCGGCGCTGAACCTGCCCGAGCCGGCACAACTTGAAGCGATCGTGAACAACTGCCTGACCGGTTTCAAACCCGGCAGCGCGGATTTGGTCCTGTGTAACCCGCCTTTCCACCAGCAAAACGCGATCACCGATCATATTGCCTGGCAAATGTTTTGTGATGCAAAGCAAGTTCTGACATCCCATGGCGAGCTGATCGTGATTGGCAACCGTCACCTGGGCTACGATGGAAAACTAAAGCGTTTATTTGGTAACGTATCGGTCATGGCCCAGAACAACAAATTCGTGATTTACCAAGCCAGAAAGTAAATTCGCCATTGATACATGTATTGTTGCGGCTGAACCTTCCTGCCGCAGTTAGTAAGGATAGAAAATCGATGAAAAAGCTTCTTATTGCCGCCACGGTCATGGCACTGACCGCCTGCTCTGCACCGTCGGAGCCACAACTAACCCTGAATCCGACCCCGGTGATTGCCCAACAGCCGGCAGCCTCAGGAAAAACACTAAACCTGGAAAGTCGCGATCTGCGCACCGCCCAATTCGTTGCCGTGGTCGACAGTGGCCGTCAAAATGTGCAGCCGCTGCACGCGACGCAGAACCTGCGGATCACCCTGGAGGATGCCCTGTCCCGTCAGCTGAGTTCACAAGGCTACAGCATAAGCCAAGACGGCAAAGGCACCATGCGGCTGGATATTCTGGAAGCCATGGTCAATGTCAAGCACAGCGTAATGAGCCACGAGCTGAGCAGCAAGCTGCAGCTACAATTGGTGGTCGAAACCCCGACCGGCAAGTTCGTCAAGCGTTATGCCGGTAAATCGGAACGCAACGGGGCCATGAGCGCATCGGTTGAAGATATGGAACTGGCCCTGAATAACCTGATGACTGCCGTTCTGAAGGATATCTACGCCGATCCTGAGCTCAACAGCTACCTGCAGGAGAAACTATAATGCGCCAAGCCTTGCTGGCTCTGCTTCTGAGCCTTGCGCTGCCGGTCAGTGCCGCCACACAAGTCCTGGTCTCCACCAGCTTGGGGGAGTTTACCGTCCAGCTGGACGAGAAGAACGCGCCTATCTCAAGCGAGAACTTTCTGCGTTATGTGGAAGACGGCAGCTACGTCGGCACCATTTTTCACCGCGTGATCCCGGGTTTTATGGCCCAGGGGGGCGGCTTTGACCAGGATTTCAATCGCCGGGATACCTATTCGCCGATTAAAAACGAATCCGCCAACGGCCTGAAGAATGAACGCGCCAGCATTGCCATGGCCCGCACCAATGCGCCGGACTCTGCCACGCGTCAGTTCTACATCAATTACAACAATAACGCCTTCCTGGATGCCCGCGGCAACCAACCGGGTTATGCCGTGTTCGGAAAAGTTGTGAAGGGGTTCTCAGTTATTGAAAAAATGGCTGAAATTCCTACCACAACCGTTCGTTCGATGGGTATGAAAGATGTCCCGCTGCAACCTATAGTTATTAAAGCAATAACGATTATCAAAAAGTAAGCGGACGTCACCTGGTCGTTCGCCTACCGCAACGACCAGGTGGCCCTTATGCTCAAACTGATTTCCTCCCAACCAGAACCTTCTTCGCAACAGGTCGATCAGCACATTGCAGATTACGCGCCGGCCCTGGCTCTTTGCGCACTCGGTGTCCTCTGTGGCGAAGCAGATTACGATACCCTGAAAAAAACCTGCACCGAGCACCTCCATGACTGGTGGAAAATGTCGGTTCCTGCCGGTACCCCGGCCAACCGCTATGAATCAGCTTACTGGTATTTGCTGCATTTACTCGAATCCCTGGAAGAGCACCAGCTGCTCGGTAACCATTTCATTCAGTTCAAAGTCACCACCACGGCGCAGTTTTTGCTGGGCGTGGGTGAGCATCAGAAAAAAATGCAGGGGATCCGCCCTTAGCGAGCACCTGTCTCCCGGTCCCCGGATCTAACCCGGCCTTCTTTTTTACCCGCATTTTACTGAAGTGCGATGCAACTTCATCTTATAATCGGCACACGCAAACACAACCATATCAATACTGAGGGAACCATGTCGCAATCACTTGAGGATAAGCGCCTGGGCTGGCGGGTCTATCTGGAGAAAAAAGTCCTGATCATGCTGGCGCTGGGCTTCTCATCAGGCCTGCCGATCCTACTGGTCTTCGGCACCCTGTCTTTCTGGCTCCGGGAAGCCGAAGTCAGCCGAACCGACATCGGCTTTTTCAGTTGGGTCGCACTGGCCTATGGATTCAAATGGATCTGGTCCCCGCTGATCGACCGCTTTCCAGTGCCGCTCCTGTCGCGGTTGCTCGGCCGGCGCCGCGGCTGGATGGTCTTCTCCCAGCTACTGATCATCGCCTCTCTGTATGGCATGGCGATCAGCAACCCGCAGGTTGATCTGATTCAGTTAGCGATTTTTGCCGTGATTGTCGCCTTCTCGTCCGCCTCACAGGATATCGTGATCGACGCCTACCGGATTGAAATGGCTTCAGAGCGCCTGCAGGCTGCACTGGCCGCAGCTTACATGACCGGCTACCGGCTGGCGATGATTATGGCCGGCGCCGGGGCCATGGCCCTGGCCGCCTGGTTCGGCTCCGACACCGAATACAATGCCCATGGCTGGCAAGTTGCTTACTTCAGCATGGCCGGGCTGATGCTCGTGGGTCTGATCACCGCTTTATGTATTCACGAGCCAAGCATCGACAGCTCGGCCGTCGACAACATCGAGCGCCAGATGCGCCAGCAATTGCTCGACAAAGGAATACCCGCTCTCCCGGCCCGCCTGACGGCCTGGTTTTATACCGCTGCTGTGCTGCCGTTTCAGGATTTCTTTACCCGCTACGGCCGCGAAGCATTGCTGATCCTGGTGCTCATCGGAACCTACCGGATTTCAGATGTGGTGATGGGCGTGATGGCCAACGCCTTTTACGTCGATATGGGCTTTAGCAAGACCGAAGTGGCCTCCGTTTCAAAAGTATACGGGGTGATCATGACCTTGCTGGGGGCCGGACTGGGCGGGATTCTCGTCAGTAAGTTCAAGACTTTGCGGATCCTGGCGCTGGGCGCAATTCTGGCAGCATCGACCAATATCCTGTTTATGATTTTCACCTATATGGGCAACAGCCTGACCATGCTGACCCTGGTGATCTCGGTGGATAACCTCAGTGCCGGCATCGCCACCGCAGCCTTCATTACTTACATGTCAAGCCTGACCAACGTCGCTTTTTCTGCCACGCAATATGCCCTGTTCAGTTCCATTATGCTGCTATTTCCGAAATTTATTGCCGGATTTTCGGGCGTCTTTGTCGACAACTTTGGCTACAACGTGTTTTTCTTCTCCACCGCACTCATCGGCCTGCCGGTTCTGATGCTGATTTATGCGGTCAGCAGGCACCAGAAAGTCAGTGTGCAAACACGCTCTGAAGTGACCTAATCGCAGCCCACCTGCATATGCCTGAACATTGGGAGGTGTTTTGTTGAAGACAAGCCCCTCCCATTTCTGTTTTTGGATACCAGTGATGTAAAACTGGGCTCCAAATCGGCCATTAGATGACGTATTTATCACTTAGTTCAGAAAATTCTCATTGAAAACCGTAAAAATAACGATCTTGATCACCAAACACCGAAAATGTAATCGATATCAAAAGATCATGATCACATTTGGCAAATGATTGCGCAATCGTTACATTCACAACAGTGACATAAAACCATAGAATCTCTCCACAACGAAACGGGCCGCAAAAGAGCCTGATACCAATACACAATGAGCGAGAGTTTACCCATGCGCAAATCCCTAGTAGCACTGAGCGTGCTGGCAGCAACTGCCCTGCCGGCCACCGTTAACGCCGCCGATTATTCTGACGACATTCACAAAAACGACTATAGCTGGTCACAATTCAACCTGATGTACGCTATCAACGAGCTGCCAGGCGAATCAGATCACGATTACATGGAAATGGAATTCGGTGGTCGCTCGGGAATCTTTGACCTGTACGGTTACGTTGATGTGTTCAACCTGAGCAGCGACAAAGACAGCGACAAAGCTGATGCTGAAAAAATGTTCATGAAGTTTGCACCACGCATGTCTCTGGACGCAGTGACCGGCAAAGACCTGTCTTTCGGTCCGGTTCAGGAGCTATACATTGCCACGCTGATGGAATGGGGTGGTAACTCTGGTGTGAACAACCAGAAAATTGGCCTGGGTTCAGACGTAAACGTGCCATGGTTAGGTAAAATTGGCCTGAACCTGTACGCCTCATATCGTGGCAACGACCACGAGTGGAACGGCTACCACCTTGCGACAAACTGGTTCAAGCCATTCCACTTCTTTGACAACGGCAGCTTCCTGTCTTACCAGGGTTACATCGATTACGAATTTGGCCTGGACGATGGCCCGAACACTGGCGGCGCAAGCAGCGGTGGTGCCATGTTCAACGGCCTGTACTGGCACTCAGATCGCTACGCTGTCGGTTACGGCTTGAAAGCCTATAAAGATATCTATGGTATCAAAGACTCTGATGGCTTCAAGTCTACAGGTGTTGGCCACTATGTCTCTGTCACTTACAAGTTCTAAATGACAAGCTCCTGTATCTTCAAAAGCACCCGCAAGGGTGCTTTTTTGATCCGGCTCTCAATGTTAAGAGCATAATTATTTTCAAGACAACCCCGCTTTCTCCTTCATTTCCCAGAATTTTTTAATCCAAGACCCTGACTGGTTTTTAAGAATCACGCCTTGCCCCTAAGACAGCCCGCCTGTCTGAGCCCGATGCACTAGCCTTTGCAGTAGGCGCGTATCACTCCATTTTTATAACAACGCGCTTCGCAGGGGGACAGCCGTGCACCCGACCCAGGTGCTTTGGCAGAGCCCCCGAAGCAATGGCACTTGGCTAGCGAGATCTCATCATGAACAGAACTTTGGCAGCTTTCAGTATCAGCGCCGCTCTTACCCTGCCGGGCACCAGCGTCGCGGTCGATTACTCCGATGACATCCACAAGAATGATTACAAATGGTTCACACTCAATTTGATGCAAAGCATCAACAACCGGATTCCCTTCGGCTTCCAGGATGATACTTACTTTGAAATGGAATTCGGCGGCCGTTCCGGTTGGCTGGATCTTTACGGCTATCTGGATGTCTTCGATATCCTCAACTCCAGTCAGTCTGATCGAAACAAACCGGAAGGCACCGATGACTTTGCCGACAACTTTTTCCTGAAGTTTGCCCCCCGCTTCTCTCTGGACGGCATCAGCGGCAAAGATCTCTCCTTCGGCCCGGTGATGGAGCTATATATATCAACGCTCACCAATGTTGGTGATAACGCGCTCTTTGAGCACTATATTGGCCTCGGCTCTGATGTGCAGGTGCCCTGGTTCGGAAAAATGGGCCTCAATACTTACGCCCGTTATGTGCGGGAGAACTTTGGCGCCGACAATGAAGGCGAGTGGGACGGCTACATGATCTCCACCAACTGGTTCAAGCCCTGGCTCACCCTCAGCAGCGGTGATTTTGTGACTTATCAGGGTTATCTGGACTACAAGTTCGGTGCCTCGAAAATTTCCGATGATATCAACCGGACCACCACTGCCGTAGAGTGGTTCAACGGCATCTATTACCACACCCCGCAATGGGCCTTCGGCTATGGCCTGAAGTACTACCACAATATGGCCCTGTTTAAAGATGGCGGTTTTGCTGGCGACACCACCGGCTTTGGCCACTACCTCTCAGCCAACTACAAATTCTGATCCGGTTTGCAGCGTAAACGGCACAACGTGGATGTGCCCCTTTCCCCATTCAGTCGCTGTCAGAGAACGTGATATGCTGAGCGCAGAACTGATCAAGTAAGGATACCCGAGTTGAACCTGACCATTGTCGGCGCCGGCGCCATTGGCCGCTTATGGGGATGTCACCTGAGCCTGCACCACTCAGTCCATTTCTGGACCCGGGATAATGCCCGCACACTTTCCCTGACCTTTAATCCGCTGGAGAACGCCTCCCGGCCGCAACCTTATCACTTTGCAGCCAACCAGCCCGAGCAATTACAGCAAGCCGACTGTGTGTTGCTGACCGTCAAAGCGTTTCAGGTGGAGCAAGCGCTCACATCGATTTTGCCGTATCTGCCCCCTACAACCCCGGTGGTAGTCATGCACAACGGGATGGGAACCCATCGGATGGCTTCAGCGCTGCTCCCAGACAACCCGCTGCTGTATGCCACAACCGCCCAGGCAGCCTATCGCCCAAGTTCGGCGCAGCTCAATCACACCGGGCTCGGGCCCACCTGGCTCGGCGCCATGAATCCGGCAGGTCATCAACAAAAGCACCTGGCCGAAGCGCTGCAACAGGCGCTGCCACCCTGCCAATGGCATGCGCAGATCCTTACCCCGCTGTGGCAAAAGCTGGCGATCAATTGTGCGATCAATCCGCTCACCGCCATCGCGCAATGCCGCAACGGGGATCTCGCCCAGGCGAAATATCACTCACGGCTGGATGCTATCTGCAACGAAGTTGCTGCTGTGATGCGCGCTGAAGGGATTGCAGCCGACAGCACAGCCCTGCGCCGCCAGGTCGATCAGGTGATAAAAAATACAGCCGCAAACTATTCGTCGATGAATCAGGATATTTCCCAGCACCGGACAACGGAAATCGACTATATTACGGGATATCTGATTGACCGGGCACAGGAACACGGCATCGCGGTTCCGGAAAATACCCGGCTGTGGCAGCAAATCAAACAACTGGAGCAACAAGATCATGACGCATGAAGCTCAACAGCGCCCAATCAAAGTCGCCGTTTGTATCGCCCCCGGCAGCGAGGAAATGGAAGCGGTGACGACCATCGACATTCTGATCCGGGCCGGGTTTCAGGTCACCATCGCCAGCGTCGCCTCGGACGGCGCGCTGATCATGCCGGGCTCTCGCGGGATCAAGCTGGTCGCCGATGTGGCACTCGTGGCGATTGCTGACGAGCCGTTTGACTGCGTTGTGCTGCCGGGCGGTGCCGCTGGCGCCGAGTGCTTTCGCGACAGCCCGTTGCTGATCGAATTTGTCGATCAGCACAAACATGACGGCAAGTTGATTGCTGCCATCTGCGCAGCACCGGCCGTGGTGCTGGAACACCACCAACTGTTCCCGAAAGCCCTGATGACCGCCCATCCGGCCTTTATTGAACAAATCCCGCAAGATCGCCGCCGGAGCAAACGGGTGGTCTATGATATCAACCATCGCCTGCTGACCAGCCAGGGGCCGGGGACGGCACAAGAGTTTGCCTTTGAGATCATCAACCACCTGGCCGGAAAAGAGCGGGCTGCCGAAGTGGCCGAACCAATGGTGGTCTGGCCGAACATGCACTACACCGTGCTGCCGCGGAAATAGCGACAGCAAGGAGAATATTCCGAAGCCTGAAAACAAAAACGAGAGCCGAAGCTCTCGTTTTTTCATCGCTGTGAACCTGATTAAGGGCGGTACACCTTCACGTTCTCAAAGCCGTTTTCTTTCAGGTACAGGGCCTGCAAACGGCTCATGACGCCGCGGTCACAATACAGCAGGTAAGTTTTCTCCTGCGGCAGATCGCCAAACTGGGTCGCCAGCTTGTAGAACGGCAGGTGCTTGACCTCCACGTTCTCCAGCTCCAGCGGATTTTCATCTTCTTCATCCGGGCTGCGGATATCCAGTACAATCGCATCGGATTCAATCTGATCCACCAGTTCGATCTCCGGTGCCTGCTCCTGGCTCTCTTTTTCGATATCACGAATATCGAGTACCCGGGCTTCCGCGACGACGCGATCCAACACCGCAAAGTCAAACTTGGCTTCTTCGGTTTCAAGTTTCTCTTTCACCGCCTTCACGGTCGGGCTTTTCGAGATCACACCACAGAATTCCGGCATGGTCTTGGCAAAATCTTCGGTGCCGATCTCACGGGCGACCTTGATGATGTCTTCTTTATCCCAGTTGATCAGCGGGCGCAGGATCAAAGAGTCAGTCACATTATCAATATGACGCAGGTTGGTCAGGGTCTGGCTAGACACCTGGCCCAGTGCCTCACCGGTCACCAGCGCCTGGATCCCGAACCGCTCAGCTACCTGGCCGGCCGCGCGCATGAACATTCGCTTCAGCACCACACCCATCTGGCCGTCGTCGATATTTTCCAGGATTTCAGCAACCACAGGTTCAAAATCAATCGCAATGAACTTCACTTTGGCCGAAGACCCGTATTTCTTCCACAGAAAGTGAGAAACCTGCTTCACCCCGATCTCGTGCGCCGGGCCACCCAGGTTGAAGAAACAGTAGTGGACCTTGCTGCCACGCTTAATATGCAGATAGCTCGATACCCCGGAGTCAAAGCCACCGGAGATCAGGCTCAGGACATCCTCCTGAGTGCCCAGCGGAAAGCCGCCCAGCCCCTGATGACGCGCCAGGATCTGGTTCAGCTTGTCGTGCTCGACTTCGATCTTCACCGTCACGTCCGGATTTTTCAGTTTCACCGACGCCGATGCCACAGCCTGGTTCAGACCACCACCGACGTAGCGCTCCAGCTCAATTGACGTAAAGTCGTGCTTACCGCTCCGCTTAACCCGGACACAGAAAGTTTTGCCGACAATCTGCTCACCCACATGCGCCAACGTCTGCTCATAGATGTCATGCATGTCTTTAAATTCGGTCTGTTTGACTTCCAGCGTATGGTGGATCCCCGGCGTCTGGGTCAGAACTGCCAGCACCTGCTCGCGAATACTGTCATCCTTCGACGTTACTTCGATATAGCTACGTCGGTTATACACCGCCACGGAGTCGGACAGACGTTGAAGAATAATGCGGATGTTACACTCCAGGATTCGGGTAAAGCGCTTACGGACCGATTCGCTCTTCACAAAAATCTCTGGATGGGGTTTAACAATAAATTTCATAACACGCTTCGCTACACTGGGCCAAACATAACCAAAAGGATCAAAGGCGCGGATTATACAGCAAGCCGGCTGTTGCTGAAACAAGGATATATTCCCAAACAGGACGCGTTGCTTACCAAGATTGTCCGGGGAGGTAGAGAGCACTCCCCACGGCCCTGTTATCCTCTTAGTGTAGGCTTAATTCCCGCCGCTGCTCAGTTCCTCGGAGTAATGCGGTTCACCCTGCATGATGGAGATCTCAACCCGGCGGTTGGCCCGACGCTTCGCTTCGGTCTTGTTGTCATTGAGCGGCGCGGTATCCGCCAGACCGACCACCCGCAGGCGTTTGTGATCAAAACCGTCAACTTTTTCCATCTCCTGGGCGACCGACACCGCCCGCTGGGCGGAAAGATCCCAGTTTGAACGATACAGCTCAGAGTCCAGTTTCCGATTATCGGTATGGCCGGAAACACGGATCACCCCGGGCACATCTTTCACCAAATCGGCGATCTGACGCACCAGCGGGCGAAACTTCGGCTGCAGGAAAGCCGAACCGGCCGGAAACGAGCCTTTCTCCTTGATCCGGATCACGACCTGCTGACCGAAGTTTTCCACTTCGATCGCACCATCATCAATTTCACGATTCAGCGCCTGCTGCAGGACTTCGACCAGCTGTTGCTGCGCTTCCATCATCTCGGATTGATCATTCTGATTGAGCTCAGTGGACATCTGGGCACTCTGGCCACCGGTCAGCTTGCCGGCATCCCGTTGGGTTCCCCCGGCCCGATCCGACTCTCCTTCATGAAAATCGAGCGAGCGCTGGGTCATATCAATCGTCTGCTGCATGATCACTTCAATCGGCGTCGGCTCCGGTCGACCCGGACGAAACTCCTGGGCGATCACACTGGTCCCCTTGGGAATATCCTTGACTTCCAGCATGTTTTGCACCCCGAAAGCAAACTTCATCGAACCGGCGATCTGTTTGAACTTCAGCACGTCCATCTCAGAGAACGACAGCAGCAGTACGAAGAAACACATCAGCAGTGACATCAGGTCGGCAAAGGTCCCCATCCACTGCGGCAGCCCCGGTGGGGGACATTTGCATTCTTCTTCCATCATTTTCCCTTACTGATCGCCGTCGATGGCACGTTTCTTTTCGTTGAGATAATTCTTCAGGTAGCCGTCGATCACCCGCGGGTTCTGACCATCCTGAATCGCCAGAACCCCATCCAGGATCAGGCGGCGATTGAGCTTCTCTTCGTCTTTGCGCAGCTCCAGCTTGGCCGCAATCGGCAACATCACCATGTTGGCCATCATCGCCCCGTATAGAGTCGTCAGCAGGGCGACCGCCATCGCCGGGCCAATGGACTTAGGGTCATCCATATTCGACAACATGGCCACCAGGCCGATCAGGGTCCCGATCATGCCCATAGCTGGGGCAACATCTCCCAGCGCTTTGAAAATCCCAGCCCCCTGCTCGTGGCGTTCATTGGTCAGGGCGATATCTTTTTGCAACGTCGCCCGCACCACATCCGCATCATGGCCATCCACCAGCAGATCGATCCCCTTTCGCAAAAAGGAGTTTTCCACTTCCATCTCTTCCAGCGCCAGGAAACCGCCTTTGCGCGCGGCATCAGCCATTTCCACAACCTTGGCAATCAGATCTTCCGGGTTATCGGTCTTGAACATAAATGCCTTGACCGCAATTTTGGCTGCACCGAAAAACTGCCCGACGCTGTACTGCATCAGCGCTACAAACGTCGAACCACATAACACAATCAGGATCGACTGCGTATCAATGAACATATTGATACTGCCGCCCAACACCATTGCCATGATGACAAAGGCAAAAGAGCCGATTAAGCCGATAAGGGTAGCCAAATCCACCGATAGTTCTCCAACTTAGCCAAGTACTTTGCTTGGGGTATTCTAACCAACTCAAACTGTATCGGCACCCTTGAATTAAGATTTAGCCCGGTTGTCGGCAAAATGCGAAAATAACTGTTGGCCCCACAGAATCCTGTGAGATAATTTGACCCTAATACGTCTCTACGTTATTTTTCCTGCACTTAAATCACAGTGAACCGCGTATGGCAGCTAAAAAACCTGAAAATATGGCGTTTGAAGCCGCACTGGACGAACTCGATAGCATTGTTAACGAACTGGAATCCGGCGACATTGCCCTTGAGGACGCATTAAAAAAATTTGAGCGTGGTATCGCGCTTGCACGCAGCAGCCAGCAAAAGCTGACCCAGGCTGAGCAGCGTGTCGAAATTCTGCTCCAGGCAGACGACCAAGCCCCCCTGACTGAATTTGATGCAAACAATGAATAACACTTCATCCCTGTCATCCTCCCTGCAGTACTACCTCCAGCGGAATAACCAACAGCTGGCCCAGTGGCTGGCAACGCAGCCGTATGCCGACCATGCCCTGCTCCAGGCCATGAAACATGGGACGCTGCTGGGCGGCAAACGTGCCCGCCCTTACCTGACTTATGTCACCGGCCAGATGCTGGGAGCTGACTGTGATGATTTGGACACCCCGGCCGCTGCGGTCGAGTGTATCCACGCCTATTCATTGATCCATGACGATCTGCCGGCGATGGATGATGATGAGCTGCGCCGCGGCCAGCCGACCTGCCATATTGCCTTTGACGAAGCCAGCGCTATTCTGGCCGGGGATGCCCTGCAGACCCTGGCGTTTGAAATCCTGGCAACCGGGCAGCTGAGCGAACAGGGCGACGCGTACCGGATCCGGATGGTCCGGGAGCTGGCCCAAGCATCCGGGGCTGCCGGCATGTGTCTCGGCCAGGCACTGGATCTGGCCGCCGAAGGCGGGCAAATCTCCCTGGCGCAGCTGGAAACGATCCACAAACATAAAACCGGCGCCCTGATCCGCTGTGCCATTCGCCTCGGCGCCCTGGCTGCCGGTGACAAAGGCGTCGCCGTCCTGCCGCAACTGGACCGCTACGCAGAAGCCGTGGGCCTGGCGTTCCAGGTTCAGGACGATATCCTTGATATCACCAGTGATACCGATACCCTGGGCAAACCCCAGGGATCGGACGTCGCGCTGAATAAAAGTACCTATCCGGCTCTGCTCGGTCTGGAAGGTGCGCAGCAAAAAGCACAGCAACTTTACCAAGAAGCGCTACAAGCCTTGGCTGCAATACCCTACAATACAGACCAACTCGAAGTTTTCGCCCGATACGTCATCGAGCGCAATAACTAAAATCAGTAAAAGCGCCAAATTATGACACTGGATATTTCAAAATACCCGCATCTGGCTCTGGCCAACACTCCAGATGAACTCCGTCTGCTACCGGCCGACAGCCTGCCCGCTGTCTGTGACGAGCTGCGGACCTACTTACTGAACACCGTCAGTCGTAGTAGTGGTCACTTTGCTTCCGGCCTCGGCGCCGTTGAGCTGACCGTGGCCCTGCACTATGTCTACAATACCCCGTTCGATCACCTGATCTGGGATGTCGGCCATCAGGCCTACCCGCATAAAATCCTGACCGGACGCCGTGAAGCCATGCCGACCATTCGCCAGAAAGACGGCATTCACCCGTTCCCGTGGCGGGAAGAAAGTGAATACGACGTCCTGTCCGTCGGCCACTCGTCGACCTCGATCAGTGCCGGCCTCGGGATGGCGATTGCCGCCGAAAAAGAAGGCCTGGGGCGCAAAGTGGTCAGCGTGATCGGTGACGGTGCCATCACTGCCGGGATGGCGTTTGAAGCCATGAACCATGCCGGGGATGTCCACTCCGACATGCTGGTGATCCTCAACGATAACGAAATGTCGATTTCGGAAAACGTCGGCGCGCTGAACAATCAGCTGGCGCGGGTGTTGTCCGGCAACCTCTATACCACCTTCCGCGAAGGCGGCAAGAAAGTCCTCTCCGGCGCGCCGCCGATCAAAGAGCTGGTCAAACGCGCGGAAGAGCACCTCAAAGGCATGGTCGTTCCCGGCACCATGTTCGAAGAGCTGGGCTTTAACTATATTGGCCCGATCGACGGCCATGATGTGGAGGAGCTGGTCAAAACGCTGAAGAACATGCGTAACCTCAAAGGGCCGCAGTTCCTGCATATCATGACCAAAAAAGGTAAAGGCTATGCCCCGGCAGAAGCCGATCCGATCAACTACCATGCCGTGCCGAAGTTCGATCTGACCCAGAACCCGATCCCGAAAGCCAAAAGCCAGCCGACCTTCTCCAATATCTTCGGCGACTGGCTGTGTGATATGGCGGCTGAAGACAGCAAGCTGATGGCGATCACCCCAGCGATGCGGGAAGGCTCCGGCATGGTGCGCTTCTCAAAAGCGTATCCGGAGCAATATTTTGATGTCGCGATTGCTGAGCAGCATGCCGTGACGCTGGCAACGGGCATGGCCATCGGCGGCTACCACCCGGTTGTGGCAATTTACTCGACCTTCCTGCAGCGCGGTTATGATCAGCTGATCCACGATGTCGCCATCATGGATCTGCCGGTAATGTTTGCCATTGACCGCGGCGGCCTGGTTGGTGCCGACGGACAAACCCACCAGGGCGCGTTTGATCTCAGCTATATGCGTTGTATCCCGAACCTGGTGATCATGGCGCCGAGCGATGAGAACGAGTGCCGCCAGATGCTCTACACCGGCCACATCCACCAGGGCCCGAGCGCCGTGCGCTACCCGCGCGGCAGCGGCACCGGGATCACCCCGACCCGCGAGATGACCGCGCTGGAAATCGGTAAAGGTGTCGTGCGCCGCGAGGGAGAAAAGATCGCGATCCTCAGCTTCGGTACCATGCTGAGCTATGCGCTGGAAGCGGCAGAAAACCTCAATGCAACCGTAGCGGACATGCGTTTTGTCAAACCGCTGGATGAAGCCTTAGTCCGGGAGCTGGCTGCCAGCCATGATGTGCTGGTCACGGTCGAAGAGAATGCCATCGCCGGTGGCGCCGGCAGCGGCATCAACGAGTTCCTGATGAAGCAGAAAATCCTCAAGCCGGTGCTCAACCTAGGCCTGCCGGATCGCTTCATAGAGCAAGGCACCCAGGCCGAACTCCATGCCCTGCTGGACATTGACGGCCCGGGCATCGAGAAACAAATCCGCGCTTATCTGGACTAAATCGGCCTCATGGTCTTCAAACGGCTCCCCTGCGGAGCCGTTTTCATTTCAGCTCACGGAGACGACACGCGTTTAAGCACCGCCCCTTCATATCCCCCCAGTTCGAGATAGCGGATCGGCTCACTCAAACTACCATCATAGAACACCCGCTGGTATTCTCCCGGCAGCGATACCCGCAGCGGCTCGGCCAGCAAAAAACGCTGCTCATCATGCGCTTTCACCGCCCGGTACACCACCAGCCCGTCACTGTAACGGCGCGCCATCACCCCTTCATCCGGTACCGCGCCAAGCCACCCCTTACGATAGAGCCAGAACCAGTTGGCCGGCATCAGCGACACTTCACCAAACTGTGTCGCCGTGGATTTCACTTGCTTATCGCCATTGACCCATTGCACCAGTTTGTAGCCACCGGGCGGAGAGATCGGCCGGCCGATATCAACCTTAAGCATCCCAGTCGGCTGATAAGCCCAGTTCTTCGGCACTCCCTCACGATGCCAGTTGCGCAGCGTGGTATTGCCGCTGCCATACAAGTAGGTCTGGTTCCAGCTGTGGTAGTAAGTCAGCCCCGGCAGATTAAAGAAGTAATACTGGGCCAGGCCGGTTTCAATATCCTGCTGCCACGCCCGGACCGAAGCCGGGGCCAAATGGCTTCTCCCCCCCTTGACCGAGGCCATGATCAGGCTTTTATCCCCGGCTTTGCCCAGGGCGAATATATCCCACCCCTGCTGCATCCGGGCCAGCCCCATCGCCGGGTGGAGATAGTGTTCGCGCAGCCAGAGATCAACCACAGCCCGCAGCTTGGCCGGCCAGACGGAATCATGCCACAGGTTCAAGCGAGAGATATTCGCTGCCAGCCAGCCGGTACCGGTACGCTGTTTCACCAGTTGCAGGAAATCAGCCTGCTGCGCAGCATAGGTTGCAGCGGCTTCTGCGGTCCCTGCCCGCTGCGCAAGCTCAGCAATCAGGCCACCCTCGGTAACCTGAAACTGATTCTTACCCAGCAGTTTAGCCATATCGTCATTATAGCCGCCACTCAACCCCTGGCGCTTCCAGTCAGCCTGATACCAGCCGGCTCTAAGCCGGTTCCAAACCGGGTCGGCAAAGTTGGTCCGGTACCAGCAGGCCCCTGGCCATAGATGCCCGGCCGGGATCAGGCGCGCCTGATGGCGAAACCGGGCGCTGGCATTCGGATTTACCCGGGCGGCGAACTCATCATCATCAATGTAGCCATCCCGGTTGCGATCGTTTTGCCCGTCCCAACCCGGGATCATCAGGGATTGTTGTGCCCCTTGCGGTGTTCGCTGCAACCAAGGCTGAAAACGGACGCTGTGGACCCGGGTTGCCGTCGGCCACTGCAGCCGGATCATCCAGGTTCGCAACCCCAGCTCCAGCCCGCGCTTACCACTGTTGAGTGCCCGGCCCTGCTCAACAGCCTGCACACTGCGCCAGTGCCCCGGCTGGTGCAGCCGCCCGCTCTGGATCAGCTGCTTTTGCGCCCCAATGTCGCTCTGCCAGGTGATTTCAACCGGTGCCCAGTCACCGACATGCCCGGCATCGTCCGTCACCGCCCGGGCAACCTCCGGCGGCGAAAGCGCGGTAACTTGTACCCGGTCAAACGGATAAGAAGCCATGGCGATCAGGGCATCACCGGGCTGAAGCGTCAGGGGCAGGCGGGCGGTTGAGAATTGCTGATCGCGAACCCGTAGTAGATGATAGGGCTGCCCTTCGAGCAGATAGTCCAGGCCACGGCTGAACTGCTTGACCGCCAGTACGGTATCTTCGGCAAAATGAAGGTAACCGTCTTCAATATCCAGATCCTGCCGGGCTGCTTCGGCGCTCAGCCAGGCCGACTGGTTACCGGGGCGGCAATTGAGCTTCTGGCTGTAGATGTACCCCATGGTGATGAGTTTCTGATTCATCTCAGGGTCGTGCAGGCTGCCAAGCACCAAATCGGCATGGCGCCCTTCCCACTGCTTCACGGCATCAGCGGTATCAAAATAAGACGTCGCCTGGGGCTCATCCCACCCGCCGGGCAATACCCAGGCGGTCCCCGTGGAAGGATAAACCTGTGCATAGACCTGACATGCAAACCAGGCCAACATACTCAGGGCACACCGCCACCACAGATTCTGCATCACTCACCACTGTCTTCATCGGAAAACATACTTACAGCCTAGTCGATATGCAGCTAGTGAACTGATTTTTATTATTTTTCTTAAAAATAAAACACCGCGCAACAGCGCGGTGTTTTAAGCATGACAATCCGGTAACTACCAGCCCAGCCAGTAGCCAAGCCCCCACAGGCTGATCATCGCCATGACGCCAGCCAGAATGTCATCGGCCATGATCCCGAACCCGCCGTGGACATGTTTATCCAGCCAGCTGATCGGCCAGGGCTTGACCATGTCAAAAAAGCGGAACAGGACAAAGCCGGCCAACAGCCACTGCCAACTCACCACGGGTGCCACGGCCATAGTGATCCAAAAACCGACAAATTCATCCCACACGATGCTGCCGTGATCGTGCACGCCCATATCATCGGACGTTTTCTGGCAAATGGTGATCCCCAGTAAAGCAGCACTCAGCACCAGCACTAAATAAACGGAAAACGGCAACTCGGCCAGCAGCAGGTAAAACGGCACCGCTGCCAGGGTGCCCATGGTACCGGGAATCACCGGGGACAGGCCACTGCCAAAGCCGGTAGCCAGCAAGTGCCAGGGGTTTTTCAGGTTTATTTTTTCTTTTGGGTTTGCCACGTGTTACTCCGAAAAATGGTCATAGCCATGAAGCCGCCAGTCCAGCGCCGTGTCGCCACGCATCAGGGTGATCCCCTGACCGGCTCTCAACTGACCAATGCAGGTTGCCTTGACCCCGCTATAAGCCAGGGCCGTGTCGATCGCCCCGCGGTTTTGCTCCGGCACGGTAAAGCACAGTTCGTACTCTTCCCCGCTGCTCAACGCCAGCTGCAACGCGCGATCCGTGTCCGGCTCAAACTGCTGTAATTCAGCTGACAGCGGCAGCGTGTCAACATCAATCACCGCCGCCAGAGCGGAGCGCTCCAGAATGTGGCCGAGATCAGCCACCAGGCCGTCGGAGATATCCAGTGCGGCCGTCGCTATCCCGCGCAGCGCCTGTCCGGCCAGGATCCGCGGTTGCGGCAGGTAGTGGCGCTCCAGCAGACACTCGCGAAGTTCGGGATCGTCAACCTGCTTGTCGCCCAGTACCAACGCCAGACCGGCGGCACTATCGCCCAGGTTCCCGGTGACATAGACCCAGTCGCCCGAGTTGGCACCGCTGCGGGTCAGCGCTTCGCCCTGCGGCACAAAGCCGTGGACCGTCATGGTGATACTGAGCGGGCCTTTGGTGGTGTCTCCCCCCACCAACTGAACATTGTAATATTCCGCCAGGGCAAAAAAACCCTGGCAGAAGCCTGACAGCCAGGCTTCATCCGGCTTGGGCATCGTCAGTGCCAGCGACACCCAAGCCGGGGTCGCCCCCATCGCCGCCAGATCGCTCAGATTAGAGGCCAGGGCCTTATGGGCTACCTTGACCGGATCGGCCTCGGCCAGAAAATGAGTCCCCGCCACCAGGGTATCAGTACTCACGGCCAGTTGACTGCCTTCCGGCATTGCCAGCAGGGCGCAATCATCGCCAATCGGCAACACCACGTCGCGACGGCTGACCGCCTGATGCTCGAAATAGCGAGCAATGAGGTCAAATTCGTTTTTAGCCATACTCTCTTCAGATCGAGGACAGAAAAAAGGCCAGCTTAGCTGGCCCTCTGTCGTTGTGATTCGCTTACTTTTTATTGCGAAGTGTCGGTGCTGCTTTATCCAGCACGCCGTTCACAAACTTGTGGCTGTCTTCCGCGCCGAAGGCTTTTGCCAACTCGATCGCTTCGTTAATCACCACTTTATAAGGAACGTCGTCACGCTTAACCATTTCGTACATCGCCAGGCGAAGCAGTGCCAGTTCCATCTGATCCAGGTCTTGCAGCGGGCGCGACAGGTACGGGCGCATTTTGCTGTCCAGCTCCTGATGATTCAGGACAACGCCGGTGAACAGATCACGGAAGTAGGCAACGTCTGTATGCGGAGCCGCCAACACCGGAGCATCGGCCTGGAACTCTTCTTCTTCAAACTTATCCCCGGACAGGAAATGTTGCTCGATATCGGCAACATTGCCTTTGGTAATTTGCCAAGAATAAATGGCTTGAACAGCAAACTGACGTGCGTTTCGACGTGCGGCTGGTTTCACAGTAACCCCCATTAGGATTCGATTTGGGACAGGACATTGACCATTTCAAGCGCGCTTAGTGCAGCCTCTGCCCCTTTATTACCAGCCTTGGTACCGGCACGCTCAATGGCTTGTTCAATTGAATCTACAGTCAGAACACCGAATGCAACCGGAGTGTTGTACTCCAGAGCAACCTGCGCCAGACCTTTGTTACACTCACCGGCAACATAATCAAAGTGCGGTGTACCGCCACGGATCACAGAACCCAGTGCAACAATCGCATCGTAACGATCGCTCTTGGCAACCTGCTGTGCCACCAGTGGCAGCTCATAAGCACCCGGGCAACGAACAACGGTGATGTTGTCATCGCTGACCTGACCCTGACGTTTCAGCGCATCAAGTGCGCCTTCCAACAGACTTTCGTTGATGAAGCTGTTGAAACGTGAAATTACGATAGCAACTTTTGCATTTGGTGCCGCAATGGCGCCTTCAATTACCTTCATGGGCCTTCCTGTGACTATGTCTTTTCCGGTTTGAGAAACCGCGGGAGTCTACCACACTTTATGGGTTATACCAATTTAGTTGTGAGCCGCTCCCCACCCGGGGATCCGGCCTGCCTTGGCTTCTCAAACCAATGTTCATGATAAGTCGCTCACCACCGGCAAGGTTGCCCGAAGAGCGACACAATAATGCTGTCAACGGCAGCTGACTTATTCGCAAATATACTCAACCACTTCCAGGCCAAAGCCGGACAGGGAGTGGTAGCGCTGATGGGTTGAAGACAGCAGGCGCATCTTCGCCACCCCGAGATCGGCAAGAATTTGCGAGCCGACCCCGACCTGGCGCGACTGATCTTTCGGATTCAGTTTCACCATCGGCTTGCCGGCTTCCTGCGCGGCCAGTTGCTGGATCTTGGTCAATGTGGCCTCTTGTGATTCGTGGCGATTGAGGATCACCATGACCCCACCTTCCTCGGCAATTCGCTGCATCGCTGCCGACAGCGTCCATTGCGACGCCCCGGAATGCAGAATGTCCTTGAAGGTATCCTGCACATGCACCCGCACCAGCGTCGGCTCAACCGGGCTAACTTGCCCGTGGCGCAACGCATAATGGACTTCGTTATCGATGGTGTCACGGTAGGTGATCAGGTCAAACTCACCGAACGCCGTCGGCAGGCGGCATTCAGCCACGCGCTCGATGGTGGTTTCGTTGGTATTGCGATATTCGATCAGGTCGGCAATGGTGCCCAGCTTCAGGCCATGTTTCTCGGCAAACACTTCCAGATCCGGGCGGCGGGCCATGGTGCCGTCTTCATTGAGGATTTCAACGATCACGCTCGACGGCTCCAGACCGGCCAGGCGAGCGATATCACAACCAGCTTCGGTGTGACCGGCACGGGCCAGTACCCCACCCTGCTGCGCCATCAGCGGAAATACATGGCCCGGCATCACGATATCCGAGGGTGTCGCATTCGCCGCTACGGCTGCTTGTACCGTGCGGGCGCGATCTGCGGCGGAGATCCCGGTGGTCACGCCTTCGGCCGCTTCAATCGAAATGGTGAAGTTAGTGCTGAACTGCTCAGTATTGTCCTGCACCATCAGCGGCAGATTCAGCTGCTGGCAACGGTCTTGTGTCAGGGTCAGGCAAATCAGTCCCCGTCCGTGGGTCGCCATAAAGTTAATGGCATCAGGGGTGATCTTTTCCGCGGCCATGATCAGATCGCCTTCGTTTTCGCGATCCTCATCATCCATCAGGATCACCATTTTTCCCTGGCGAATATCTTCAATGATCTCTGCTGCACTGCTTAATGCCATTGTGTTCCCCTTCTCCTGCTTGGTCTTTATGATTTCAAGAATCCGGATTTTGCCAACAGATCCATGGTCACTGTCGGCGCTTTTTCTGCCGCCTTGTCACCCAGTATCAATCGCTCCAGATAGCGGGCGATCACATCCACCTCCAGGTTGACCTTCCGACCGGGCTGGAATGATTCCATCGTGGTCTCGGCAGCGGTGTGCGGCACGATCGTCAGTTTAAACTCATCGCCCCGGACGGCATTGACGGTCAGGCTGATCCCATCGACCGTGACCGAGCCTTTTTCGGCAATATACTTGGCCAGATGCGCCGGCACCCGAACCCAGAATTCAATGGCCCGGCCGGTGTGGCTCCGTTCGATTATTTCCGCCACCTCATCCACGTGGCCGGACACCATATGACCGCCGAACCGAGTAGTCGGCAGCATGGCTTTTTCCAGGTTGACCGCCTGTCCGGCACGGTACGTCGCAAACGCGGTCCGCTGGAGGGTCTCTAACGACAAATCAGCCACATAGCCGTTGCCAGTCAGCGCAACCACCGTGAGGCAAACGCCGTTGGTTGCAATACTGTCCCCCAATTTTACATCGGATAGATCAAGCTTGCCGGAATCCACCGTCACAGAAATGTCTTTGCCTTTCGGTGTCAGCGCCGTAATGGTCCCAACCGCTTCAATAATGCCTGTAAACATGAAGGATTTTCCTTAAATTGCTTGTTTGATTTGCGCGGAGATCCGAATATCCGGCCCCACCATGCGAACATCCCGGATGGTCAGCTCCGGCACCTGGGTCATCGCCGTGAACCCTTGCAGGTCAATCAGTCCCCGGCTGTCGCTGCCCATCAGTTTCGGCGCCTGATAGACAATCAGCTCATCCACCAGCCCGGCAGAGAGCAAGGCCCCCGCCAGGGCGGCACCCGCCTCCACCCACAAGTGGTTAATATCCTGCTGTGCCAGTACGGTCATCAGGGCATCGAGATCCAGCCGGCCATGCTCAGCAGCCGGTACCACCAGCTGTTGTACTGAGGCCGGCCAGGATTCTTTTCCCAGCTCACGCCGCGCGAGCAGAGTCTGTCCCGGCAGGCCAATCAGGCGATGAGTCGGTGTGACCCGGTTCTGGCTGTCAATCACCACCCGGATCGGCTGGCGCAACGATGCCTGCGGATAGTGCTGCTGCACCGTCTCATCCAGCTCCTCCCAGCGAATATTGAGCGACGGATCATCAGCCAGTACCGTGGCACTGGTTGATAAGATCGCCCCGGCCTGGGCCCGGAAGCGCTGTACATCCGCCCGCGCCGCCGGTGAGGTGATCCATTTGCTCTCCCCGTTCGCCAGCGCGGTGCGACCATCGAGGCTGGCCGCCAGCTTGAGCTGCACATACGGCTTGCCGGTTTTCATCCGCTTGATAAACCCCGGATTCAGCGCCTCGGCATCGGCTTCGAGCAAGCCCGACTGCACCGCGATCCCGGCGGCCCGCAGCATCTTCAGGCCCCGCCCGGCCACTTGCGGATTCGGATCAACCATGGCACAGACCACCCGGGCAACACCGGCGTCAATCAATGCCGCAGCGCACGGCGGCGTCCGGCCAAAATGAGAGCAAGGCTCGAGGGTGACATAGGCAGTGGCACCCTTGGCTTTCTCACCGGCTGCCCGCAGGGCAAACACTTCCGCGTGAGGCTGGCCAGCCCGGTAATGATACCCCTCGCCGACAATGTCACTGCCGTGGGCAATCACACAGCCGACATTGGGGTTGGGCGCAGTGGTGAATCGGCCGCGTTTCGCCAGTTCGAGGGCGCGCAGCATCATGGCATGGTCAATCGATGAAAACATCTGGTTTGCTTTTCATGGTTCAGGCCGGCGGCAGGGTGCCGCCCGCACTTATTTTTCCAATCTGGCGATCTCTTCGCCAAATTCTCGAATATCTTCAAAACTACGGTAAACGGATGCAAAGCGGATATAAGCCACTTTATCCAGCTCTTTCAGCGCTTCCATCACCAGGTTGCCGATCATTTCAGACGGCACTTCCCGCTCACCGGTCGCCCGCAGGCGTGACTTGATGGTATTGATTGCCCGCTCAATGTCATCAGCACTAACTGGGCGCTTTTCCAGGGCACGCTGAATGCCGCCCCGCAGCTTATCTTCGTTGAACGGGTCGCGGTTGCCATTGGTTTTAATCACCCGCGGCATAACTAACTCTGCTGTTTCGAACGTCGTATAACGCTCATTACAGGCCAGACACTGACGACGCCGACGGACTTGATGGCCGTCTGCAACCAGACGGGAATCGATTACTTTGGTGTCATTTGCACCGCAAAAAGGACAATGCATCTTGCCTCCTCATACTCGTCGCCTCAGTGTAACCCATTTCGCTCCGCTGTTGAGCGTTCTGGCGGGTTTTTCTGTTGATTCTGGCTGATAAAACAAAACGGCACCTGAATCAGGTGCCGTTTTATGCATCTTGCGCTTTGCCGGGCCAGCGTCGCCGCCGGCCGGCTCACACAGAAGGATTAAGCGTAAACAGGCAGGCGCTGACAGATCTCGAGCACCTTGGCTTTAGTCGCTTCGATCACTTCCGGGTTGTTTACATCGTCCAGGATGTCACAAATCCAGCCAGCCAGTTGCTTGGCATCTTCAGCAGTGAAGCCGCGACGGGTGATCGCCGGGGTGCCCAGGCGGATCCCTGAAGTCACAAACGGGCTGCGCGGATCGTTCGGTACGCTGTTCTTGTTCACTGTGATGTTGGCTGAGCCCAGCGCAGCATCGGCTTCTTTCCCGGTAATGCCTTTGTCGATCAGATCGACCAGGAACAGGTGGTTTTCAGTGCTGCCGGAGACAATCTTGTAACCACGCTCGAGGAACTCACCGACCATCGCCTTGGCATTTTCAACCACACGCGCCTGGTACGCTTTAAATTCCGGCTCCATCGCTTCTTTGAACGCCACGGCTTTGGCTGCAATCACGTGCATCAGCGGACCGCCCTGGGCGCCCGGGAATACGGCAGAGTTCAGTTTCTTATACAGGTCTTCACCGCCGTTCGACAGGATCAGACCGCCGCGAGGACCGGCCAGGGTTTTGTGCGTGGTAGTGGTCACCACATGCGCGTGCGGCACAGGATTCGGGTAGACACCCGCAGCAATCAGACCGGCGACGTGCGCCATATCGACAAACAGGTAAGCACCCACTTTGTCCGCGATTTCACGCATGCGTTTCCAGTCAACAACCTGCGAGTAAGCAGAGAAGCCACCGATGATCATTTTCGGCTTGTGCTCAACCGCCAGCGCTTCCATTTCTTCGTAGTCGATTTTGCCGGCTTCATCGATGCCGTAAGGCACGATGTTGTACAGGCGGCCGGAGAAGTTTACCGGAGAGCCGTGGGTCAGGTGGCCACCGTGGGCCAGGCTCATGCCCAGGACAGTATCCCCGGCATTAAGCAACGCCATGTAGACTGCGTTGTTGGCCTGTGAGCCAGAGTGTGGCTGCACGTTGGCGTACTCGGCACCGAACAACTGGCAAGCACGGTCGATCGCCAGTTGCTCTGCTTTATCCACATACTCACAGCCGCCGTAGTAACGCTTACCCGGGTAACCTTCGGCATATTTGTTGGTCAGCTGAGAACCTTGTGCTTCCATTACACGCGGGCTGGTGTAGTTTTCAGAGGCAATTAACTCGATGTGCTCTTCCTGACGCGCAGTCTCTTCCTGAATGGCTGCAAAAAGTTCTGCGTCATAATCGGCAATATTCATGTCGCGCTTTAGCATCTGTATCTCCTGACTCAGATCGTTCTCATATACACCCGCAGAAGCACTAAAAAACCGTTCCTGCTGCGAATGAATGGTAAACAGTAATTTTCGGTGAAATTCGAAAAAACATCAGCCCAGGCGCCGCCTGAACGCAAACGTTTTCGTCACCCTGGTACATAGCGCTGTATTTTACAGAATTTGGTCCGGGTCAGATAGTCCTGATTGTGCTTTTTCTTGTGATTTCTGCATGTTTATTTTCCATGTCAGCATGAATTCCTTTCATCTTGATGCAAGCATCACCAACAACGCTTTAGTTCATCACATACAGTTTGCAAGAAAATTTACAAATTAATAGTTTACGTAGTTGTATCGAAATCATTACACCTGTAGTTTAACCATTTCTGTGACAGGCTTCTCAGTACCCAGCCCCACCCGTATCATAGCGCCAACATCGATCACCGGATCCCTGCTCCGCGCTCAAGGCGCCGTCTACAGGATTCGCTACAAACAAGGAGTTTGATTTTTTGAGCGGTTACCATCATTCGCATAAAGAGAACGTCATTGCAATCCTGACGGGCACCTTTGTTGTCGCCCAGGGCGTTTTCTTCCTGCAGCAAGCCCACTTGCTGACCGGCGGCACCACAGGTCTTGCCCTTTTACTTAGCCAGTTTGTCGACCTGTCTTTCGGCCAGCTTTACTTTCTGCTCAACACCCCGTTTTACCTGATGGCCTGGTTCCGGATGAGCCGCGCCTTTGCCATCACCAGCATCATCTCCGGCGGCCTGGTCTCGGTGATCACCGATCATATGCACTATGTGCTGGAGATCAGCCGGCTGGAACCGCTGTATTGCGCAATGATTGGCGGCCTGCTGATGGGCCTGGGAATGCTGATCCTGTTCCGCCACCAGACCAGCCTGGGCGGATTTAATGTGCTGGTGCTCTACCTGCAGGAAAAGTTCGGCTGGTCAGCCGGCAAGCTGCAGATGGGGATCGATCTCTGCATTCTGATCGCCTCCTATTTCCTGGTCAGCCCGATGACCCTGGCCCTGTCCGTGCTGGGCGCCGTGATGCTGAACCTGGTACTGGCGATGAACCACAAGCCCGGACGCTACAGCGGCTCGGCGATTGCCGGTTAGCGCGACGCCGGTACAGATCAAGAAAGGCTTGCCACCCGGCAAGCCTTTTCCATCACAACCGTGCGCTGCTTGTTTTAGATGGCGTCTTCGTCTTCCTCGCCGGTCCGGATCCGGACCACACGCTCAACATCAAACATAAAGATCTTACCGTCACCGATCTTCCCGGTTTGCGCTGTTTCGATGATGGTCTCTACACACTGCTCAGCGACATCATCGGCGACCACGATTTCCAGCTTCACCTTCGGCAGGAAATCAACCATGTATTCGGCCCCACGATACAGCTCTGTGTGCCCCTTCTGGCGCCCAAAGCCTTTCACTTCCGACACCGTCATCCCGGTGATGCCGACTTCTGCAAGCGCTTCTCGAACATCATCAAGCTTGAACGGCTTAATAACGGCTTCAATTTTCTTCATCTTTCCTCGTCCTTTGCTGAGCAGAGGTCATTAACGCACTTCCTGCGCCAATTGCCTGATTAATCATGACTGTATTATCACAGATCCGACCGATGAATACCAAATCCGACCGGGCAACAACCGGTTAATAATGCAGATCATGGCGCTCCATCATCCGGAGCAGCAGCCACACCGCATAAATCAGAATGCCGCAATTAATGGCCACCACTGCCATACCACGATAGGCCGGTTCAATCAGCAAAGGGAGATAGGGGATCAGGCTCATGCCGAAAAACAACGTGGCTCCGGGGATAAAAAAGTACAGCGGAATAAAGCCCCATTTGTTGCCGCGAAACAAGCCAAAGATCGCCGTGATCCCCGAGAGCACCACCAGGAGGGCGATGATCCAGGGAATAATCCCGACGTGCTTGGCACTGAAAATCAAAGCGAAGCTGTCCAGATATCGAATTAGGCTAATCATGACCAGAAGCGCCAACGCTTTCGCGGCGCTGAATCTGCGGTTAAATCCGGGTTGCTCCATTCCCTGCTCTCTTCCATAAACCGGGGGATGCCATCATCGTATGGCGATACGCTATTCAGGCGGCATTTTATGAGTAAATATTAAACAACTCAATTCATTCCCACATCCGATGCGTGTTTTTAAGACATACAACAGATGAATTGGTTCCTATCCACCAGAAGCGCCTGAGCAACCACCGGAGCAACATCACTTTGGTATCCGCCAAAAAGCAAACAGCCGCTCAAGAGAGCGGCTGTGTCCTATCACGTCAGCGCGGCAATTAACCCAAATTGACCCGGGCATTGCGGAACATCCGCATCCACGGACTGTTCTCATTCCAGTCATCCGGGTGCCAGGAGTTCGCCACGGTGCGGAACACCCGCTCCGGGTGCGGCATCATGATGGTCACGCGGCCGTCCTGAGTGGTCAGGCCGGTGATCCCGTTTGGCGAGCCATTCGGGTTCGCCGGGTAGTTCTGAGTGACGTTGCCGTAGTTATCCAGATAACGCAGGGCCACCGTGCCGGACTGTTCAATCGCGTTCAGGTGCGCGCCATCGCGAACCTCAACCCGGCCTTCACCGTGCGAGACGGCAATCGGCATCCGCGAACCCGCCATACCGTTAAAGAACAGCGAGTCGCTCTGCTGGACTTCCACCAGGCTAAAACGCGCTTCAAAACGCTCTGATTCGTTACGCACGAAGCGCGGCCACAAATCAGCGCCCGGGATCAGCTCGCGCAGGTTCGACATCATCTGGCAGCCGTTACACACGCCAAGAGCAAAGGTATCGTTGCGATGGAAGAAACCCTCAAACTGCTCACGCGCCATGCTGTTAAACAGAATCGACTTGGCCCAGCCTTCACCGGCCCCCAGCACATCCCCGTAAGAGAAGCCGCCACAGGCAACCAGACCGTTAAAGCCATCCAGCGCCACACGACCGGACAGAATGTCACTCATGTGGACATCGCGGGCATCAAAGCCGGCGCGGTCAAATGCCGCGGCCATTTCCACATGCGAATTCACGCCCTGCTCACGCAGGATCGCCATCTGCGGACGCGCGCCAGTGGCAATAAACGGCGCCGCCACATCTTCGTCCAGGTTGAAGCTCAGCTTGGTATTGAGACCCGGGTCAGCGGCATCTTTCTTGGCTTCGAACTCCTGCAGCGCCCCGGCCGGGTTATCACGCATCGCCTGCATCTGGTAGGTGGTTTCCGCCCAGATAGTGCGCAGCTCAGTGCGGCTTTGCTCCAGCACGCGATCATTGCCGTTCCAGATCCGCAGCACATCTTCGTCCACCACGGTCCCGATCACATGGCTGCACGCGTCCAGGCCGTGGTTTGCCAGCACCGACTGCACCGCGTCCAGATCTTCGGTGCGGACCTGAAGCACCGCGCCCAGCTCTTCATTGAACAGGCTCGCCAGCACATCGTCGCACGCGTCGCCGTCTGTGGTGTTGATATCCACTTCCACCCCGGTATGACCGGCAAAAGCCATCTCCGCAAGCGTGACATACAGGCCGCCGTCGCCACGGTCATGGTAGGCCAGAACCTTCTCATCTCGGATCAGCGCCTGAACCGCATGGAAGAAGCCTTTCAGCAACGCTGGACTATCGACATCTGCCGGTTTATCCCCCAGTTGCCTGTAGACCTGTGCCAGTGCCGTCGCACCCAGACGGTTCTGGCCACATCCTAAATCGATCAACAGCAGGGTTGAGTCGCCTTTGTCGGTGCGCAGTTGCGGCGTGACCGTCTTGCGAACATCTTCGACGCGACCAAATGCAGTGATGATCAGCGACAGCGGCGAGGTGACTTCTTTGGCTTCGCCGTTCTCTTCCCATTGGGTCTTCATCGACATCGAGTCCTTACCGACCGGAATGGTCAGGCCCAGTGCCGGACACAGCTCTTCACCCACCGCTTTGACCGCCTCGTACAGCCCGGCATCCTCGCCCGGGTGACCGGCCGGTGACATCCAGTTGGCCGACAGCTTGATGCGTTTCAGATCGCCGATATCGGCGCTGGCAATGTTGGTGATCGCTTCACCGACCGCCAGGCGGGCCGACGCGGCAAAGTCCAGCAGCGCAACCGGCGTGCGCTCACCCATCGACATGGCTTCACCGTGATAGGTATCGTAGCTCGCTGCCGTGACCGCACAGTTGGCAACCGGCACCTGCCACGGACCGACCATCTGATCGCGGGCAACCAGACCGGTCACGGTGCGATCGCCAATGGTGATCAGAAAGGTCTTCTCCGCCACCGCCGGCAAACGCAGCACCCGGTGAGTGGCTTCTTCCAGCGCAATTCCGCTGCGGTCAATTGCCTGACCTTCAGCTTTCTGCGTCGTCACATCCCGGTGCATCTTCGGCGGCTTACCGAGCAAGATATCCATCGGCATATCGATTGGGGTGTTGTCGAAATGGCTGTCTTCCAGCGTCAGGTGGCGCTCTTCGGTGGCTTCACCCACCACGGCATACGGTGCGCGCTCGCGCTGACAAATCGCGTCAAAGGTCGCCATATGCTCCGGCGCAACCGCCAGCACATAACGCTCCTGCGATTCGTTACACCAGATCTCCAGCGGACTCATGCCCGGCTCATCATTCGGGACATCACGCAACTGGAACTTGCCGCCGCGCTCACCATCATCCACCAGCTCCGGCAAGGCATTGGAAATCCCGCCCGCACCGACATCGTGAATAAAGGCGATCGGGTTGGCTTCGCCCATCTGCCAGCAGCGATCAATGACTTCCTGACAGCGACGCTCCATTTCCGGGTTCTCCCGCTGGACCGAAGCGAAGTCGAGGTCTTCTGCCGACTGGCCGGATGCCATGGAAGATGCCGCCCCACCACCGAGGCCGATGTTCATTGCCGGGCCGCCCAGCACAATCAGCTTGGCACCGACCGGAATTTCTTTCTTCTGGACATGCTCGTCACGAATGTTCCCCATCCCGCCGGCAATCATGATCGGCTTGTGGTAGCCGCGGATCTCTTCACCGTTATGAGACGTGACTTTCTCTTCGTAAGTCCGGAAGTATCCCAGCAGGTTCGGACGACCGAATTCGTTGTTGAACGCCGCGCCGCCCAACGGGCCTTCGAGCATAATATCCAGCGCGTTGACGATCCGCCCCGGCTTGCCGAAATCCGTTTCCCAAGGCTGTTCGAAGCTCGGAATGCGCAGGTTCGACACCGTAAAGCCAACCAGGCCGGCTTTCGGCTTACCGCCGATCCCGGTGGCGCCTTCGTCTCGGATCTCACCGCCGGAGCCCGTCGACGCGCCCGGCCAAGGAGAAATTGCGGTCGGGTGGTTGTGGGTTTCCACCTTCATCAGGATATGGGCATCTTCCTGGTGGTAGTTGTACTGGCGTGACGCCGGATCCGGGAAAAAGCGACCGACTTTGGAGCCGGTCATCACCGCGGCGTTGTCTTTATACGCAGACAACACGTAGTCGCTATGCTGCTCATAGGTGTTCTTGATCATCTTAAACAGCGACTTGTCCTGCGCCACCCCGTCAATCGTCCAGTCGGCATTGAAGATCTTGTGGCGGCAGTGCTCAGAGTTGGCCTGGGCAAACATCATCAGCTCGATGTCGTTCGGGTTGCGGCCCAGCTTGGTGAAGCTTTCCACCAGGTAGTCAATTTCATCTTCCGCCAGCGCCAGGCCCAGCGCCACGTTCGCCTCAGCCAATGCCTGACGGCCACCCGCCAGAATATCCACACTGTTCACCGGCGCCGGCTCAGCCTGGGTAAACAGGGCCGCAGCAGCGTCGAGCTCGGTGAATACCACTTCCATCATGCGATCGTGGATCAGCGCTTTAAGCTCAGCAAGCTGCGCATCGGTGAGAGAAGTCGTGGTCTCGATGTAGTACGCCGTCCCGCGCTCAAGGCGTTTGACCTGAGCCAGGGCACAGTTATGGGCGATATCAGTCGATTTGGAAGACCAGGGAGAGATCGTTCCCGGACGCGGGGTAACCAGTAGCAACAAGCCGGATGGCTCATGCTCTGCAATCGTCGGACCGTAAGTTAACAGGCTAGCCAGCTTGTCTTGCTCGTCCTTGCTCAGCGGTGCTGACAGATCAGCAAAGTGCATGAACTCAGCATAAATGCCTGACACAGGCAGCTCCAATTCGCGGCAACGCTCTAGTAGCTTTTGAACGCGAAACTCAGACAGTGCGGGTGAACCACGCAAAATTTCCATGTGCGTACGTCTCTCGATTAGCAGTTGAATGAAGGTGATATTGGCCTAATCCCCCGGCATCAGCCGGGACAATTACGTCAATGCCACCTCGTTTTCCAGCACATTCCGAGGCATCCAGGTTACGAAGGAGCACACGATGGGGCGTAGTATAAGGGAATTTTTTTAGTGACGTAACACCTGACGCAACCGTTTGCGTGTTTTTTTTTCGATCCGCGGCTATTCTTGGCCCTCCGGACCAAAATTCGCTCGGCAGCCGTGTTTTTGCCCGCACTTTTCTGACCCGGCGGTTCAAAATGGCGCCCGCCCATATGCTCTAGAGCACATATCAAAATAACAAGCTGTTACGGGATAAGGGCCGTCGTCGCTTTGCGGACCTCAAGAGCTTTGGTATAAAGAACGTCAAATAAAAATGATGAGCATGTATTGTTGAACAACATTTTACTTCCCCAACGCCTGCGACGACTGCTGGCTACGGTGCTCAGCCTGGTGCTGCTCAGCGGCTGCAACTGGCTCGAAGCGCCGGAGAAAAGCGATTTGGAGCGGATCCGCGACAGCGGTGTCCTGCGCGTGGGCACCCTGAATAACCAGCTGTCTTACTTTATCGGCAACGAAGGGCCGACCGGGCTCGACTACGAGCTGGCGCAGCGCTTTGCCGACAAGCTGGGGGTCAAACTGGAAATGCAGCCCATGTTTACCCTCTCGGGGATGTTTCCGACCCTCAAGCGGGGCGATGTCGACCTCGTCGCTGCCGGCCTGACTATGACCCAAGAGCGGCTGGCCGAATTCCGTGCCGCACCTGCTTACTACTATGCCAGTCAGATCGTGGTCTATAAAAAGGGCCAGTGGCGCCCGCGCAGCCTGGAAGATCTGGCTAAGAATAAAGGCTCGCTGAGGGTGGTGAAAGGCTCGAGCCATGAAAAAAGCCTGGAGACACTCAAAGTCCTCCACCCAAGCCTGGAATGGGAGGCGCAAGCCGAGACCGACAGCGACGAGCTGCTGCGCCTGGTGGCGACCGGCGAGCTGGACTACACCATTGCCGATTCGGTTGATGTGGCCCTCAGCCAGCGGATCCACCCGGATATTGCCACGGCGCTGGAACTAACGGAAGATGAGCCCATCGCCTGGTTCCTCAACCGAACCACCGACGACAGCCTGTACGCCCTGGTGATCGAATTTTTCGGCGAGCTCAAGCAGAGCGGCGAGCTGGCCAAACTGGAGGAGAAATACTTCGGCCATGTCGCGACCTTTGACTATGTCGATACCCGCGCCTTCCTGCGCGCGATCGAGAAAAAACTGCCGCGCTGGGAAGCCCTGTTCAAGAAGTATTCTGATGAGCTGGACTGGCGCCTGATCGCCGCCCTCTCGTACCAGGAATCACACTGGAACCCGAGAGCCGTGTCACCAACCGGGGTCCGCGGGATGATGATGCTGACCCTGCCGACGGCCAAATCGGTCGGCGTGACCAACCGGCTGGATCCGGAGCAGAGTATTCGCGGCGGGGTCACATACCTGCGCAAGATGATCAACCGGATCCCGGACAGCGTGGAGACTCACGAGAAAGTCTGGTTTGCCCTCGCCTCCTACAATGTCGGTTTCGGTCATCTGATGGATGCCCGTCGCCTGACCAAGAAACAGGGCGGTAATCCCGATGCCTGGAGTGATGTAAAGCAACGCCTGCCGCTGCTGCGCCAGCGCAAGTACTACAAGCAGACCCGCTATGGTTACGCCCGTGGCGATGAGGCGCTCAATTACGTCGAGAATATTCGCCGCTACTATCAGAGCATCATGGGTTATGAGCAGGCGCACCGCCAGCAGCCACAAGAAGAACAGATCGCCGAAGTCGACGGCCTGCATACCATCACCCCGCCGGACGTGGTCAAGCCCGAAGCCATCGAGGAAGCGGCCAAGGCCGCCAAACCGACCCGAACGGCCAGTAATTAAAATTGAACCTGCCGAACACAAATCAGCCCTGCCATGCAGGGCTGATTTGTATCAAGCTTATTGAAATGCCGTTTACCGCCATGGCGCAGAAATCAGAGCGCGGCGCGGCCATCAACACCATCACACAATGATGCTTCAGCTAGCGATTTGCCTGTTGCAGCGTGGCCTGTCTGGCTTTCTTCTCTGCTTTCTTCTCTGCCCTGCGACGTTTGAAAAAGGCCTGCAACTGAGCCCGGCATTCCCCTTCCAGTAATCCCGCCTCGTAGGCAACATGGTGGTTGACCGCATCATAGCTCAGCAGATTCATGATACTGCCGGCGGCACCGGTTTTCGGATCGCTGGCACCGTAAATGACTTTCCCCACCCGGCTGTGCACCATGGCTCCGGCACACATGGGGCAAGGTTCCAGGGTGACATAGAGCGTCGCCTCGAGCAGGCGATAATTTTGCAATACTTTGCCGGCCTGACGCAGCGCCATAATTTCGGCATGGGCGGTCGCATCATGCTGGCCAATCGAGCGGTTCCAGCCTTCACCGATCACCCGGCCGTTGTGGACCACCACTGCCCCGACCGGCACTTCGCCTTCGGCTTCGGCTTTGGCTGCCAACTCAATGGCCCGGCGCATAAACAGTTCATCTTGGCTTTGCTCAGTCACGGCGCTTGTCTTCCTGTGTTCACAGTGTTCTCTCGGCCGCGCATTATAGAGCCAATCGTTCCTGACCACCAACCACTCGCTTGATTATTACTCTTGAGAAAAAGTTATTTTCAAAATAGGGCAATTATCAACCTTATGGGAATAAATATACTAAGCCCATCACAATCAGCCAGGGAAAAGGCCGGCATGCTTTTTCCCTTTCGATAAAGTCTCCTACTGTTATAGCAGCATCAGGAGCCAATCCGGGGTCCGCCCCGCCAAGTCCAAGAGGGAAACCATGTCTGAATCCTTTATCAAATCCAAAGCAGCCATTGCCTGGGGGCCGAACCAGCCACTCTCGATTGAAGAAGTGGATGTGATGCCACCGAAAGCCGGTGAAGTTCTGGTTCGCATCATTGCCACCGGGGTCTGCCACACCGATGCCTTTACCCTGTCCGGCGACGATCCGGAAGGTATTTTCCCGGCGATCCTCGGCCACGAAGGCGGCGGGATTGTCGAGCAGGTCGGCGAAGGCGTCACCAGTGTCCAGGTCGGCGATCATGTGATCCCGCTTTATACCCCGGAATGCGGTGAGTGTAAGTTCTGCCAATCCGGTAAAACCAACCTGTGCCAGAAGATCCGAGAAACCCAGGGCAAAGGTCTGATGCCGGACGGTACCACCCGCTTCTACAAAGACGGCCAGCCGATTTACCACTACATGGGCTGCTCGACGTTCTCGGAATACACAGTACTGCCGGAGATCTCGCTGGCCAAAGTCAACAAGGATGCACCGCTGGAAGAAGTCTGCCTGCTCGGCTGTGGGGTGACGACCGGCATGGGCGCGGTGCTGAAAACCGCCAAGGTGCAGTCCGGCGATACCGTGGCGATTTTTGGCCTCGGCGGGATCGGCCTGTCTGCGATTATCGGTGCCACTATGGCCGGTGCCAGCCGGATCATCGGGGTCGATATCAATGAAGATAAATACACCCTGGCGAAAAAACTGGGCGCAACCGACTGCATCAACCCGAACGACTATGACAAACCGATCCAGGACGTGATTGTTGAAATGACTGATGGCGGGGTGGATTTCTCATTCGAGTGTATCGGTAACGTCAACGTGATGCGCTCGGCGCTTGAGTGTTGTCACAAGGGCTGGGGCGAGTCGGTGATCATCGGCGTGGCCGGTGCCGGTCAGGAGATCTCAACCCGTCCGTTCCAGCTGGTCACTGGCCGGGTTTGGCGCGGCTCTGCGTTTGGCGGCGTGAAAGGCCGCTCTGAACTGCCGGAGATTGTCGAAGAATACATGGCCGGGAAGTTCAAGCTCAATGACTTCATTACCCACACGATGGCGCTGGAAGATATCAATGACGCCTTTGACCTGATGCACGAAGGCAAAAGTATCCGCAGCGTGATCCACTACGCCAAGTAATCCTCACCGCCACAGCGTTGCCCCGGTAATGCTGTGGCGCTCACGCGAGAGCCAATCATCTATGACGATAGAAAACATCAGTGCCAATAAAAGCTTCGGCGGCTGGCACAAACAATATACCCACCGCGCTGACACCCTCAGCTGTGAGATGCGTTTTGCCATCTACCTGCCGCCACAGGTTGCGACCGGCACCAAGGTCCCGGTGGTGTACTGGCTGTCGGGGCTGACCTGCACGGACGAGAATTTTATGCAGAAAGCCGGTGCCCAGCGCGTTGCGGCTGAGCTGGGCGTGGCCATTGTGGCCCCGGATACCAGCCCGCGCGGCGATGAAGTACCGGACGATCCTGACGCCAGCTATGACTTCGGCCTCGGTGCCGGCTTCTATGTCAATGCGACCCAACCGCCGTGGAACCGACACTACCGCATGTACGACTACGTGGTCCATGAGCTCCCCACGCTGATTGAAGCCAACTTCCCGGTCAGCCCGCAGCGGGCGATCTGCGGCCACTCTATGGGCGGCCATGGCGCGTTGATGATCGCCCTGCGTAACCCAACCCGCTACAGCTCGGTGTCGGCATTCAGCCCGATCAGCCACCCGATGAACTGCCCGTGGGGACAAAAAGCCTTCACCGGCTACCTGGGGGATGACCAATCCCAGTGGGCCCAGTACGATAGCTGCGAGCTGATGAAACAGACGAGCGAGCCGGTACCGGCGCTGGTTGATCAGGGCGATCAGGACCCGTTCCTCAACGAGCAACTAAACCCCGAAGCCCTCCAACATGCAGCCAAACAAAGTCAGTATCCGCTCGAGTTGCGCATGCAAACCGGCTACGACCATAGCTATTACTTCATCGCCAGCTTTATCGAGGATCACCTGCGCTTTCATGCCGGGCACTTCCAGGCGAATTGATCGCTGCGCGCCGATCCCAAAAATACGGTGCCTGAAAACAAACAGCCCGGCACGAGGCCGGGCTGCTGACGTATGATCAACCGGTTCAGAAACCGAGCGGAATGCCGAAGCTGAAGAAGCCCACCAGCACGGCCGACCAGACGACCAGGAAGGCCGCCGAATACGGCACCATCATGGCAATCACATCACCAAACGACAGTTCAGGCTTATACTTGCGCATGAAGGCCAGCACCACCCCGGCGTAGGTCATCATCGGGGTAATGATGTTGGTTGAAGAATCTGCCACCCGATACGCCGCAGTTACCATTTCCGGCGTCATGTCCGGGTTGACCTGATACAGCATCGGGACAAAAATCGGCCCCAGCAGCATCCATTTCGACGTCAGACCGCCGACAAACAGGTTAATCACCGCCGTGGTCAGAATAAAGCCGAGGATCAGCAGGATTGGAAAGTCCTGCAAGCCCAGCGATGCCAGGAACGTCGCCCCCAGGTAGGTCACGTAAGTCCCCAGATCAGAGAAGCTCAGCAGGGCCAGGAAGTTATAGGAGAAGAACGTCAGCACCAGAATGTAACCCATGGTGTTCATCTGTTTCACCATCGCCGTCACCACATCCTGCATCGACTTGAATTTACCCGTCGCCACGCCGAAAAAAATACCAATCGTGGCAAACACCATGGCAATCAGCAAAATGACGTTATCCAGGTAAGGGGTCACTTCCCGGCCGGCGTCGTTGGTATAGGTTGCCAAAGGCCCCATTGCCAGCGCCGCTACAGCAGCCAGTGCCAGGATCAGGCCAAGACCAGCGGCACGCAACCCTTTGTTCTCAGCCTCAGTGACCTGAAAATCATCCAGATTGAGGTCATCCGGGATCTGATACGACATCTTCTCCAGGCGCGGTGTGACAAAGCGCACCGTCACCCAGGCACCCAGCCCGGCCAGCAGGAAGGTGGACGTGGCGATGAAGAAATAATGCATGGTCGCCGGATTGATCGGATCGCCACTGGCCGTGACAAACGGGATCCCCTGAGACTCGGCAAAAATACGGGCATTGACCCCGAGAATCACATCCGAAGGCGTCGCCGGGATCAGGTTCGCCGAGAAGCCAGCCGAAACCCCGGCAAAGGCTGCCGCCATGCCGATCAGCGGGTTCTTGCCCAGTCCGGCATACAGCAGTCCCGACAGCGGGATCAGGATCAGGTAACCGGCATCACTCGCGATCGAGCTCATAATCCCGAGGAACACCACCAGCAAAGGTAACCAGCGATCGTTGATCCGCAGACCCACTTTCTTGATCACCGTCGACAACAGGCCGGAGTGCTCCGCAATCCCGACCCCAACCATGACAATCAGGATCACACCCAGTACGCCGCGTCCGAACGACAGCCAGTTGGTCAGCAAGGCATTGTCGAACATCCAGCGGACATTCTCTGCAGCCAGCATATTTTTAATGGTATGAATCACCGCCTGGCCATCAGCCCCGGTGGTGTCAAATTGAAGGCCACCAATCAACCCGGTCAGGGCCAGACAGAACACGAACAGGGACATAAAGATAATCACCGGATCCGGGATTTTCTTTCCGACGCGTTCAATGAATGCAATGACGCCCGACTGGGGCGGTGGTGAATGCAGGGCATCACTCATATTCGTACATCCTTACTACTTTTAATTGAGTTTATGCTGCATTTAACAGTCAATAACAGTGTATAACTTCAACACAGATCAATCTGCCAAACACACTAAGTCAGACTTTAAATCCAAGCCTATATGACAAAGCGGTCATAATAATCAATATTCATACTTCAAACCATAAAATATCACTAAATTTTACAAATATATTAATATTTAAAACTTTAGCCGTTTATCCTGATAATGGAGTAAATATCGGCATTCCTTTTAGGTCTCTCCCGAGATAACGCTGCACGATCAAAAAAGGCCCTGCGGGGCAGGACCTTTCTTGCATCTCTCGAATTTACAGTTGGTAAGTATAAGGAGCCTGAATTCCCAACGGGATCCCCAGCGCCCAATAGGCCAACAGGAACAGCGTCCAGCCAATCAACATCGCAATCGAGTATGGCATCATCAGCGAAGCCAGGGTGCCAATGCCGGCACTTTTCACATAGCGCTGCATATACACCACCACCAGCGGGAAGAACACCATCAACGGTGAGATAATATTCGACACCGAATCCCCGACCCGGTATGCCGCTTGCGTCAGCTCAGGCGAAATTCCGACCGCCATCAACATCGGCACCAGGATCGGACCAATCAGGGCCCACTTCGCCGACGCTGAGCCCACCAGCAGATTGACAAACGCAGTCAGCAGGATCATCCCGACAATAGTTACCTGGCCCGGCAGGTTCATCGCCTTGAGCAAATCCGCGCCCGACAGCGCCAGCAGGGTGCCCAGGTTCGACTGGCTGAAGGCCGCCAGGAACTGAGCACAGAAGAAAGCCATCACGATATAGCCCCCCATGGTGCCCATGGTGGTCGACATTGCTTTGATAATGTCATCGCTGGATTTAAACGTACCGGCGACCCGGCCGTACACCACGCCCGGGATCACAAACAGGATGAAGATCAGCGGTACAATCGACTGCATCAGCGGCGCAGAGAACGCGGTGATCTCCCCTTCCGCTGAACGCAGCGGCGAGGATTCCGGGAACACCGCAGCGACCAGCGCAATCACACCCAGCACCATCGCCCAACCCGCACGGTTAAAGGCTTTGGATTCAATCGCAGTGAACGAACCCAGATCCGGCGCTTCTTCGGCATCGTCATCAATGGCGGTTTTGCTCAAGCGCGGCTCAATGACTTTCTCAGTGACATACCAACCGATACTAACCACCACAATGGAAGAAAGCCCGGTGAACATCAGGTTCGCCAGCGGGTTGACGATATAAGCGGGGTCCAGGATTTGAGCCGCCGACTGGGTGAACCCGGCCAGCAACGGATCAATCCCGGATGGAATGAAGTTCGCCGAAAAGCCACCGGACACCCCGGCAAACGCTGCCGCAATCCCGGCCAGAGGATGACGCCCGGCGGCATGGAAGATAATGCCGCCCAGCGGGATCACCAGTACATAACCGGCATCAGCTGCTGTATGCGACACAATCGCCACCAGGATCAGCATCGGAGTCAACAGTTTGGCCGGGGTGAAATTCAGCATCTTTTTCAGGCCGGTATTGATAAAGCCGGAGGCTTCAGCAACCCCAACGCCCAACATTGCCACCAGCACAATCCCCAGCGGTGCGAATCCGGTGAAGGTTTTCACCATCCCGGCGAGGAACTCTGCCAGCGACTGGCCGGTGAGCAGGTTATTAATTTCAATGGCTTGCCCGGTAACAGGGTGGATCAGCCCGAACTCGAACTGGGAAAGGAGGGCGGACAAGCCCCAGACAGTCAGTAACGCCCAGAAAAACAGCAAAGCCGGATCCGGGATTTTATTACCTGCGCGCTCAATCAAGTTTAAAAACTTATTCATCGCACCAGAAGGCGCCTCTGGGGCGTGTTGTACTGTGTGATTACTCATGGGGGCTCCATGGTGAGTGTGATGTTGTTTGTCGCGGCGCTCTGTTTATCGTTTTATAGCCGCTCGAAGCAGGCCGGGAAACGACCTGACAGTGAAATTGTATCGAAAATCAAGCCAAAAACGCAGATTAAACTCAATTTTTATCGTTATTTAAGGTTAAATTTTTATACTTTATGATTTAGCGACACATAAAACCAACAACAGCAACCCAATCCCTTTACAATGCAAAAACAAAAAGACACCTCCGGCTGTCTTTTCGTTCACACCAAATACCCGCCTGGGGACGAGGACGCTTACGCGCTCCCGACATGAACCACGGATCAGGGCGCACCACCATGACACCTGGTTTCGAAACGGTCAACGCATCAGGCACAGGAGATGATTTGAATGAACATCTTTCACAGCTAACGACACTGAACTGAGCCAGGGTACCGGACGAAGGTCATGCCACCGCCATCGCGGCAACCGACGGATTTCCCCTCTGACCCGCACTGGATGGTGTCCGTACCACAACGCCAATAAACAAAAAGCCCATGAGAACATGGGCTTTATGATGATTTATTGCGGATCAGTTCCCGCGGTGACCGAGTGAGGGATTATTCCCACTCGATGGTTGCCGGCGGCTTCCCGGAAACATCGTAAACCACACGGGAAATGCCATCGACCTCGTTAATGATGCGGTTTGAAACCTTACCCAGGAAGTCGTACGGCAGGTGTGCCCAGTGCGCGGTCATGAAGTCAATCGTCTCCACTGCACGCAGGGAAACAACCCAGTCATATTTGCGGCCATCGCCCATCACGCCAACCGAGCGAACCGGCAGGAATACAGTGAAAGCTTGCGAAACTTTGTTGTACAGATCGGCTTTATGCAGCTCTTCGATAAAGATCGCATCAGCGCGGCGCAGCAGATCACAGTACTCTTTCTTCACTTCGCCCAGTACGCGAACCCCCAGACCTGGTCCCGGGAACGGGTGGCGGTACAGCATGTTGTACGGCAAGCCCAGCTCGAGGCCGATCTTACGCACTTCGTCTTTGAACAGTTCTTTCAGCGGCTCGACCAGACCCATCTCCATCTCTTCCGGCAGGCCGCCCACGTTGTGGTGTGATTTAATCACGTGCGCTTTACCGGTTTTCGAGGCTGCAGATTCAATCACATCCGGATAAATGGTGCCTTGCGCCAGCCACTTGGCATTTTGCAGTTTGCCGGCTTCTTCGTCGAACACTTCAACAAATACACGGCCGATGATCTTACGCTTGGCTTCCGGCTCATCCTCGCCTTCCAGCGCTGACAGGAAGCGATCTTCCGCATTGACGTGTACGATATTCAGACCGAAGTGATCACCGAACATTTCCATCACCTGCTCACCTTCATTCAGGCGCAGCAGACCATTATCAACAAACACACAGGTCAGCTTGTCGCCAATCGCGCGGTGAACCAGCATCGCTACCACGGACGAATCAACACCGCCGGACAGGCCGAGGATCACTTCATCATCACCAACCTGCTCCTTGATGCGGGCCACAGCGTCTTCAATGATGTTTTCAGAGGTCCACAGTTTTTCACAGCCACAGATCCCCAACACGAAACTTTCGATGATCCGCATGCCCTGACGGGTATGGGTTACTTCCGGGTGGAACTGCACGCCGTAAAAGTGCTTCTCAACATTCGCCATCGCGGCATACGGACAGGTTTCAGTTTCTGCTACCTTGACGAAGCCTTGCGGGATCTCGACCACTTTGTCACCGTGGCTCATCCAGACATCCAGCAGACCTTTGCCGTCTTCAGAAATCGCATCTTCGATATTGTGGAAGAAGTCTGTCGGCTCAACCACTTTCACCTGTGCGTAGCCAAACTCACGCTCCGTTGAGCCGGCCACTTGACCGCCCAGTTGCTCGGCCATAGTCTGCATGCCGTAACAGACACCCAGCACTGGCACACCGGCTTCAAAAACATATTGCGGCGCACGCGGAGAGCCCGCTTCGGTGACGCTCTCCGGACCACCAGAAAGAATAATACCGTTCGGGTTAAAATCGCGGATATCCGACTCAGCAACATCCCAGCTCCACAGCTCACAGTAAACACCGATTTCACGAATACGGCGAGCAATAAGTTGCGTGTACTGAGAACCGAAATCCAGGATCAGGATACGTTGGTCATGAATATTTGTGGTCGTGGTCATTATCGAGCTGTCTCAAATCAGTTTGAAAGGTGGGGGCGAAATAACGCCCCCGATCTTATACAAGTTTTGTCTTTAGGCAAACGTTTTCGCCAGGCCGTACGCCGGGTGGCGAAAATTGCCTCAAACGCCGTTTGCTACCGACAATAGGGAATTAGCCCAGACGGTAGTTTGGCGCTTCTTTGGTGATGGTCACATCGTGAACGTGAGACTCTTTCATCCCGGCACCGGAGATACGGACAAATTCCGCTTTGGTGCGCATATCATCGATAGTCGCAGAACCGGTCAGACCCATGCTGGAGCGCAGGCCGCCCAGTTGCTGGTGGACAATCTCTTTCAGGTGACCTTTGTAAGCGACGCGGCCTTCAATGCCTTCCGGCACCAGCTTGTCGGCCGCGTTATCGGTCTGGAAATAACGGTCTGATGAGCCTTTGGACATCGCACCCAGCGAGCCCATACCACGGTATGACTTGTACGCACGGCCCTGGTACAGCTCAACTTCACCCGGAGACTCTTCCGTCCCGGCGAACATGGAGCCAACCATCACGCAAGAGGCACCGGCGGCAATCGCTTTACACATGTCACCGGAGAAGCGGATCCCGCCGTCGGCAATGACCGGGATCCCGAATTCATTGGCAACCGCAGCCGCATCGGCAATCGCAGTAATTTGTGGTACACCAACACCGGTCACGATACGGGTGGTACAGATGGAGCCCGGGCCAATCCCGACTTTCACCGCGCTGACACCGGCTTCAATCAGGGCACGCGCCCCTTCTGCCGTTGCCACGTTACCGCCGACGATTGGCAGCTCAGGATAAGCTTCACGGGTTTCACGAATACGCTGCAGCACCCCTTCAGAGTGGCCGTGTGAAGAATCGATCAGCAGCACGTCGACACCCGCTTCAACCAGGGCCTTCACCCGCTCTTCGTTACCGGCACCAGCACCAACAGCGGCCCCGACACGCAGACGACCACGGTCATCTTTACAGGCATTCGGTTTGCGCTCAGCTTTCTGGAAATCTTTGGCGGTGATCATGCCACGCAGCTGGAAGTTGTCGTTCACCAGCAGTACTTTTTCAACCCGGTGCTGCTGCATGATTTGTTCAACTTCTTCGCGAGACGCACCTTCTTTGGCAGCAGCCAGCTTGCCTTTCGGCGTCATCACGTCTTCTACTTTCAGGGAAAGGTCGGTCACAAAGCGGACGTCACGGCCGGTAATAATCCCCACCAGCTCGTGGTTGTCGGTCACCACCGGGTAACCGGCAAAGCCGTTCTCTTCAGTCAGTCGCTTCACATCTTCAATGGTGTTGTCCGGCTTGACCGTGACCGGCTCGGAAACCACACCGGCTTCGAACTTTTTCACCATGCTGACTTCGCGAGCCTGTTGCTCAATCGACATGTTTTTGTGAATAAAACCGATACCGCCTTCCTGAGCCAGGGCAATCGCCAGACGACCTTCTGTGACCGTGTCCATGGACGCCGACACCATCGGGATGTTCAGCGTAATGTCTTTGGTCAGACGGGTGCGCAGATCGGCAGTGTTAGGCAGGACGGTAGAATGAGCTGGAACCAGCAGGACATCATCGAAAGTCAAAGCTTCTTGTTTGATTCGTAACATTGCAATATCTCACACCAAGTAGAAATGGAAAGAAGGATAAAATATTGCGAACGAATTATACGTAGGGTGCAATCGTTTGGCTAGAAATTTTTAATATTTTTTTCTTGCTTATTTTTCCTTGATCTGTAATATATTTCGGTTAAGTTTCCGGTGCTACGGTCTCTCAATAACGGCCAAGATCTGTCCAGTATTCTGCCTGTTGATTTTTCGACCTTTTTCCCGCACCGTCATCCTCCGATTACAGGTGTCTTGCTTCGTGACGATGTTCGCCCCACAGACCCAATCCAATGATCGCATTTATACCGTCTCCAGCCTCAATGCCCAGGTTCGTCTGATCCTGGAAAATGAAATGGGCGTCGTCTGGCTGATCGGTGAGTTGTCCAATCTCTCGATGCCGGTGTCCGGCCATTGGTACTTTACCCTGAAAGATTCCCGCGCCCAGGTGAAATGCGCCATGTTTCGCGGCAACAACCGCCGGGTGACTTTTAAACCGGCGAACGGGACCCAGGTGCTGGTCAAAGCCCGCTTGTCGCTATATGAGCCGCGCGGGGATTATCAGCTGATCATCGAGAGTATGCAGCCCGAAGGGGACGGCCGACTACAGCAACAGTTTGAGCAACTGAAGCTGTCGCTGGCCGCCGAGGGACTATTTGCCCAGTCGCTGAAAAAGCCTCTGCCCGAGCAACCACGCCGGGTCGGGATCGTGACCTCGAAAACCGGGGCAGCCCTGCATGATATTCTCAACGTGCTGAAACGACGCGATCCCAGCCTGCCGGTGGTGATCTACCCGACGCTGGTCCAGGGCGACGGGGCGGCCATTTCGATTGCCCAGGCGATTGGCCGGGCCAATGCCCGGCAAGAATGTGATGTGCTGATTGTCGGGCGCGGCGGCGGATCGCTGGAGGATTTGTGGGCTTTTAACGAAGAAATCGTCGCCCGCACCATTGTCGCCAGCCAGATCCCGATTGTCAGTGCCGTCGGCCACGAAGTGGATGTCACCATTGCCGACTTTGTCGCCGACGTCCGGGCCCCGACCCCATCTGCCGCTGCCGAGCTGATCAGCCGCGATATGACCCATCAGACCCAGCAGATCAGCCAGCGGAAACAACAGCTCCATCACGCTCTGCGCCATTACCTGACGGCTCGGCAGGCCAAGCTGATCAACCTGCAGCACCGGCTCGACCGCCGACATCCGCAGGTCCAGCTCAACCAGCAGCAACAGCTTCTCGATGAATTGAGCAGCCGGATGGCGCGGGCAATGCGCCAGATGATTAGCAATCACCAACAGCACCTTCATCGCAACGAATACAAGCTGGCGCTGCATTCTCCGGTACAGACGCTTGCCCAGCAGGCCAGCCGCCTGGAACAGGCCCAACGCCGGTTACATGATGCGATGGACCGCCGCCTGCTCAATGCCGGCCACCGCCTGAGCATGATGGCTGAAAAACTAGAGACCGTCAGCCCGCTGGCGACCCTCGGACGCGGTTACTCGATCACCCGCAACGCCCAGGGCCAGGTGATCCGCTCAGCCACCCAGGTTCAGGCCGGCGACCGCCTTCACACCCGGGTCGCCGACGGCGAGATCCACTCGGTGGTCAGTGAGTCTTAACCGCAGCGTAAGTTCCCGTTCAAAAACGCCGCAAATGCGGCGTTTTTGTTATCTTTTCCTGAATTTCCAGACACATGCGGCTCAGGCTGCCTCATCAATCAGCATACAGGCGTCAATCAGGCGCTGGGTATACGGCTGTTGCGGCGCATCAAACACTTGCTGCGCCGTGCCCCGCTCAACCACTTCACCACGCTGCATCACAATCACCTCATCGGAAATCGCCCGGATCACCGACAAATCATGGCTGATAAACAAATACCCGATGTTATGGCGCTGCTGGATATCTTTCAGCAGCTCAAGTACCGTGAGCTGCACCGAACGATCCAGCGCAGAAGTCGGCTCGTCGAGCAGAATAAACTTCGGCTCCATAATCAGCGCCCGGGCAATGGCAATCCGCTGGCGCTGGCCGCCGGAGAATTCATGCGGATAACGGTTGATGCAGTGGGGATCCAGCCGCACTTCTTCCAGCGCCTGACGAGCACGCTGCATCCGCTCCGGCTTGGTCAGGGTGGTAAAGACGGTCAGCGGCTCGGTGATGATATCCCCGATGGTCATCCGCGGCGACAGCGAGCCATACGGGTCCTGGAAGACCATCTGCATGTTCTGCTTCAGGGCATAGCGCTCCTGCTTGCTCATCGCCTGAATACTTTTGCCTGCAAACGCAATCTGACCGCTCGAGGGCAGCAGCTGCATCAGTGCCCTGCCCAACGTCGACTTGCCAGAGCCGGATTCACCGACGATACCGACCGTCTGACCGGGGCGCACCGTTAGGCTGATCCCTTTCACCGCATCGAGATGTTCTGTTTCCTGCCCGAGCCAGTTGGTTTTCAGAACATAACGCACTCGGACATCCTCGGCCGTCAGCACGACTTCTGCCGGGGCTGCACTAGCCGGACCGTGGGCTTTCGGCTCAGCATCGAGCAGCATTTTGGTGTAGCTGTGACGGGGCTGCTCAAAAATCTGCTGCACAGTCCCGGTTTCCACGACTTCACCCTTGCACATCACCACCACGTCGTCGGCAAAGTGCTTCACCACGCCCAGATCATGGGTGATGAACAAAATCGCCATCCCCATTTCCGCCTGAATGTCTTTCAAAAGCTTGAGCACTTCAGCCTGCACCGTCACATCAAGCGCCGTGGTTGGCTCATCGGCAATCAAAATATCCGGCTTGTTGGCCAGGGCCATGGCAATCATGATCCGCTGCAGCTGGCCACCGGAGAACTCATGAGGATAATGGCCGAGCCGCTTGGCCGGATCCGGCAACTGCACTTTTTCAAACAGCGCCAGGGTTTCAGCCACTGCCTGCTTCCGATTGACTTTTCGGTGGCACATGATGGCTTCAGCCACCTGTTCGCCGACCGGCATATACGGGTTAAGCGAAGTCATCGGCTCCTGAAAAATCATCGCGATCCGATCGCCACGAACCCGACGCAGCTGTTTTTCACTCAGGGTGAGCAGCTCCTGTTGCTGGAAACGCACTGAGCTTTCGGGCGCAATCGCTGCATTAGCTGGCAACAAGCCCATGATGCTGCTTGAAGATACGGACTTCCCGGAGCCGGATTCTCCAACCAGGGCCAGAGTCTGTCCCTTCTCCAGTTGAAATGAAATATCTTTCACCGCAGCCACTGTTTCATCTTCCATGGCAAATGACACAGACAGATGGCTGACCTGCAATAACGGCGCAGCTGAAACCATATCGATAATCCTTCCCTTGTTTTTAATGATAATCATTATCAACAAAAATCAGGAACATTCAACCCGTCTGAAGCGGAGCAGCATTCAGATCACCTCAAATCAGCCTGCCTCGAAACAGATCCGGGCCCGGGATTTAGACTTGAGTTCATTACAGTGTGGACAAAAATAGCTGGCCGCACCACAAGCGTTCAACTTCTCCAACGCCTGCTCGCAGTCCGGACAAAATGCCCGTTTACGCACCGGATGCTGACAGTGCTCGCAATAATAACCCCCATCTTTCCAGCAGAGGGGACGTTGACAGGTTGGGCAGGTATTTTCACCCATATGTTTCTCTCCTTATACCAATCAAAGTAAATCAGTGATCAGAAATAGCGCCGGAAAAATGTTTGAGAACAAGGCAGAATTTTTAGATAAGCAGTTATTCTACAATCAAAAATTCTAACGCAGTTATCGAGCATTTTAACCAGCTAGAATGACCCCTTATTTACTGCGATTGGTATTACTCATGCGAACCGTCCCAGACCAGACAATGCACTATGGCAGCAACTGGTCCGGGGCAAGCCGATCAGCCCGGCGGCTTTATTCTCGGGTGAACTGATCCTCCGCGAATCCGTGGATCAACTTCAAAAGCCATCGTGATCAGCGATCAGCTCTCAAAAGAACATTTATCAATACACATCCCGAAAGCATAAGTTACATATTCTGTTTTTGGATTTCAGGCAGGATATTAATCTCAACTCTACGAAAAAAACCTGACGATCAAGCAGGACGTAAAACGGATCATCTGCAAAATATACACCGGTTCAGACGATGACACCGGACCACACCCGGCTTATCTCCCGCTGGAAAGTGCTGAATCCGCCGCTATGGTCCGCGTAACCATCACCAGCTCCTGCTCACTGTTGAGTTCAAAGCTGACCCTCAGGCTGGCGTATTCCGCCAACGAGCGAATATGCGTCCCGCCGCACGGAATGACAATCAGGCTGCCCGGTCGCAGTTCACAATGCCAATAGCGCGAGTCGGTGAGCGCCGGGCCTTCGCAGTGCATTGTTACAGCCGCACCGCCTTGCCGCCAGGTTTCCAGCAGCGCATTCACCCGTTCGGCTACACCGTCCAGTTGCTGGATCAGATCGGCGCTGTTGAGGCCGCGCTTGCGCAGCGTCTTGCCCAGCCGATAAGTATCGGTACTGCAATCTTCGGTGACCCGGCTTTGGGTCTGGGCATACCCGTGAAAATCATAATGGCCGAGTTCGTCCTTGCGCGAAGCATCTTTGCGCCAAAAATCGTGATGCAACACCTGATTCAGGGCCAGCGACGACAAGTGACCACCGCTGTGGCCCCGACTCAGGGCCTGCTGGTAGGCGCGATCCACCGTCAGGCGCACCGCCTCGCCCGGCTGGCATGTCACAGTCCCAGCAATCTGATGCACCACCACAAACACCCAGCCCGGTTCGTTGCGTTTGACCGGGATCGCCTGGTCGACAAACAGCTGACCGGTTGCGAGCTCTACCACGCCGGTGTAACAGCCAATCACCGGATAAGACACCCCGGCGATTTCAAGCGTGCCCCGATCGGCCGGGTGATCCGGCCAGAGGTGGCTCACCGGATGAAACGGACTTCGGTCGGTCACCAGCCAGGTGCCGGCAGGACTGGCCGGAACACAGAGCTCAAGGCTCGCCTGGGCCTGAGTTTGATGATCGGCAAACAGCACACGGGTTGCGGTCACTGGATACATGAATTCTCCTTCGGGTTGTCCGGATTTCGGGCATAAAAAACCCAGCAAAAGCTGGGTTTGTCAGTGGGTAAATTTTATTTTTCCCGGTTTTTCAGGGCGGTAGTCAGGCGCTTACGCTGACGCTCCTGGGAGATCGTCAGTTTCTGCTTTTTCCCTTCAAACGGGTTCTCGCTGCTCTGGAACTGAATCCGGATCGGGGTCCCCATCATTTCCAGCGACTTGCGGTAATAGTTCATCAGGTAACGCTTGTAGGAGCCCGGCAGCTCGTGAACCAAGTTACCGTGAATCACGATAATCGGCGGGTTATACCCCCCGGCGTGCGCATACTTGAGCTTCACCCGGCGACCGCGGACCATTGGCGGCTGGTGGTCGTCCTGCGCCATCTGCATAATCCGGGTCAGCATCGAGGTGCTGATCCGCTTGGTCGCAGACTGGTAGGCTTCCTGCACAGACTCATACAGGTGGCCGACACCGGTGCCGTGCAGCGCAGAAATAAAGTGGATCCGGGCAAAGTCGACAAAGCCCAGGCGACGGTCCAGCTCTGATTTCACCCGCTCTTTCACTTCGTTATCCAGACCATCCCATTTGTTGACCGCAATCACCAGCGAACGGCCGGCATTGAGGGCAAAGCCCAACAGGCTCAAGTCCTGATCTGAAATGTTCTCGCGGGCATCAATCACCATCAGCACCACGTTGGCATCTTCAATTGCCTTCAAGGTCTGGATCACCGAGAATTTTTCCACCGCCTGATGCATATTCTTACGACGACGGATCCCTGCGGTATCAATCAGGACATACTCCTGATCATCACGCTCCATCGGGATGTAAATCGAGTCACGGGTGGTGCCCGGCATATCGTACACAACCACCCGCTCTTCACCCAGGATCCGGTTGGTCAGGGTTGATTTACCAACGTTCGGACGACCGATAATCGCCAGCTTGATCGGTTGCTCCTGCAGGCGCTTGTAGGCTGCTTCAGCATCTTCTTCCGACAGGTTGGCTTTCTCGATGTCTTCCACCGAGGTCAGATCTTCAATCGCGATTTCGCCGTCTTCGGTTTCCTGCGCCTTCAGCGTCTCGGCAAACGGCGCCAGGGCACGCTCCATCAGCGCGGTCACGCCGCGGTTCTGGGCTGCGGCGATCTGGTACATGGCGTCCATTCCCAGTTGCCAGAATTCAGCACTGGCACTGTCAGCGTCAATCCCGTCGATCTTGTTCACCACCAGGAAGGTCGGCTTATCGCGGCTGCGCAGATGTTTGGCGATCGCCTCATCCGCCGCCGTCAGGCCGGCACGGCCGTCGACCAGGAATAGCACCACATCGGCTTCTTCAATTGCCGCCAGCGACTGCTCGGCCATCTTGGTTTCCACACCATCTTCGGTGCCGTCGATACCGCCGGTATCGATCACAATAAATTCGTGCTCTTCGAGCTCAGCTTTACCGTACTTACGATCCCTGGTTAGGCCAGGAAAGTCTGCAACCAGCGCATCCCTAGTCCGGGTAAGACGGTTAAATAGCGTCGATTTACCCACATTCGGGCGCCCGACAAGGGCAACAACAGGAATCATAACTACCTCTTACTTTTCATAGTCTTAATGACATATTCTTCCATTCATTCTTGCCTCCAGCGGCACCTTTGGCCACCTTCATCCGACAATAATATCGCGAATGGATATAACGATAACGGCTCCTGACTGTAGACCACAGCAGGAGCCGGCATTTATTCTGGCGCGTATTATAACGGCTCTTTACGGCATTTGCATTTTGTTCATGCGGCCGTCCCGGGTGATCACCAGATAGCCATCTTCCAGCGGCACCGGCGATACGGCAATGCCGCTGTCATCCAATTGCTGCTGGGCAACGAACTCACCAGTATACGGATCCAGCCAGTGCAGATAGCCTTCGCTGTCTCCCAGCACCACATAGCCGTTCACCACGCTCGGCGCGCTGAGCAGGCGATATTCCAGGTCCGGATTCTGCCACAATTCCGTGCCGCTGCGGATATCCACCGCGACTACGTGATCTTTATCAGTCACTAGGTACAGCTGACTACCGTCGATCACAAAGTCTTTGGCCGAAGAATAATTGCGTTTCCAGGCAGCCTGACCAGTGCGTAGTTCAATCGACACCAGGTTGCCATTGTAGCCAACCGCATAGAGGCGATCGCCGGCAATGACCGGCGCGGCATCAACGTCCACCAGGCGGTCAATCTCAGTCCCGCCTTTGGGCGAGCCAATCGGCTGTTGCCACAGCATCTGGCCGTTATTCATCAAGGCACCAGCCAGACGACCGTTGGCCTGGCCCCAGAAGATCCCGCCTGAGATCGATACCGGCGCACTGTCGCCGCGCAGGGTCAGGTTCGGCACCTCACTGCTCAGCTGCCAGGCCGGCTCACCGCTGTCGGCATCCAGCGCCTGCAGCACACCGCGACCGGTATTGACCACCACCAGGCCCTCGTCTACAAGAGGTTTGGCCAGCACTTCGCCTTCAACCGGCGCCCGCCAGACGACCTCACCGGTCTCTTCATCCAGGGCGATCACTTCGCCGTTTTCAGAGCCGATAAACAGCTTGCCGTACGACAGCGAAATCCCGCCGGCTAGCTTGGCAGCCACGTCCGCTTCCAGATCCTGCTCCCACAGCACGCTGCCATCACTCGGATCCAGGGCCATGATCACCCCGTCCCGATCAGCGGCAAAAATTTTACCGTAGCCGACCGCCGGTTTGAGCTCCGAGAAAAAATGTCCGACCCCGGCACCGATCGATTGCGTCCAGACCGACTGAGGCGTGAAAGCACTTTCCACTTTCGGCAGCTGGGCCATCTGGATGGTATCTTCCTCACCGGCACAGCCGGCCAGCAATGCGGTCGCCAGAGCAACTGAGACGGCTTGCTTCCATACCTTCTGCATACGTCTCAACCTTTACTGTGCCAGATCGTCAAGTTTGATCTGCAGTGCCGGTGATGCACCCAGCTGTTGTGACTGCACATAGGCTTCACGCGCGGCCAGAGTCTCCCCTTTCTCCAGCAGGATATCACCCCGCAGCTCCGCCACTTTGGCCTGCCAACTTTCCGCCGTCACTTTATCCAGCTCAGCCAGCGCCGTATCGTACTGCGTCATTTGCGCATGGACACGGGCCAGACGCGTCTGGGCAATCGGCAGAATCGCCTCATCCTGAGTATGGGTGATCACCCAGTTCAGCTGTTCGGCAGCCGCATCCAGCTTCTCTTGCTCAACCAGGGACTTAGCCAATTGCAGGGCCGCCAGCACTGAATATTGGCTGTCTTCATGTTCAGTAATAAACCCCTGGACCAGCGCTACACTGGTCTCAGGATTCGTTTCCAGGCTGGTGATCACCTGCGTGTAGGCTTCCGAGGCTTGCTCTTTCGCTGCCTGGATTTCACCCTGGTAGTAGCGCCAGCCCCACAGGCCACCCAGACCAATAACGGCACCGAGAACCACGGCTTTACCGTTCTCTTTCCACCATGCTTTGATCTGTTCGACCTGCTGTTCTTCTGTGATGTTGACGTCCACTTCCTGTCCTCTCTTAAATCAGTTCTGCCAGCTTCGCTGCTACTTCGTCCTGTGACATGGTGATTTGTTCGCCACCGCGCAGATCTTTCACCACCACGTTGTTCTCGGCAATCTCGTTTTCACCCAGCACCAGGGCAACCACGGCACCGGCGTTATCCGCACGCTTAAACTGCTTCTTGAAGCTGCCGCCGCCGAAGTGACTCATCACCCGCAGGCCCGGTACTTCTTCACGCAGCTGCTCCGCCAGCTTCATGCCGGCCATCATGGTACCTTCACCGGCAGTGACCATGTAAACATCCACCGGACGGCGGACATCGGTCAGCGCCAGGGTTTCCATCATCAGCACCAGGCGTTCAAGCCCCATGGCAAACCCAACCGCCGGCGTTGCTTTGCCGCCCAGTTGCTCCACCAGACCGTCATAGCGACCACCACCACAAACAGTGCCCTGAGCACCCAGGCTTTCGGTGATCCACTCAAAAACGGTGCGGTTATAGTAATCCAAACCACGCACAAGACGTTCATTTACCTGGTATTCGATGCCGGCAGCGTCTAATAGTTCACACAAACCGGCAAAATGTTGCTTGGATTCTTCGTCCAGATAATCCGACAGCTTCGGTGCACCACGCAGAATTTCCTGGATCGCCATGTTCTTGGTATCAAGCACACGCAGCGGGTTGGTGTGCATGCGACGCTTGCAGTCGTCGTCCAGCACCTCAACATATTGCTCCAGGAAAGCCACCAGCGCCTGACGGTAGTTGGCGCGGGCTTCCAGCGAGCCAATCGAGTTCAGCTCCAGGCGAACATGCTTGTCGATCCCCAGCTCACGCCACAGGCGCGCCGTCATCATGATCAGCTCCGCATCGACATCAGGACCATTGAGACCGAACACTTCCACCCCAAACTGGTGGAACTGGCGGTAACGTCCTTTTTGCGGACGCTCATGGCGGAACATCGGACCGGCATACCACAAGCGCTGCTCCTGGTTGTACAGCAAACCGTTCTGGATCCCGGCGCGGACACAGCCAGCCGTGCCTTCCGGGCGCAGGGTCAGGCTGTCGCCATTGCGGTCATCAAAGGTGTACATTTCCTTTTCAACGACATCTGTCACTTCACCAATGGCCCGACTGAACAAATGGGTCGATTCGACAATCGGCATCCGGACTTCGCTGTAGCCGTAAGCACTCACAACTTGTTTAATGGTACCTTCCACTTTTTGCCAAAGCGGAGATTGCGATGGGAGGCAGTCGTTCATGCCTCGAATAGCTTGAATTTGTTTCGCCACGTTTGTTCTCGTTAACCGATGGGGAATGGAGTTGAATATATAGCTTCTTGCCAAAATAAGAAACCACGCCCTGATTTCAGGGCGTGATTTTCGGGGATTTTACTATTTTTCCGCAACATCAATGCGATTGCTGAGATCGAGCATCGATGCCTTGGCGCGGATTTTTGTTTCGAGCTGGTCAATCACGTTATCGTTGTCAAAGCGCTCTTTCTGCCGCACACCATCTTCATAGAAGGCACTCTTACGGTTACCGCCGGCGATCCCCATGTGCGACACTTCTGCTTCACCCGGACCATTGACCACACAACCAATCACCGACACATCCATCGGGATGGTAATATCTTCCAAGCGCTGCTCCAGCTCATTGACCGTGCCGATCACATCAAACTCCTGACGGGAGCAGGTCGGACAGGCAATAAAGTTGATCCCGCGTGAGCGGATCCGCAGCGATTTAAGAATATCAAAGCCGACTTTGATCTCTTCCACCGGATCGGCAGCCAGCGACACCCGCAGGGTATCACCGATACCTTCTGCCAGCAGCATCCCCAAACCGACTGCGGATTTCACCGCACCGGCACGGGCACCACCGGCTTCGGTGATCCCCAGGTGCAGCGGTTGCTTAATCTGCTGCGCCAGCTTGCGGTAGGATTCCACCGCCAGGAACACATCCGAGGCTTTAACACTGACCTTGAACTGGTCAAAGTTGAGGCGATCTAAGATCTCGACATGACGCATGGCAGACTCCACCAGCGCCTCCGGCGTCGGCTCGCCGTATTTTAGCTGCAGATCTTTTTCCAGTGAGCCGCCGTTGACCCCGATCCGGATTGGGATATTGTTGTCCCGCGCGCAGTCCACCACAGCCCGGATACGATCTTCACGGCCGATGTTGCCCGGGTTAATCCGCAGACAATCGACCCCGTACTCCGCCACTTTCAGCGCAATCCGGTAGTCAAAGTGGATATCCGCCACCAGCGGGACATTGACCTGCTGCTTAATCAGTCTGAATGCTTCGGCAGCATCCATGGTCGGGACGGAGACACGGACAATATCGGCACCGACCGTTTCCAGCGCTTTGATCTGCGCCACCGTCGCGTCAACATCCGTTGTACGCGTGTTGGTCATCGACTGAACAGCAATAGGGGCACCATCGCCAACCGGGACATTCCCGACATAGATCCGGGTCGACTGACGACGTTTAATTGGAGACTCGTTATGCATTACATTCACTCTGTTTACTGCGGCAGCTTGAATCGCGCGACTTTTCCGGCCGGATACTGACTCAGGTCAACCGGCTCACCTTTATAATTAATTTTAACAACACTTGGGGCACCTAGCACCAGCTTATAGGGCTCAGCACCGTCTAAATTCAGAACATCGCCGGATTTTTTAATCCCGGTTTCCAGTCGTTTACCATTGGCGTCGCGGATATCAATCCAGCAATCACCACTGAAAGTAAGCTGCAGGCCTGAAGTGATCGCTTCCACCACAGGTGCCGGCTCGGCAGATTGTGCCGCCGTCTCTTCGCGAGCAGCCAGCCCGGTAGCATCCGCGTCACCGGCAGCGGGTTCGGTCGGCGCCTCAAAACTGGTGACCGGCGCCGGCTCTTCAACCTGGGTGACGGCCTCGGTTGCCAGCAAATCCGAAGTGCTGCCCGTCTCTGTCAGCACCGGCTCATCAAATTCCAGTCCGGCCATTTCAGCTTCAAGGCCCACCTCACCATTGGAGCCCGCCAGGCTCTCATCCAGCGGCTGGCTCTGCTGCTCGCTGTAGTCCAGCGCATCGGGCTCCATTTGCAGGCTCTGCCACCACCACACGCCCGTCATGCCGATAAAGATGATCGCCAGCGCCCAGGTCAGGCGCATAATTCGGTTATCATGCGCTTCGCGCTTGGTGCGACGGGAAAAGCTCTGCATTTCATGGTTTTCTGGCTGGGCATGCCCTTCCTTGTCCAGACGAGCCAGCACTTCCCGCTCATCCAGGCCGACAAATTTGGCGTAAGAACGCACATAGCCACGCGTAAACGTGGCCAGTTGCGATTGTTCGAAATGATTGTCTTCGATGTCATTGATCACCGAGAGGCGCAGCCTCAATCGGCTGGCAATATCCTTCTGTGAATAACCAAGCTGCTCGCGCGCCTGACGTAGCATATCCCCCGGACGAATGACTTCCTCTGTTGATATCTCTTCGTTCTGTTCAGTATTCATTGGCTAGATATTTTTGATATTGCTGTGAGTTTGGATACATCTGCTCAAGCAGATCAACATACTGCTCCGCCGCTTTTGGACGGCCCGCTTGCTGTTCAAGCCGGTACAGCAGCCATAAGCTGTCTGCGAGATAACCGTATCGCTGATTAAACTTTAACAATCTGGCACGTGCTTGCTCGAATAGCTGTTCCTCAAGCTCCAGCCGTGCCAGCTGTAATGTCGACTTCGGGCGGTATGGATCATACGCCAGTGCTTTGCCAAAGTATTCCATGGCCTGCTGCCTGGTGCCATTTCTCAGGCTGCAAAACGCCGCATTTTCATAACTGGCCGAAGTCTGGTGATAATCGGGTTGTTTCAGGGCTTTTTCAAATGCCGCAATCGCCTCATCATAACGCTGCTGGCTGCACAAGAACACACCGTAATTATTGCGCACGTCGCCATTGTGCGGCGACCGACGCAGTGCCCGCCGGTACATTGCTTCCGCAGCCTCCGGCTCATCGACCTGCTGATAATAGTAGGCCATCGCACTCAAAGCACGGTCATAGTTCGGCGCAAAATCGAGGGCTTTTTCAAGATTATCACGGGCACGCTGCCATTGCCCAGCTTTTAAATAACTCAGGCCAAGGGTGACCCTGGCCTCAGAAGCTTCAATATTATCAACACGTTGGGTGTTACCTGTTTCATCGACTGTGACACAGCCGGCAAGCACACCACACAATAACGGGTACACAATCCATCGTACCATAGCATCCCCATCTGACATCCATCGGCTTCACAACGGGGCAGAAGCAACCGGCCTCTTGCCCGCGAAGCGTCCGGCTATTAGACTGCTTTGACAGGGATTTGTTCACCCGGCGCCTGCTTGGCCAGGGTTCGTTTCGTGCGGTCAATCACATCTCCGACCAATTGTCCGCATGCCGCATCAATATCATCACCCCGGGTCTTGCGAACCGTCACGGTGAAGTCGTACTCCATCAGGGTTTTCATAAAGCGGTCAATGCGCGAATTGCTCGGCTTCTTGTACGGCGATCCCGGATACGGGTTGAACGGGATCAGGTTAATCTTGGCCGGGGTATCGCGCAGCGTATGGGCCAGCTGACGCGCGTGCTCCATATCGTCGTTGACGTGATCCAGCAGAATGTACTCAACCGTCACTCGGCCACGGTTAGCATTGGATGAATCGATATAGCGGCGTACCGACGCCAGGAAGTCATCAATATTCCAGCGATCATTGATCGGCATAATTTCAGAGCGCAGCGCGTCAGTCGGCGCGTGCAGGGAGATCGCCAGCGCCACGTCAATCTTGCCGGTCATCTGATCCAGCCCCGAGACCACCCCGGAAGTCGAAACAGTCACGCGGCGCTTCGACAGGCCAAAGCCCAAATCGTCAAGCATCAGCTCCAGCGCCGGGATCAGGTTCTTCATGTTGAGCAGCGGCTCGCCCATGCCCATCATCACCACATTGGTGATCGGACGACGACCGGTCTCTTTCTCAACCCCGATCTCTTTGGCTGCACGCCACACCTGACCGATGATTTCCGACACCCGCAGGTTACGGTTAAAGCCTTGCTGAGCCGTTGAACAGAACTTACAGTCCAGCGCACAACCGACCTGAGAAGAGATACACAGGGTAGCGCGATCATCTTCCGGGATATAAACGGTTTCGACATCCTGATCACCGACACGCATCGCCCACTTGATCGTGCCATCTTTTGAATGCTGCGCTTCAGAAACATATGGCGCACGAATTTCGGCCACCCGCTTGAGTTTCTCACGCAGCTTCTTGTTGATGTTGGTCATCTGGTCAAAGTCGTCACAACCGAAATGATAAATCCACTTCATTACCTGATCAGCACGGAACGCTTTTTCGCCCAGCTCGTCGGCGAAATACTGACGCAAACCCTTGCGATCGAAATCCAGCAGATTAGTTTTGACTGTTGTCATCGGTTGTTGCCTCACTAAAAAATGACTGTTGATGCGCCTTGGCAACCAAATGTAGGGAGGTTGCTTGGAACAGGACGATTCAAGGCGCGAAATTGTACAGCCTTTACTTCCGGGTTTCCACTTGTTAACCCTAAGGATATTGTAGTCAGGCGACGGTTTTCGGCAGGAAAATAAAACGGGAAGCCAAGGCTTCCCGTTAATCACTTGTTGCGACTAAATTTTAACCAACCGCTTAGCCGCGCGGACAGATTTCATCATCAGCAAAGAAATATGCAATTTCGCGTGCCGCAGATGCCGGGCTGTCAGAGCCGTGCACCGAGTTGAAACGCATGCTCTCGGCATAGTCAGCACGAATAGTACCGCACGCCGCTTCTTCAGGGTTAGTTTTGCCCATCAGCTCACGGTAACGGGCAATGGCATTGTCACCTTCCAGCACCTGAACCATGACCGGGCCGGACGTCATAAATTCAACCAGCCCGTCATAAAACGGCTTGCCTTCGTGCTCAGCATAGAACCCCTGTGCTTTGGCCGCGTCCAGGTGCAACATTTTCGCCGCAACCACTTTCAGGCCGGTAGTTTCAATCCGCTGATAAATCGCACCAATCAGATTACGTTGTACAGCGTCAGGCTTAATGATCGAGAGTGTTCTTTCAGTTGTCATTATTGTTGTTCCTTTGAATCAGTTTCATCACTGTCTGATGTAGGCAGGCCATCATGGCCTGCCTACATCATTACAACAGCATGGCAGCAATGTTGGCAATCCCCAGGCCGGTCGCACCCGCCGCCCAGCGGCTGTCCGGCGCATCCCGGAAACAGGCGGCCAGATCGAAATGGATCCAACGGCTCTGCTCGGCATCGACGAAACGGGACAGGAACGCGGCTGCGTTTGAAGCGCCGCCCATGCCACCGCCTTTCTGCGCCCGGCTGTTCGCCGTATCCGCATAGTGCGACGGACAGTTACTCTGGTGCCACTTCTCCAGCGGCAGCGGCCAGGCCGGCTCATTGACCAGCTCAGACAATTGCTGCGCTTTGAACAGCAGTTCCCGATCCATCGAAAACAGCGCGTTGTAGTCGGTGCCGACGGCCATCATGGCCGCACCCGTCAGGGTTGCCGCGTCGATGATCAACGGGGCCTGGGTTTCGCTGGCAGCAATCAGGCCGTCAGCCAAGACCAGGCGTCCTTCGGCATCGGTGTTCACGACTTCTACCGTCAACCCGTTCTTGTACGTTAACACATCTCCGAGCTTATAGGCGTTACCGGCAACCATGTTTTCTGCACAACATAAGATCAACTTCACACGTTGACGTAAACCTTGCTCTATCGCATAGCCCAGTGCTGCGGTGACCGTGGCGGCACCGCCCATATCACACTTCATGGTGACCATCCCGGCACTTGGCTTGAGGCTGTAGCCGCCCGAATCAAAGGTGATCCCTTTGCCGACCAGACAAGCTGCAACCGGGGCATCAACATCACCGGTCGGGTTGTAGTCCAATGTCAGCATCACCGGCGGACGGCTACTGGCACGGCCGACACTGTGGGTGCCGATCCAGCCATGATCCAGCAGTTGCTCACCAACCAACAGTTCATGGCTGACCTTGTCACCGGCAATCGAAGACAGGTATTCGATGGCTTCACCGGCCAACTTCTCCGGGTACATATCTTCCGGGGTGGCATTCACCACTTTGCGGACCCAGTCGTTGCTGCGACGGCGGGCATTGAGCAGCTCCAGCTCATCTTCATCAATCGAGGCCCACTTCAGCTCAACCGGCACAGCAGTTGCAGCAAAACCACAGTAAAAGCTCCACTGGCGCTCGTAGCTCCAGCCCTCGCCTTCGAGGCTGGCCTGAGTGGCCCCCTGCGACTGCAGCTGACGGGCAGCCTGCTGGATCCGGCGCAGCGGGAAATCACCGCTGTAATGAATAGTGACCGTCTCGTCCTGGTAAGAAATCAGGGCATTACTACCCCAGACACCCTGACTCGGCTCCGCCGAGAGTTGTACTTTTAACATTGCTAAACCTTGTTTATTTTGTACTGAGGCAACATTTTCGAGCGATGCCCCCGCAATTTATTCCATGCCTGAACGACATTTTACTGGCAGATGATACTTGCCAGGGTCCGAACCCCCATCCCGGTCGCCCCGGTGCCCCACATATCGTTGCCGCTCTTACGGTAAGTGCCGCTGGCATCGATGTGCATCCAGCCCTGCTGGTAGTTGTCAACAAAGTACGACAGGAAGGCCGCTGCGGTGCTCGCACCCGGCATAAAGTCACCCATTGAAACATTCGACAGATCGGCAAAGCTCGATGGCATCATCTCACGGTGATTCTCCGCCAGCGGCAGTGGCCACAGGCCTTCGTTCTCGCTCGCTGCTGCTTTCAGGGCTTTTTGCGACAGCGCCTGATCAAAGCTCAGCAAGGCGTGATAATCATTGCCCAGGGCATTTTTCGCCGCGCCGGTCAGGGTGGCACAATCAATGATCAGTTTTGGTTTCTGGCTGCTGGCGTAGATCAGGCCGTCAGCCAGCACCAGGCGACCTTCGGCGTCGGTGTTCAGGATCTCAACTGTCTTGCCATTTTTATAGGTGATAATATCGCCGAGTTTGAACGCATTGCCGGAAACCATGTTTTCCGCACAGCACAGGATCAATTTAATGCGCTTTTTGGTACCGCGGGCAATGGCCAGCGCCAGGCCGCCGGTCGCCAGGGCCGAACCGCCCATATCCGCTTTCATCGCCGACATCCCGGCCGACGGTTTCATGCTGTAGCCACCGGAATCAAAGGTGATCCCTTTACCAACCAGGCAGGTATGGACGGGTGCATCAGCATCGCCGGTCGGGTTATAGTCCAGGCGCAGCATCGCCGGAGAGCGCTCAGAGCCACGGCCGACGGTATGCGTCCCGTTCCAGCCTTCATCGAGCAAATCATTGCCTTTGATGATTTTGTAAGTCACGTGCTCCGGAGCCAGGGATTTGATGAACTCCCCTGCGCGCGCCGCCAGCTGCGACGGACGCACAATTTCGGCCGGCTGGTTGATAATTTCGCGCACCCAGTTAGTCGCTGTCAGGCGCGCCTGCAGCTCAGCTTCGTCGGCGTCGCTCAGGCCGCTCCAGATCACCTCATTGCCCGGCTTGGCATTACGATGGCCCTGAATAAACGCCCAGATCGCTTCCAGATCCCAGCCTTCACCTGCCAATGTCACCTGCTTAATTCCCTGCCCGTCAAGCTTACGTCCGGCGCGCTGAATGGCGATCAGCGGTTGGTTTCCGGTCAGGTGCACAACAGCGCCTTCGGTGTTAAACGTCAGCAGGGCATTGTTACCCCACTTTTCATCAGCAGCTTCCCGGGAAAGAAAAACAAACATATTGGCAGACATGAATTACTCCTTGAGTTCTGTGCTTCACCACCTGTCCGTACAAGTGTGGTGAAACCCTATTGTCGGACGCACCAGCAGAGACTTTACCCGACGCTATTTGGCGTAGTAACAAAACGATGACATCACTGTTACCGTACATAGCAGAGATTATGGGGGCATTGTCAGGTATTACAAGGGAACGGCGCGCCCAATTACAACAAAGCAGACCAAACGATCTGCCTGCTTATCAGTTTTGGTTAATCATTTTACGAAAAACCAAATTTTCAGAATTTCTGATACTTTGCCTGGGTAATCCTAAAGAAACAAGCTGTTTACATCAGGACTAAGAGCAAGATCGTATTGTCAGACATTTCCAGGGCAAGATGGGTAAGGGACGGGACAAGGGGCCAGGTGGAATTAGTCCGCTTCTTCAATCCAACACTGCTGGACGGCTTCTAATACACGCTCGCCACAGTGTTCAGGATCGTCGTCAAAATGGTCGAGCGCTAAAATCCACTCTCGCAGATCGGTAAAGCGAACGGTTCGGGGGTCAATGTCGGGAAATTGCTCTGCCAGCTCAATGGCCAGCTCACGTGAATCAATCCATTTCAGTCCCATTGCGGATACCTTCTGATTGCAAACGTTCTTCTATTGTAGCTCGCCTGTCCGCTCTGAGCTGCGCGGACAGGCGATGGTGCAGGCTTAGTGGTTCTCTGAAGCCAGGTTGATGGTATAGCGCGGGATCTCCACCACCAGGTCTTCATCTGTCACTTTTGCCTGACAGCCCAGACGTGATTCAGGCTCAAGGCCCCAGGCTTTGTCCAGCATATCATCTTCCAGCTCATCGCTTTCATCCAGCGAGTCAAAGCCTTCACGAATGATCACATGGCAGGTGGTACAGGCGCAGGACTTTTCACACGCATGCTCAATGCCGATGCCGTTTTTCAGCGCAACATCCAGAACCGTTTCACCGCTCTCGGCGTCCAGTACGGCGCCCTCCGGGCAAAGTTCTTCATGGGGTAATACAACAATTTTAGGCATGCCTAAACCTCATCAATCGAATGGCCGGCCAGCGCATGACGAATGGACTGATCCATCCGGCGAGATGCAAATTCCTGGCTTGCCTTATCTGTTTTCTTTATACCTTCTTCAATCGCGCGCGGGTCATCACCCTGACGCAACTGAACCAATTCCATCATGACCGCTTCCAGTGCGTCACGCTCTTCCTTCGACAGCAGCGTATCGCCATCTGCAGCCAGTGCAGAGATCAGCCCTTCCAGGACCCGATCCGCTTCAACCCGCTGCTCCGCCAGCGCCCGCGCATCTTTATCTTCCTGCGCGTGGGTCATGGAGTCGCGGATCATGGTGGTGATTTCATCATCGGTCAAGCCATAAGATGGTTTCACCTGGATGGACTGCTGAACTTCGCTACTCTTTTCCATCGCCGTGACGGACAACAGACCGTCGGCATCCACCTGGTAGGTGACACGGATATGCGCCGCACCGGCCGCCATCGCCGGAATCCCACGCAGGGTAAAGCGCGCCAGCGAACGACAATCGTCAACCATTTCCCGCTCGCCCTGCACCACATGCACCGACATGGCGGTTTGGCCGTCTTTGAAAGTGGTGAACTCCTGAGCCCGGGCGACCGGAATGGTGGTATTACGCGGAATAATTTTCTCCACCATCCCCCCCATGGTCTCAATACCCAGCGACAGCGGGATCACATCCAGCAGCAACATCTCGGTGTCGGGCTTGTTACCGGCCAGAATATCAGCCTGGATCGCCGCACCAATCGCCACGACTTTATCCGGGTCGATTGAGGTCAGCGGGGTTTTACCGAAGTAATTGCCCACCAGCTCACGCACCAGCGGTACGCGGGTTGAGCCGCCGACCATCACGGTTTCAATCACTTCATCCAGCGCAACATCGGCATCTTTAATCGCCCGGCGGCAAGCCATCAGGGTTTTCTTCACCAACGGTTGAATCAGGCTGTTGAACTGCTCGCGGGTGATCTCCCCTTGCCAGCCCAGCACCTCAATCGTCGTGATGTCGCTGTCGCTCAGAGCCACTTTGGCGTCGGTCGCCGCATTATGCAGCGCCCGGGAGTCCTGTGCTGACAGTTTGCCGCTCAGTCCGGCCTGCGCCGCAATCCACTCAGCCAGCAGGTGGTCGAAATCGTCCCCGCCCAGTGCCGAGTCGCCGCCGGTCGCCAGCACTTCAAACACTCCTTTGGACAGGCGCAGAATTGAGATATCAAACGTCCCGCCACCCAGATCGTACACGGCAATTACGCCTTCCTGACCAGAATCCAGGCCGTAGGCAATCGCCGCTGCGGTCGGCTCATTAAGCAGACGCAACACATTGAGATTGGCCAGCTTGGCCGCATCTTTGGTCCCGGCACGCTGCGCATCATCAAAATACGCCGGTACCGTGATCACGACCCCTTCCAGCTCGCCGCCCAGGGTTTGGGTCGCGCGCTCGCTCAGCGACTTCAGGATTTCTGCCGACACCTGTACCGGGTTTACCAGTCCCTGACGGGTCGCCAGTTGTGGCAATCCATTGTCCGTCGCCTCGAATTGGTATGGCAACTGCGGATAACGCTGCTGAATATCAGCCAGCGACCGGCCCATCATACGCTTCACCGAGTAGATGGTGTTTTCTGGATCCTGCTGGGCTTGCTCCCGGGCAGGTTGCCCCACCAGAAGCGCCGCTTCGCCATAATGAACCACCGACGGCAGAATAGACTCACCGTGTTCGTCGTTCAGCGTTTCCGCCACGCCGCTGCGGACTGCAGCCACGAGGGAGTTTGTAGTCCCCAGATCGATGCCTACCGCCAGCTTATGCTGGTGCGGCGCTGCACTTTGACCTGGTTCAGCAATCTGTAACAGTGCCATTATCGTTCCTGTGAAATTGGTGCTGGAGAGCGGATATCAGTCAAATAAGCTGTCTTCAAGCAGCTCTACTTCATGGCGCAGCTTATCAATAAACTTCAGCTTACGCACGGCATCAGCAGCCGGCTCCCAATGCTCATCATTCAGCAGCTGCTCAAGCTCTGCCAGTTGGGCTTGGTATAATTCCGAGGCCTGCTGATCAAACTCAAACAGGGCGCTTTCCGGATCACTGGCGTCCGGAATCTCTTCCAGCGCCTCGCGCAGTTCCATCTGCTGCATCAAAAATGCCGGATCCTGCAGGGTCTGCTGCTCACCGCGAATATCCACCCCGCGCTCGGACAACATATATTCCGCGCGCGTGGTCGGCGCTTTCAGGGTTTGGAAGGCATCGTTGATCTGCGCCGCTTTCTGAACCGCCATCAGGCGATCCCGCTCAGAAGCGGTTGCAAAGTTATCAGGATGGAAACGACGTTGCAGTTCCCGGAACCGCGTTGAAAGAAGGCTACCGTCCAACTGGAATTGGAAAGGTAGCCCAAATAATTCGAAATGATTCATATCGCGTCAGTTATCTATAAAGACCGAACCTGGCAACCACGCGTGTCTCGGCAGTTGCCAGGCTCAATGAAAACAGCGATTAAACGTTGAAGCTCTCACCGCAACCACATTCGCTTGAAACGTTCGGGTTGTTAAACTTAAAGCCTTCATTCAGCCCTTCTTTGGCAAAATCCAGCTCGGTGCCATCGAGGTAGACCAGGCTTTTCGGGTCAATAATAATCTTGACGCCGTTTTCTTCGAACACCTGATCTTCTTCGTTCAGCTCATCAACGAATTCAAGGACATAAGCCATTCCCGAGCAACCTGAAGTCCGAACGCCCAAGCGCAGGCCAATGCCTTTGCCTCGGTTTTCCAGGAAACTAGCTACACGGCTTGCTGCCGCTTCAGTGATCGTAATGGCCATACAGCAACCCTCGAATATTAGTTTTGATCGTGTTTCTTTTTATAATCGCTAACCGCAGCTTTAATCGCATCTTCTGCCAGGATTGAGCAGTGAACCTTCACCGGTGGCAGCTCCAGCTCTTCTGCAATAGCAGAGTTCTTGATTGATGCTGCTTCGTCCAGGCTCTTGCCTTTCACCCATTCGGTGATCAGGGAGCTGGATGCGATCGCAGAACCACAACCATAAGTTTTGAACTTCGCATCTTCAATGATGCCTTCGTCAGATACTTTGATCTGTAGTTTCATCACGTCGCCACAGGCTGGTGCGCCGACCATACCGCTACCGACGTTCTTGTCGTTTTTGTCAAATGAGCCCACGTTACGCGGATTCTCATAATGATCAATGACCTTTTCACTATATGCCATGATGAATTCCTCAAATATGTGATGACCGCAAGATTAGTGGTGTGCCCACTCGACTGTGTTCAGGTCAATGCCTTCTTTGTACATATCCCACAGCGGAGACATTTCACGCAGTTTCTCTACCGCACCGCGGATTTGTGAAATCGCGTAGTCCACTTCTTCTTCCGTCGTGAAACGACCGAAAGAAAAACGGATCGAGCTGTGGGCCAGTTCGTCATCCAGACCCAGCGCACGCAGGACGTACGACGGCTCCAGGCTTGCAGACGTACAGGCAGAACCTGAAGAGACAGCCAGATCTTTCAGGGCCATCAGGAGCGATTCGCCTTCTACAAATGCGAAGCTGATGTTCAGGTTATTTGGCAGACGTTGCTCCAAATCACCGTTAATCGTCATCGCTTCGATGTCTTTTACACCCTCCAGCAGACGGTTACGCAGGGCAAGCGCGTGCTGGTAGTCTTTATCCATATCTTCTTTGGCAATGCGGCATGCTTCACCCATACCGACGATTTGGTGCGTCGCCAGCGTACCAGAGCGGAAACCACGCTCATGACCACCACCGTGCATCTGCGCTTCCAGGCGGATACGCGGCTTACGGCGAACATACAAGGCACCAATGCCTTTCGGGCCGTATATCTTATGTCCGGACAGGGAAATCAGATCCACTTTCATTTCTTGGACATCAATCGGCAGCTTACCGGCAGATTGCGCCGCATCGACGTGGAAAATAATTTTCTTCTCACGGCACAGCTCGCCAATCGCAGTAATGTCCTGGATCACGCCGATTTCGTTGTTCACATGCATGATTGAAACCAGCACGGTATCATCACGCATCGCATCACGCAGTTTTGCCAGATCAATCAAGCCATTGGATTCCGGCTCCAGGTACGTGACTTCGTAACCTTCGCGCTCCAGTTGACGGCATGGGTCCAGGACCGCTTTGTGTTCTGTTTTACAGGTGATGACGTGCTTGCCTTTCTTACCGTAGAAGTGGGCAGCACCTTTGATCGCCAGGTTATCCGACTCAGTCGCACCTGAGGTGAATACGATCTCACGCGGATCCGCATTCAGCAGGTCGGCCACTTGCTCACGTGCCATATCAACTGCTTCCTCTGCCTGCCAACCGAAACGGTGAGAACGAGAAGCCGGGTTACCGAAGTTACCGTCCATTGTCAGGCATTGCATCATCTTCTCGGCAACACGCGGGTCGACTGGGCAAGTAGCGGAATAATCAAAATATATTGGCAGTTTCATCTTCATCTCCGAAAATACGGACGTCTAGTCTCTAGGAGCGGACATTGACACCGATTGTGGCGCTGTCATGTGTATTGTTTTTGGCAAATGATGTTTTTTGCAGGATTTGATCCTGACGATCCGAGATCTCCTGAACATCATTATCTTTCATCAGCTCACCAAGCGTGATGTTATTTAAAAAGCCGCTGATACGGGCGCTCAGATCGTGCCACAGCGTATGGGTCAGGCAGCGGACACCGCCCTGGCAGTCCCCTTTCCCCTGGCATTTGGTGGCGTCAACCGATTCATCAACGGCGGCAATGACCATGCCCACGGCAATGTCATCGGCGTCTTCACCCAGGCGGTAGCCGCCACCGGGACCGCGGACACTGGCCACCAGGCCGGCCTTGCGCAGGCGAGAAAAAAGCTGTTCAAGATAAGACAGCGAAATCCCCTGACGCTCTGAAATATCAGCCAGAGGAACCGGGCCATCTTGAGAATGCAGGGCAACGTCCAGCATGGCCGTTACCGCATATCTTCCTTTTGATGTCAATCTCATAACACACCGCTACCCACTTTTATGTATGGGAGAAGTGTCGCATACCTGACTAAAACGGTCAAGTATTTACCTGACCATTTCAGTCAAGCTTTTAACCATACGGTTTATATGTCTACTTACCTTGATTTTCGAGCGATTTTTCTACTGAGGACAAAATCCCTCGCAGAATATTCAGCTCCTGTTGCTCAGGGCGAGCACGGGTAAACAGCCGGCGCAACTTCGCCATCACCATCCCCGGATGGTTCTTATTGATAAACCGAGTTTGACGGGTCACTTTTTCCAGATGCTCGTAGAACATCTCCAGCTCATCCACCCGTGGATAGTCTTCAACGACGGTGGAATGCCCCTGTTTCTGCTGCTCCAGGTAGGCCATCCGGACTTCATAACAAACCGTTTGCACCGCCATCGCCAGATTCAGCGAGCTGTATTCAGGGTTGGCAGGAATGTAGACATGGCAGTGGCAGCGTTGTAATTCTTCATTGGTCAGGCCGGTTCGCTCACGGCCAAACAGAATCGCAACGTGGTGGTTACCGGCTTCGGCAATCGATTTGGCACCGCACTCACGTGGATCCAGCTGCGGCCACTCCAGGGTACGAGAACGTGCGCTGGAGCCAATCACCAGACCGCAATCGGCAATCGCTTCATCCAGTGTTGACACAATGCGGGCATTCTCGACCACATCGGAAGCACCTGCCGCCAGGGCATAGGTTTTGCCGTCCACTTCACAGGCCGGGTCCACCAGAACCAGGTTGGTCAACCCCATGACTTTCATTGCCCGGGCAGCCGAACCGATATTCCCCGGGTGCGAAGTCCCGACTAAAACAACACTGATCTTATCTAACATGGTGTCGCGTATACCCACTAATTCTTAAAGCGGACGGATTTTACCACAGCCATCAAAAAAATGGAGAAAACATGCAAAAACATTATATCAATTCACCTGCGCCACAAGCCGCTACGGGCAAAAAATAATCACTTCCTTTTTACCCCAGCTTTGCTATACTCGCCGCCGCTTTTTAGTTCTTTAACATCCGTTGGGAAGATCCTATGCATCCGATGCTAAACATCGCCATTCGCGCTGCGCGAAAGGCTGGTAACCATGTCATTAAATCACTAGAAAAACCTCAGGCCATTGAAGTTGCAAACAAAGGTACTGATATTGTTACCAACATCGATAAAGAAGCAGAAGCTATCATTATCGACACTATCCTGAAATCTTACCCTGAGCACTGCATCGTTGGTGCGGAGACCGGGAATCAGGAAGGCAGAGATAAAGAATGCCAGTGGATCATTGACCCAGTGGATGGCACCAAAAACTTTGTCCGCGGTTACCCGCACTTTGCAATCTCTATTGCCCTGCGTATGCGCGGCCGTACTGAGATTGCTGCCGTGTACGATCCTGCGCGCAACGAACTGTTCACCGCGACCCGCGGTTCCGGCGCCCAGCTGAACAGCCAGCGCATCCGTGCTTCTCAGCCGCGTGATCTGACTGGCACAACCCTGGCAACCAGCCTGCCGTATGCAGCCAAACAGCACACCGAAAGCTTTATGAAGATCCAAAACGCACTGTTTGTCGAGTGTGACGACATGCGTCAGAGCGGCTCGACGGCCCTGGATCTGTGTTACCTGGCTGCCGGCCGAGTGGACGGCGTATTCAAGCTGGGTCAGAAGCCTTGGGAGCTGGCCGCAGGCGAACTGATCGCCCGTGAATCCGGTGCTATCTGTACTGACTTTACTGGCAACACCAACTACCTGACTTCAGGTAACATCGTCGCCGGTAATGCCCGCGTCGTGAAACCAATGCTGGCGAAAATCCGCGAGCACGGCAGCGACGCCCTGGCAAAATAATTGATCGCTCTCTGATTCCTCTCAAACGCCTCGGTTGATCGCCGGGGCGTTTTTTTATCGCACATATCCGCCTGCAACATTGCCCCAGCTGACATATTCTTATCTACATTGTGTTTCGCACGGCCTGCCTGGCGGCGGCCAGTCACCCGCAGGAGCGCTGCCATGCACCGCGATGTCGCCACTTGTTGTTTCTTTGCACACCGCTCACATTGTTCTTTATTCCTGATACTTGTGCTTATCATCGGCGGATTCAGCCAAACAGCCGTGGCACAACCACAGATCCCGCGGCAGGCATGGGAGGATACCGCCAGCCAAGCCGAGCGGCTGATCAGTGAACAAAGCCGGGACAACAGCAAGCTTGAAGTCGTCAGAAACCAGCTGGCCGAGCAGCGGGATCAAGCCTATAAGCTGGCCACCTATAAGGATGTGGAAGTTCGCGCGCTGGAAGCCCAGCTGACGGCATTGGGCCCGGCACCGGCAGAGGGGGGGAGTGAGCCGGAAGTTATCGCGACCCGAAGGGAAAGCCTGGAACAGGCGCTGGCTGTAGCCAGCGGCCCCATCTACTACGCCGAAGGTGCTTATGAGCGGGCCAATCTGCTGATCGGTGAAATCGATACCCAAATCCGGGAAAATACCGTCAGCCAGTGGCTCTCCCAAAGCCCGACGCCGCTACTCCCCAGCCGCTGGCAGCTTGCCGCTGGTGAATTCCTTGGCTATAGCCGCCAAATCACCGCGCAATTTACAACCTTTTTCGACGATCCCGAAGCCAAGCGGCAGTGGTTGCAAGGCCTCCCCCTGTTCATTGCTATGATCCTGGCTGCCAGTGCTTTCCTGGCCAGGCTTCAGCCCTGGGCCTTTGATCGAATTGACTTAAAGGTCGAACAGACACCATCTAAAAGCCGCGCCCTGATGCTCAGGCTACTTGCCACCGGACTGAAGCTACTCTTTCCCGCTTTAGGGACGCTCGGATTAACCCTTGGCTTTCAGGGGTTTCTGCCGGAGCTGGCCTCTGTCCGGACCCTGGCCGCGGTGCTACCGGCAATGCTGCTGTATATTGTGCTCAGTGACTGGCTGGGACTACTGTTGTTTCGCCCAACAGCCCCATCACAACGTATCATTGCCGTCGCGGATACAATTGCCAAAAAAGGGAAGCGAACCTGCCTGATGCTCGGCGGCTTTCTTGGCCTGATCATTCTGATCGGAGCGCTGAAAAAAGACTATGACTTCAGCACCGCTTCCATTGCCGTACTCACCTTGCTGGCCATCATCTGCGGCAGCCTGCTACTTTGGCGCCTGGCTACGCTCCTCAGCCAGGCCGCCCCCGGAAAAACCGAGCAGGAAGCAACAGGCACTGCCGGTAAAGGCGTGCTGGCGACCTTGACTCTGCTGATGAAAATTTCCAGTATTCTGAGCGTTGTCTTTGTCTCGATTGGCTACGATAACCTGGCCCGTCAGGCCATTATTCCGATGGTGATGTCGATGGGGCTGCTGGCATTTGCCATTGTGGTCTACTTTGGCCTGCTCAATCTGCTGTCGCACATTTTTGCAGATCAGGAAGAGGCCAAACAGGGGCTGCTGTCCGTGTTTCTGGTAACCCTCATCTCCCTGGCACTTGCCCCCCTGCTCGCCCTGATCTGGGGCGCCAGAACCACAGATATTGCTGAAGTCTGGCGACTGCTATCTGACGGGGTTGCTATTGGCGACGCACGGTTATCACTCAATGTCGTCCTCACCCTGCTGATCGTGCTGTTTGTCGGAATTTTGCTCACCCGCTGGCTGCAATATGTACTTCGTCATTCCGTGCTGCCCAAGACCAAAGTCGATATCGGCGCACGGACCGCCCTGGTCACCGGAACCGGCTATATTGGGGTGACGCTCGCGGCCATTATTGCCGTCTCGGCCGCCGGCCTGAACCTTGCCAGCCTGGCGGTTGTTGCCGGTGCACTCTCCGTCGGGATAGGTTTCGGCCTGCAAACCATTGTGTCGAACTTTGTCTCCGGGATCATTCTATTGATTGAGCGGCCCATCAAAGAAGGAGACTGGATTGAAGTGTCCGGCTATTCCGGATTCGTCAAAAAGATCGCCGTCCGTTCGACCCGGATTGAGACCTTTGACCTGCACGATGTGGTGATCCCCAATTCGGATTTAATTGCCGGGACAGTGAAAAACATGACCCTGCACAGCTTTCATGGCCGACTCATTGCCAATGTCGGGGTTGCTTACGGCAGCGATCTGAGCCTGGTTAAAACTATCCTGCTTCAGGCGGCTGAGGAGCACCCCATGGTGCTAAGCTCCCCGGAGCCCGCTGTCCTGTTTATGGAAATGGCCGACAGTGCCCTGCTGTTTGAACTGCGCTGCTATATCCGCGACATCCGCCAGGTGTTTGTGGTCCGCTCCGATCTGCTTTTTACCCTGTACGAAACCCTGACCGCCCGGGGCATCACCATTCCGTTCCCGCAGCGCGATATTCATATTAAGGGCCTGGACGAGTCCCTGCGGCCCACATCTCCGCCCGATCACAGTGTAAACAACAAGCGAGACAGCCAATTGTGAACCAATAAAAAATCCGGGCAACAAGCCCGGATTTTATCAATGTAGCCATCTCTGCCACAACTTTAAGGCATGGCGTCGAATTCTTCGCCTTCCTTTTCAACCTGCGGCGGCATCAGGTGCTCCCGGGTGATCCCCAGTTTGAGCGCCAGTGCCGATGCCACGTAGATTGACGAGTAGGTCCCGACCGTAATACCAATCAGCAAGGCTGCGGCAAAACCGTGGATCATGCTGCCACCTTTCATAAACAGCGCAATCACCACAAACAGCGTGGTAGCCGAAGTGATCAGGGTCCGGCTCAGGGTCTGGGTGACCGAGCTGTTCATCACTTCTGCCGGGCCGCCTTTACGCATCTTGCGGAAGTTTTCCCGGATCCGGTCAAACACCACGATGGTATCGTTGAGCGAGTAACCGACCACGGTCAGCAGCGCGGCCACAATGGTCAGGTCAATCTCAATCTGAGTGAAAGAGAAAATCCCGATTGTGATAATCACATCGTGTGCCAGCGCCAGCACCGCACCGGCGGCCAAGCGCCACTCAAAACGCATCGACACATACAGCAGAATACAGATCAGCGACACCAGGATCGCCAGACCGCCTGCTTCCGCCAGCTCGTCGCCGACGTTCGGACCGACGAACTCGATCCGGCGCATTTCAACATCCAGCCCGGTACCGGTACGCAGCGCATCAATGATCTGGTTGCCCAACTTTTCGCCCTGCGCATCTTCACGCGGCTGCAGGCGGACCATCACATCTCGCGCGGTACCGAAGTTCTGCACCACGGCGTCACCAAAACCGCCGGCTTCCAGCGATTCCCGGATCAGGCCCAAATCGGCCGGTTGCTCAAACCCGACTTCAATCAGGGTGCCGCCGGTAAAGTCCAGCCCCCAGTTCAGTTTCTGGGTCGTCACGGTCGCGATGGCCGTCACAATCATCAAGGCCGACAGCAGGAAGGCCCCTTTCGACCAGCGCATAAAGTCGATCACTTTATCCGCTTTCATTATTTGAAACATGTCAGCGTCTCCTTAGATCGACAGCTTATCGATGCGCTTGCCGCCGTACACCAGGTTCACCAGTGCACGGGTTCCGATAATCGCGGTAAACATCGACGTCAGAATCCCGATAGACAGGGTCACAGCAAAGCCTTTCACCGCACCGGTCCCGACCGCAAACAGAATAATCGCGGTGATCAGGGTGGTGATGTTGGCATCAGCAATGGTACTGAAGGCATTGGCATAGCCTTGCTGAATCGCCTGCTGCGGGCTGCGGCCGTCACGGATTTCCTCACGAATTCGCTCAAAAATCAGCACGTTGGCATCCACCGCCATCCCGACCGTCAGCACAATACCGGCAATGCCCGGCAGCGTCATGGTGGCGCCCGGGATCATCGACATCACCCCGATAATCATTACCAGGTTCATCAGCAGCGCCATGTTGGCAAACAGACCAAAGCGGCGGTAGTAGATCAGGGTGAACAGCATCACCGCCACCATGCCCCAGATCATCGCCTGGATCCCCATGTCGATGTTCTGCTGACCCATTGACGGACCAATGGTGCGCTCTTCCACAATCGAGATTGGCGCAATCAGGGCACCGGCCCGCAGCAGCAGCGCCAGGTTGTGCGCTTCAGACTGGGTATCAATCCCGGTAATGCGGAAGTTACGGCCCAGCGCGGTCTGGATGGTGGCCTGGTTAATCACTTCTTCGTGTTTTTCCAGGATCACTTTACCGTTCGGATCGCGATCACCACTGTCTTTATACTCGGTAAATACAGTCGCCATGAGTTTGCCGACGTTGTTACGCGAGAAAGCAGTCATTTTGCTGCCGCCTTCGCTGTCAAGCGAGATGTTCACCTGCGGGCGGCCGTATTCATCGGCACTGGAGCTGGCATCCGTGATGTGAGAGCCTTCCAGGATCACGCGTTTTTTCAGCACCACCGGACGCTGATCACGGGTGTACTTCACTTCGCTGCCCGGTGGCACCCGGCCAGACGCTGCGGCAGCCAGATCAGCGGTGCTGTCGACTTCGCGGAACTCCAGCGTTGCTGTCGCGCCCAGGATCTCTTTGGCGCGTGCGGTGTCCTGCACGCCCGGTAGCTCAACCACGATCCGGTTGGCACCCTGACGCTGAACCAGCGGCTCTGCCACACCCAGCTCATTGACCCGGTTACGCAGGATCGTAATGTTCTGCTCAACCGCATAGTTGCGAATTTCGGTCAAGCGCGCGTCAGTAAACTGCGCCGACAGCACAAAGCGGCCATTGCGGTCCGTGTCAGTAAACAGCATGTCCGGGTGCAGCTTCGCCAGCTCAGCTTTGGCTTCGGCCAGCTGCTCGGCATTACGCAGACGAACTTCAACAGACGTGTCGGTTTTGCTAATGGCACGGTAACGGATTCGGGCCTCGCGCAGCTCGGTCCGGAAGGTTTCTTCCTGCTGACCCAGCAATTTGTCCATCGCTGCGTCCATGTCAACTTCCATCAAGAAGTGCACACCGCCACGCAGGTCGAGGCCCAGTTTCATTGGGGTTGCGCCGATGGATTCAAGCCAGTCCGGAGTCGATGGGGCGAGGTTGAGAGCAACGACAAAGTCATCGCCAAGTTGTTGATTCAATATGTCGCGGGCGCTGATTTGGGTATCAGTATCATTAAAGCGGACCAGTACAGTACCGTTTTCGAAGGCGACAGATTTATAGGAGATTTGATGTTGTTTTAAATCTTCGGTGACAGTATCCAGCGTAGCCATATCTGCCGAGGCGCCACGCGCCCGGAGATTTGAATCGCTGGATCTTCACCGTACACATTGGGAAGTGCATAAAGCAAACCGATGATCAGTGTAAACACCACCATCAGGTTCTTCCACAAGGGATAACGGTTTAACACTGCTAAGATCCTTCAAAGCGAATTTTACAGAGATTTCATTGTACCCTTAGGCAGTACAGCAGAAACGAAATCTTTCTTGATGGTAACTTCAGTCGTGTCATTCAGTGCAATCACGATGTAGTCATTTTCTTCAGAAACCTTCGTGATTTTACCGACCAGGCCACCGTTGGTCAGCACTTCATCCCCTTTGCCCATGGAAGACATCAGGTTCTTGTGCTCTTTCACACGCTTGGCCTGCGGACGGTAGATCATGAAATAGAAAATAACTGCGAACAGACCCAGCATGATGAAAAGTTGCATGCCGCCACCCTGTGGGGCACCTTCAGCTGCGGCGTGTGCCTGAGAAATGAAAAGACTCATTTAATAACGTCCTCGTTTATTGTTAAGCGTTTTTCAACGGTGGAACTTCACGGTCCCGACGCGCATAGAATTCTTCTACAAATGCATCGAAACGATCTTCTTCAATCGCCTTGCGGATACTTTCCATCAGTCGCTGGTAGTAACGCAAGTTATGGATTGTGTTTAAGCGCGCACCCAGGATTTCATTACATTTATCCAGGTGGTACAGATACGCCTTCGAATAGTTGCGACAAGTGTAACAGTCACAGTGCGGATCGAGAGGGCTTGTATCGGTTTTATGTTTCGCATTGCGGATCTTGATCACACCGCCAGTGACAAACAGGTGACCATTGCGGGCATTTCGGGTCGGCATCACGCAGTCGAACATATCGATACCACGGCGAACACCTTCCACCAGATCTTCTGGTTTACCCACACCCATCAGGTAACGTGGCTTGTCTTCCGGCAGCTTCGGACAAGTATGCTCCAGTACCCGGTGCATCTCTTCCTTCGGCTCACCCACGGCCAGGCCACCGACAGCATAGCCGTCAAAGCCGATTTCAGTCAGACCTTTGACGGAAACATCGCGCAAGTCTTCATATACACTACCCTGAACGATACCGAACAGCGCATTTTTGTTACCAAGTTTGTCAAAATGGTTCCGGCTGCGCTGCGCCCAACGCAGGGACATCTCCATCGATTGCTTGGCTTCCTCATGAGTCGCCGGGTATGGCGTACACTCATCGAAAATCATCACGACATCGGAACCCAGGTCGTACTGGATTTCCATCGACTTCTCAGCGTCCATAAAAATCTTGTCGCCGTTAACCGGATTACGGAAGTGAACCCCTTCCTCGGTGATCTTACGGATATCGCCCAGGCTGAACACCTGAAAACCGCCGGAGTCGGTCAGGATCGGGCCCTGCCACTGCATAAAGTCATGCAGATCGCCGTGCAGCTTCATCACTTCCTGTCCCGGGCGCAGCCACAGGTGGAAGGTATTGCCCAGCAGAATTTGCGCACCGGTCTCTTTCACTTCTTCCGGTGTCATGCCTTTTACAGTGCCATAAGTTCCCACCGGCATGAATGCTGGTGTTTCAACCGTACCACGTTCAAACTGCAGGCGACCGCGGCGGGCACGTCCCTGAGTTTTATCCAGTTCAAATTTCACAAAACCTCCAAAAAGCCAGAGAAACAATCTGACATTTATTCCCGTATGGGGTGCAAGCCCCCCAGGCCGTCTGCCTGAGGCGCGATCAGTATTTGCCGGCCCCGAAGCCGGCAAACATCAAATTCAATGCGACAAAGTCGACAAAGGCTGCAATCTTAACAAATGCAGCCTTAAGTGACACTGACTTCCCAGTTTAAGTTCAATCCGCCTTGCGGGTAATAAACATCGAGTCGCCATAGCTGAAGAAGCGGTACTGGTTCGCCACCGCCTGATGATAGGCATTCATGGTGTGCTCATAGCCGGCAAACGCACTGACCAGCATGATCAGGGTTGATTCCGGCAGGTGGAAGTTAGTGATCAGCACATCCACCAGCTGGAACTGATAGCCCGGGTAGATAAAAATGTCGGTATCGCCGAAAAACGGTTTCAACTCGGTGCCCTTCTTCACCGCATCCTGGGCCGCACTTTCCAGTGAACGCACCGAGGTGGTGCCGACCGCGATCACCCGACCACCGTTGGCTTTGGTTTCCTGGATGGTCGCCACAACATCTTCCGGCACTTCCACATATTCCGCATGCATGTGGTGATCGTTAATATTCTCCACCCGAACCGGCTGGAAGGTCCCAGCACCAACGTGCAACGTCACAAACGCAAAGTTAACCCCTTTCGCTTTCAGGTCGGCCATCAGCTGATCATCGAAGTGTAATCCGGCCGTCGGGGCTGCGACTGCACCCGGCTTAGCGTTGTAGACAGTCTGATAACGCTCTTTATCCGCGTCCTCATCCGGGCGATCAATATAAGGCGGCAGCGGCATATGGCCGACTTCTTCCAGGATCTCCAGCACGGTTTTTTCGCTGTTAAAGCGAATTTCAAACAGTGCGTCATGGCGGGCCACCATTTCCGCCTGATAGTTGTCGTTTTCACCCAGCAGCAATTCAGTGCCCGGCTTCGGCGACTTGGAACAACGCACGTGGGCCAGAATGCTTTTATCATCCAGCATCCGCTCCACCAGCACTTCCAGTTTACCGCCGGAGGCCTTTCGGCCAAACAAACGCGCCGGGATCACCCGGGTATTATTAAAGATCAGCAAATCACCGGGTTGCACCAGATCCAGCACATCTTTAAAGCCTTTATGCTGCAGCTCGCCGGTATTACCGTTCAGTTGCAGCAGACGGCTGGCCGTGCGCTCAGGTTGCGGATAACGAGCAATCAGCTCGTCAGGAAGGTCAAAGTGAAAATCTGAAACTTGCATCTTTCGGGCCCTAAATTACAGCAGGCCGGTAGTATATACCCAAACAACTTCAAGATGCGATGTTGTTTGGGTATAAGCTGCCCCGCGGCAAGATCGAACGAAGATGCGCAGATGCCGGGGGCGAAAACACAGACTAAAGATCGCAGCGCCACAGGGCCATCAGCAACAACCCGGCCAGGAGCCAGAGCCCGATAGAACCACCGCTATCGCCACTGTCCGGTGTCGTCACCGCAATCCCGCTGCCGGCATTGCCAATATCCCCGTCAAGCAGGTTGACCGAAAATACCGGGGTCGACTGGCTGCGCAGGGTTCTCCCTGCCTGGGCATCAATCCAGCTTTGATACTCAGCCACCTCGGTATAAACACCGGGCACCGTCACAGCACAGCCATTGCCGAAACTCACCAGCCCCACCAGTCGAAGTCCGAAATCAGCGTCCCCGGCTGCCTGCGGATCCTGCCACACCAAGGGGCCGCCGGAGTCGCCAAAACAGCTGTCCCGGGCCAGATCCGGCGCCACTGAACCGGCGCAGAGAAAAATCGGATAATCACCGCTGTTCATGTTCGCTCCCCACTGGGCATCACAGGTTCGGTCCGGCACGCCGGACAGCAGGGTATAGCGCAACGTCGAAGAGCCAGAGTTACTATCTTGCGGATCGGTACTGCCCCAACCGGACACCAACAAGTTCGGCGGGCGCTCGCCATTGGCGACCCAACTATTCGCAAAGGCATTATCCACCCGGTCCTGGGTCGCCCGATCGGCCATCCGGATCGGAATAGCACCTTCAGGCAAAGGTTCGGCCAGTTTCAGAAGCGCAATGTCATTGGTAAACTGGGCCGAATTGTAAGACGGATGGATCACCAGTTCAGTCACCGCCACCGCATTGCGGCTATTGGCCGAGAACAAGCTGACGATTCCGCCCCAAACCCGGACATTATCCGCCGTCACCGTCACAGAGCCATGCTGCAGACAGTGTGCCGCCGTCAACACCAGATCCTGGCTGACCGCCACACCCCCACAAACGAAAGTACTCTGGCCGCCATCGCTGGCGGGAAATGTCAGGTTGAGATAAACCTGCCACGGAATGTCCTGCTGCCCGGATTCAACACCACCCACAATCTTCGCCGTCACGGTACCGGGACGAGCGGATTCCTCACTGGCCACAGCCGTAGCAGAGCACACGAAAAACCAATATAACAATAAGCCAAACAACAACTTATACATCAAGTCATACCTACTTGGCAGGTCGTTTATTGATTATAAGACAGCCTCAGTTTTAACCTTTGGGAAAAAAGTATTAAACATGAGAATCACAACCAAATAGTTTGACGGGTGTCATAGGTAAATGCTGTGTGATTCGCTACATTCAGAGATAGGAAGAGCTTTTTAATCAGAGCGTTAACTGTAGAAAGTGAACTTAAGTGCTACGGAGGCCTATATGTTTACAGTCGCCGATATGATGACGCCACACCCCCATACCCTCGCCCCTTCAGACACCCTGGCCGATGCCAAGCGGTTGATGACCGACAAAGGGATCCATCATGTACCCGTGACGGATCAGGACAATCACCTGCTCGGCCTGGTCAGTCAGCGGGATATTTTGGCTGCCCAGGAGTCGAGCCTGGAGCAGATCCAGAAGAGCAGCTTTATCTCCGCGCTGGATATTCCGCTCAAGCAGTGTATGCACACCCAACTGTTCAGTGTCGAACCGCAAGCCGGGCTGAAAGCAGCCGCACTGTACATGCAAAAGCACAATATTGGCTGTTTACCTGTTTTGCACCACAATAAACTGGTCGGCATCATTACCGACAGTGACTTCGTGGCCATTGCCATTAACTTACTGGAGATCCAGGAGGAGAACGATCCGCTGGAAGATTCGCCGGAAGCTGACAATGACCTGTTCTGACCCAACGGGAATCACCATCAAGTCCTATGAACTTTCTAGCCCACCTGCACCTGGCCGATCACTGCCGCAGTCACCTGGCCGGCAATCTGCTGGCTGACTTTGTCCGCGGTGATCCGGACCGCCAGTACCACCGGGAAGTCGCCAACGGGATCCGGCTCCACCGCTTTATCGACAGCTATATTGACGCCATGCCGGAAGTACTGCGCTGCCGGGAGCTGTTTGGTCCCAACACCCGGCGGGTCAGCGGGATTGCACTGGACATCACCTGGGATCACTTTCTAGCCCGACACTGGTCCCATTTCCATGACCAGCCACTGCCGACATTTGTCAACGAAGCCCAAGCCGAAGTCAATGCCTATCACGGAGAAGTCCCGGAAGCATACCGTCAAACCATGGCCCGGATGTGGCAACAACAATGGCTGCTGCAATACCAGAATGCCGCCACGATTCAGACCGCGCTGGAGCGTATGGCCAGCCGCCGTCCCAGGCTTCACCAGCTTGCCCAGTGCCCAAAAGAGATCAGCCGGCACTACGACGACTTGGAGCAGCAATTTTTCCAAATTTACCCCCAGATCATCACTGCCGCCGACACATTCCGTGCCCGGCAAACCGACTAGGCCCCGCAGCAATACCTCACCTGAATCAGCCCCAGGTTGGGCTCAGCCAGGCTCCGACTCAGGATTGTCACCACAAAAAGCGATAGTAAAAAAAGGGAGCGCCGAGCGCTCCCAAGAAGATAACAGTAAATGTCATAGTTTAACTTCACATTCAACGGTGTCGCATCCGCTCCACCAATCAAGATAACAACATCTTGCTAGGATATATTTGGCTTCCTCAGAATTGATCTTCTTCAGTTGAACCGGTCAGGGCCGTGACGGAAGAGTTACCGCCCTGAATCACATTGGTCATCTTATCAAAGTAGCCGGTCCCCACTTCCTGCTGATGCGCGACAAAGGTGTACCCCTTATCTGCCGCTTCAAACTCAGGACGCTGAACTTTTTCAACATAGTGACGCATGCCTTCGCCCTGGGCATAAGCGTGGGCCAGCTCGAACATGTTGAACCACATATTGTGGATCCCTGCCAGGGTGATGAACTGGTATTTATAGCCCATATCCGACAGCTCCTGCTGGAACTTGGCAATGGTTTCCGCATCCAGGTTCTTCTCCCAGTTGAACGATGGCGAGCAGTTATACGCCAGCAACTGATCCGGATATTGAGCGTGGATGGCTTCGGCAAACTTACGCGCTTCTTCCAGGCAAGGCGTCGCCGTTTCACACCAGATCAAGTCTGCGTACGGCGCGTAGGCCAGGCCACGGGCAATCGCCTGATCAATCCCGGCGCGGACACGGTAGAAGCCTTCCGCAGTACGCTCGCCTTCGATAAAGTCTTTATCATATGGATCGCAGTCTGACGTCAGCAGATCCGCGGCATTGGCATCCGTTCGTGCAATGACCAGGGTCGTCGTCCCGGCAACATCCGCAGCCAGACGCGCTGCAATCAGCTTCTGGACCGCTTCCTGGGTCGGCACCAGTACTTTACCCCCCATATGGCCACATTTTTTCACCGAGGCCAGCTGATCTTCAAAGTGAACGCCCGCAGCACCGGCGTCAATCATGTTGCGCATCAGCTCGTAGGCATTCAGCACCCCGCCAAAACCGGCTTCTGCATCGGCCACAATCGGCAGGAAGTAATCGATGCCCTCTTCCGGGCTGCCGCCATTGGCCCACTGGATCTGGTCGGCGCGACGGAACGAGTTATTGATGCGCTTGACCACAGCCGGAACAGAGTCCACCGGGTACAGAGACTGATCCGGATACATGGTCGATGCCGTGTTGTTATCGGCGGCAACCTGCCAGCCGGACAGGTAAATGGCTTCAATCCCCGCCTTGGCCTGCTGTACGGCCTGGCCACCGGTCAGCGCACCCAGACAGTTGACATAACCTTTTTTAGCGCCCCCGTTGACCAGCTCCCAGAGTTTGTCAGCGCCGCGTTGGGCAATGGTATTTTCCGGCGCGAAAGAGCCACGCAGGTTAATCACTTCTTCTGCAGTGTAGGTACGTTTTACATTCTTCCAACGTGGATTCTCAGCCCAATCTTTCTCAATAGCTTCAATTTGTTGCTGGCGAGTCAATGTCATCTTACTTTCCCTCGTTTCTATTTGGCGATAATCCGTTTAACGTCTTCGTTATCGGCTGTCTTTCTTTTCTCAGGCTTATTCGGGCGTTGCCGACCACTCATCCAGCATTGCCCGTTGTTCTGTTGTATTGGCACTACTTCAGGTAGTCATACCCGGGTAGCGTCAGGAAATTCACAAGTTCATCACTGGTGGTCAGTTGCGCCATCAATGCGGCAGCTTCTGGATAACGGCCCTGCTCGAAACGCGCGGTGCCCACTTCTTCCTGCAGCACTGTCATTTCTTCGGCCAGCATCTGCTCAAACAGGGCTTTGGTGACCACCTGGCCGTTACTGAGCGCCTTGCCGTGCTTAATCCACTGCCAGATAGAGGCCCGGGAGATTTCGGCGGTGGCCGCATCTTCCATCAGGCCGTAAATCGGCACGCAGCCGTTGCCGGAGATCCAGGCCTCGATATACTGCACCGCCACCCGGATATTGTGGCGCATGCCTTCTTCAGTCCGCTCACCATCGCACGGTGCCAGCAGCTCACTGGCCGTGATGGGCGCATCTGCCTCACGGCTGACATCAAGCTGGTTCGGACGCTCGCCCAAAGCTTCATCAAAAATTGCCCGTGCGGTATCAGCCAGGCCCGGATGCGCGACCCAGGTCCCGTCGTGACCGTTTTGGGCTTCCAGTGATTTATCATTGCGGATCTTATCCAGCACCCAGGCGTTACGCTCCGGATCCTTAGACGGAATAAAGGCCGCCATCCCTCCCATCGCAAAGGCACCGCGACGGTGACAAGTTCGCACCAGCAGGCGGGAATAGGCATTAAGGAACGGTTTTTCCATCGTTACCACCTGACGGTCGGGCAAAATCCGATCCGGGTGGTTCCGCAACGTTTTGATATAGCTAAAAATATAATCCCAGCGGCCGCAGTTCAGACCAACAATGTGATCTTTGAGGCTATAGAGAATTTCATCCATCTCGAATACAGCAGGCAGGGTCTCAATCAGTACTGTCGCCTTGATGGTGCCGCGCGGCAGGCCATACTCATCTTCAGTGAAAGAGAACACATCACTCCACCAAGCGGCCTCCTGGTAGGCTTGCAGCTTCGGCAGGTAAAAATAAGGACCGCTGCCTTTAGCCAACAGTTGTTTGTAGTTATGGTAAAAATACAGGGCAAAATCGAACAACGCCCCGGGGATGGGCTCCCCCTGCCACAGCAGGTGTTTTTCCGGCAAATGCAGTCCGCGCACCCGGCAGATCAGCACCGCGGGATCGTCCTTGAGCTGATAGGATTTTCCGGTCTCCGGGTGGGTGTAAGCAATCGTGCCGTTTACGGCATCACGTAGGTTGCGTTGCCCATCCAGGACTTCATCCCAGGCCGGAGCAAACGAGTCCTCAAAATCGGCCATGAAAACTTTGACGTTGGCGTTCAAGGCGTTAATTACCATTTTGCGCTCAACCGGTCCGGTAATTTCAACCCGGCGATCCTGCAAGTCAGCAGGAATATTGCGAATGTGCCAGTTGCCATCACGGATATGGGCCGTGTCTTCCAGAAAATCCGGCAAAGCCCCGGCATCAATCGCCTGTTGCCGTTGTTCACGGGCTGCCAGCAATTCAGGGATGCGCGAAGCGAAGCGCTGTACCAGCCGCTCAACAAACTGAAACGCGTCGTCGGTTAAAATCTCTCTCTGCGCTTCAGTCAGTAGCGGTTGCAGTGATAGCTTCACTTCATGATTGATTGAGGCTGTTGTGTCCGTCATTCTTACGCTCCCTTACGACATGTAACTAAATCACCACTTACATCAGTTCCTGTGACTCAGACTTATCCACTCCCTGAGTCGTAACCTTGAAATTACGTTGCCGCAATCAGTCACCAATTGCAAGCATCCCTGCCGACAAACAGAGAAACAAACACAGACTTAAACCAAACAAAAACAACAACTTAAATATTTTAGAGTAATAACTCAAAACACTAAATTAAAACAAATTTCAGCGAAATGCTCGGTTTCATCAGCGGCCCGCTAACCCGCCCCGAAATGTAACCAGTTACGTAATTTAATTACCAAACAACCCAATTCAAACCCATGTTCAAAAAAGCGTTTTAAACAGAAAATAAAATCCTGCGCCACGCCAATATGACTAAATAACAGCCAGTTAGGCATCATGTTTTCGGCAAAGTTATACGCAACCAGCATCACTTGCTAATCAATTGGTTTCATTTATTTGTGGAGCGAAACAGAATAAATCTACAAAAACCAAATCAGCACCGCGCCGAGACGCGCACTGGATATATTAGAATTCAGGAGAAAAGCAGAAGAACGTGCTGTTATCGTGGGAAAGTACAGGCCGACTCATGAAAAAGGGCTAGACTAGCCCTTTTACAATCTCTGCCAAGCGGGCAAAGGTTTGTGTTCGGCTAGAGGTCGGACGCCAGACCAGGCCAATTTCACGGTAGGCTTCCCGACCCGGCGGATCGACAACCACCAGATTCTGGTTATCCAGGATCCCGTGATTAATGGCCATCTGGGGAATGAAAGTGGTGCCCAAACCGTTCGCAACCATTTGAACCAGCGTGTGCAAGCTGGTGGCTGTAAACGGATTGATCTTCTCCCGACTCGTCAGCTGGCAGGCAGAAACAGCGTGATCGGTCAGGCAATGCTCTTTCTCCAACAAGAAGACGGATTCATCCGGCAAGTCGGCATAACGCAATGGATTCGAGACCTGCGACGCCTGTTTCTGGCTGATCACCATTTTAAAAGCATCGCGCCCCACCACTTCACTGTACATGCCGTTAATTTCGACCGGCAATGCCAGGATCAGGACATCCATTTCACCGTTGCGCAGCGCAGCCAAAAGATTCGCCGTGGTGTCTTCGCGCAACAAGAGATGCAGGTTCGGGTGGTGCTGGTTGACCGCCTGCACTAGATCACACAGCAGGAAAGGTGCAATGGTCGGAATACAGCCAATCCGGAGCTGGCCGTCCATACCATCACCCTGGTGGTTCGACAGCGCCATCAGGTCCTGGGTCCGCGCCAACAACTCACGGCTGCGCTCGACCACATCTTCCCCGGTCGACGTAAACACCAGAGACTTGTTATCTCGCTCGATCAGCTGACACCCCAGCAACTCTTCCAGGTTCTGGACGCCGGAGCTTAAGGTCGACTGACTGACAAAACAGCGCTTGGCGGCCTCACCAAAGTGCCGGGTTTCAAACAAGGTCACCAGATAATGGAGCTGTTTGAGGGAAGGAAATTTATTCATCGTAATTTTCGATTACATCAATCTATTTATTCCGCTTTTTTCAATGTACCAGTTCCGCTATAGTTTGTCTCGTTCAAACAGGAGCCTACCGGAAAGGTCGGCGACAAACCCAATCTATAGGAGCACCAATTTATGGTACTAGTAGGTCGTCAAGCACCAGATTTTACTGCTGCAGCTGTTCTAGGTAACGGCGAAATCGTTGATAACTTCAACTTTGCAGAATTCACAAAAGGTAAAAAAGCGGTAGTTTTCTTCTACCCACTAGACTTCACTTTCGTATGTCCTTCTGAGCTGATCGCTTTCGACAAGCGTTTCGAAGACTTCAAAGAGAAAGGCGTAGAAGTAATCGGTGTTTCTATCGACTCTCAGTTCTCTCACAACGCATGGCGTAACACTGCTGTTGAAGACGGCGGTATCGGTCAGGTTCGCTACCCACTGATTGCAGACGTGAAGCACGAAATCTGCAAGGCATACGACGTTGAGCACCCAGAAGCCGGTGTTGCGTTCCGTGGCTCTTTCCTGATTGACGAAGAAGGTGTTGTTCGTCACCAAGTTGTGAACGATCTGCCTCTGGGCCGTAACATCGACGAAATGCTGCGTATGGTTGACGCGCTGAACTTCCACCAGCAGAACGGTGAAGTTTGCCCAGCTCAGTGGGAAGAAGGTAAGAAAGGTATGGACGCTTCTCCACAAGGCGTTGCTGCTTACCTGTCTGAGTTCACTGCAGATCTGGACAAGTAAGACCCTATAGGTCTTACCTCACACCCGCTCAACGGTGTGATGGCAAAACGCGAAAGCGTAAAGCCGAAAAGTCAGCCTGAATGGCGATAAAAATGATGAGGCCCGGATACACCGGGCCCTTTTTGTATCTGCCTCTGCCTTTTCAGACTCCCCCTACTGGTATCCCCTGCCAATCAGTTTTACACTGCCAGCTCTCCTCCCGCGAACACCTTTAAACGGCTCGGAACTGATTGCTATGTCTTATCAACTTGAAGTTTGTATCGATAACATCGAATCACTGACGCTGGCTCAGCTGGGCGGCGCGACCCGCATCGAGCTTTGTGCAGCGCTGGCTTTGGGCGGCCTGACACCCAGCCATGGCTTGATGCACATCGCAGCCCAAACGGCGACCGTCCCGGTCTATGCCATGATCCGCCCGCGCCAGGGGGACTTTCTCTTCTCCGATCAGGACATTGAAATCATGCTGAGTGATATCCACGCCGCCAAACAGGCGGGACTGCAAGGCGTGGTGATCGGCGCGTTGACCGCAGACGGGAAGATTGACCGCGATACCTTGCGCAGTCTAGTCAACGCGGCCCGGGGCATGGGGATCACCTTTCACCGCGCCATCGATCAGTGTATCGATCCGATGGCGGCGCTTGAGGTTATTATGACCGCCGGCTGTGAGCGGGTACTGACATCGGGTCAACACGCGAGCGCGGAAGCCGGGATTGAGGTTCTGGCCGACATGGTGCAATTTTGCGGCAACCGACTCTCGGTCATGGCCGGCGCTGGCATCCATGCCGGCAACGTCCGGGAAATTGTCCGCAACACCGGCGTCAAAGAAGTACACTTGTCCGGGAAATCAACCCGGCCGAGTGAGATGGGCCACTACGCCGGGAAGGCTCATATGGGCAGCAATGCCGTGGATGACTTTGCCATCCCCGTGACCGCGACCGATAAAATCGCCGCCGTCGCACAAATTCTCAAAACCTGTTGAAGCCTGAAATCGCCGAGCCTTAAACGAACAAGAGCCTGCAAATGCAGGCTCTTCGGGTTGCTCAAAGATGCGAGTTACCAGCCGATGATATTATCGGTTGGGTGTGGTACGCGGCTGCCACTATCAAACCCTTTGGTAAAGAATCCCGGGTTCCATTCGCAAGCATCATCCATAACCTCCTGGGACGGGTTAATCAGATATTGCGTTGTCGGATCATCGATGCAGCTCACGTTTTTATAGCTAAAGCCATGATCCACCCGGTTATTGACAGTGATCAGAGACGCTGAATCACCCAGTGCCGCCACCATTTCTTCCGTCCAGGTATATGGCGTCGCCGGATCGTACTGGCCACCAATGACCAGGATCTGCTTGCCGCCCAGCTTGGACGCCATATTCTCAACCGGTGCAATCGGATCGCGTTTCGCTGACCAGCCTTGACACATATCAGCAGTATCCCAGTAACTCAATGGGCCATACAGCGCAGAGGCATCGTAATAGTCATGGTCTGACAAGGCGATTTCAACATCCGTCAGAGGCATCCGTTCATCCGTACAGATCACCGCTTTAAGATGAGCCCTGGCACGCAGGTCATCTTCCTGGCTGGAGTACACAGTTTTCGACCAGCTATCTGCGCTTAGGAGACTCCAATACAAATCAAATCCATTGTCATTATCCAACAGATCTTTTAATCCATAATCAATATTCTGCCAGTAATTGCTCGACTCACGCGCTATTGTCAGGCTCATCACTGCAGACAGTGCATCAAAGTCCAGGGTGTAGCCATCATTGGTTCTGTAATAGAAAGCGCCATTTTTGGATTGCCCATATTCATCATGAAACAAACCACTGGCTAACGTTTCATATGTTGTTTTACGCGTAGGATAGGTCGCATAATCCAGACGGTAGGCTGCAATCTTTTCATACCCGGCGGTATTGCCGATCCGGATTTCCACATTGTTGGCATCCGTCGGTGACATGGGTGAGTCCAGTACAATCGCCCGAACCCGCTCCGGGAACATGTCGGCATACAATGACCCCAAGCGGGTACCGTACGAATAGCCCAGGAAAGTCAGTTGCGCATCACCCAAGTGCGCTCGCAGGCGGTCGAGATCTTTGACGATGGAATTACTGCCGATATAAGGTGCAACTTGCTGGAAAGTGGCATCACAATTACCCTGCTTGTTACGCTCAGCCACCGCGCAGGTCGTCAGTTCATCAGCAAAGGCGCTCCAACCGGCACCGCGCGGATCCATGCCGACAATATCGAACCGATCCAGAATCTCTGGCGGGAAATCATAAGCTGCCATAGATGCCGCCCCGCCGACCGCCGGCGCACTCGGGCCACCAAAGTTCAGAACCAAAGCACCAATCCGCTGGGCCGGATTCCGGGCCTTATGGACCCCGTAAAACACTTCGACTGTTTCACCGCTTGGCGCATTATAATCTTTCGGCACCTGCATAAAATCACAGGTCATATTGGCCGGACAGCTCTGGATGGCCATTGCCCGGCGATCGGCAAAGGGGTTACCGCCACCATCGCCGCCGCCACAACCTGTCAAGATCAGGCAAGTCAGCGCCCCTGACATGAACTTATACATTTGTCACCTTTCTTTGTTATTTTTGTCTTCTTTAATATGTTTACTGCGATTGGTATTACGAGAAAGCCACACAAAATCGGTGGCATATGAGCATAAAATAAAACAATGCGCAATTATCACCCTTTCAAATACCGATCCAGTTAACCAAATGTATATCCTGCCCGGCTTGAGTCAGACAAAGATAACACTCCCATGCTCCCTCGCTCGCCATCACCGCGTCAGCGCATTATCATAACCACGACTAATACCAATCAAAGTAAGTGATCAGAAATAGCGCCGGAATAATGTTTGAGAACAAGGCAGAATTTTTAGATAAGTAGTTATTCTACAATCAAAAATTCTAACGCAGTTATCGAGCATTTTAACAAGCTAGAATGACCAGCTATTTACTGCGATTGGTATAAGCACAGGGTGACACATCAACAGGGAGAGCTGAATGGCCAGTGACAAACCAGGCAAAAAACTCAAGAAGAAAGACTACCAGAAAGAGCTGGAACGCCTCCAGGTCGAGCTGGTGAAGCTGCAGGAATGGATAAAACACAGTGGCATGAAAGTGGTGGTCATTTTTGAAGGCCGGGACGCCGCCGGGAAAGGCGGGGTGATCAAACGCATTACCGAAAAGCTCAACCCGCGGGTTTGTCGCGTTGTCGCACTGCCGGCCCCCACCGAAAAAGAGAAGACCCAATGGTACTTCCAGCGCTATGTCGCACATCTGCCAGCTGCCGGTGAAATGGTGCTGTTCGATCGCAGCTGGTACAACCGGGCCGGGGTCGAAAAAGTCATGGGGTTTTGCAGCAATGAGGAATACGAAGAGTTTCTCCGCGCCTGCCCTGAATTTGAACGCATGTTACAACGATCTGGTATTATCTTGCTGAAATATTGGTTTTCCGTGTCTGACGAAGAGCAGGAAGCGCGCTTTCTGGAGCGAATCCATACCCCAGTCAAACGCTGGAAGTTCAGTCCGATGGATCTGGAATCCCGTGCCCGCTGGGCCGCTTATTCCGAAGCCAAGGATAAAATGTTCGCCTACACCGACTCCAAGCAGTGCCCGTGGTGGGTCGTGGAAGCCGATAACAAAAAGAAAGCCCGGATCAACTGCATCTCCCACCTGCTCTCTCATATTCATTATGAAGAGATCCATTATCCGCACATCGAGCTACCGCCCATCGACAAAGAAGGCTATATCCGGGCGCCCGTCGACAACCAGACCTTCGTGCCGGATCGATTCGAGAAAGATGACGATTAATGCGAGCGAAACTCAGAATCAAATGTCCCGGCATTGGCCGGGACATTTTCTATCTGAAAGCCTGAAGGCACCTTACTCACTCTGATCCAGGATACTCTTCAGATCTTCCTGGCTGGTATGGCGAATATCTTTGCCTTTGACGAAGTAAATAATATATTCACAGATATTCTGGCAGCGATCCCCTACCCGTTCAATCGAACGCGCCGACCACATCACCTGCAACACATTCGGGATCGAGCGGGGATCTTCCATCATGTAGGTCATCAACTGACGAATAATCGCCTCATACTCCCGGTCAATCCGATCATCTTCCTGATACACCTTCACTGCCGCTTTCACATCCATCCGAGCAAAGGCATCAAGCACTTCATGCAGCATTCGCACCGCATACTGACCCAGCGCCTCCAAAGACACCAGCAGGTTGTACTGCTTATTGGTAAAATTCTCCAGTGCCACTTTGGCAATGCTCTCGGCAACATCACCGATCCGCTCCAGATCGGTGATGGTTTTGATAATCGCGATCACCAGGCGCAGATCACTGGCGGTGGGCTGGCGTTTGGCAATAATCCGGGTGCAGGCCTCATCGATCGCCACTTCCATCGCATTGACCTTGTGATCGTCTTGAATCACCCGCTTGGCCAGTTCGGCATCCTGCTTGTGCATCGCCTTGAGCGAGTCCGCCAGCTGTTGCTCAACCAGACCGCCCATCGCCAGCACATGGGTTCGGATGCTTTCGAGCTCCGCATTGAACTGGCCTGAAATATGACGGCCAAGACTTAAGTTATCTACCATATCGACTCCTTAGCCGTAGCGGCCCGTAATGTAATCTTCTGTTCGCTTCTCTTTCGGGGTGGTGAAGATATCATTGGTATTGGCATATTCCACCAGCTCCCCCATGTGCATAAACGCAGTATTGTCCGACACCCGGGCCGCCTGCTGCATGTTATGGGTGACAATAATGACCGTGTACTTGGTTTTCAGCTCGTTGATCAGCTCTTCGATGGTCAGGGTCGAGATCGGATCCAACGCAGAGGTTGGCTCATCAAGCAGCAACACCTCCGGCTCAATCGCAATCGCGCGGGCAATCACCAGCCGCTGCTGCTGACCACCAGACAGGCCGAAAGCACTTTCATGCAGCCGATCTTTCACTTCATCCCACAGGGCTGCCCCGCGCAGTGAGTTTTCCACCGCATCATCAAGCACCCGGCGATCTTTGATCCCCTGCAGCCGCAAGCCGTAAATCACATTCTCATAAATCGATTTCGGGAACGGATTCGGGCGCTGGAACACCATGCCGACCCGGCGCCGCAACGCCGCAACATCAACCTGGTTATCATAGATATTCTGCCCGTGCAGCATGATCCGGCCGTCAACCCGGCAGCCTTCCACCAACTCGTTCATCCGGTTGATACAGCGCAGCAAAGTCGACTTGCCGCAGCCCGACGGGCCGATAAACGACGTCACCTTGCCCTTGGCGATCCGCATGTTGATGTCATACAGCGCCTGATGGTGGCCGTAGTGCAGATCCAGTCCCTCAATCGACATCGCCGTTTTGGCTTCGGATAACGAGGCTAAATCTTCAGGCTGAAACAAGCCAATGGTCGAATTAATAGAAAACATTTACTTTCCTGAGTCCCGTTATTGTTCCAAAGCGCGGAATTTTTCGCGTAGATGATTGCGGATCCCAATCGCCGTCAGGTTCAACCCAACGATCACCGTTACCAACAAAAACGACGTGGCATATACCAGGGGCCGGGCAGCTTCCACATTCGGGCTTTGAAAGCCGACATCATAAATATGATAGCCAAGGTGCATGAACTTGCGCTCCAGGTGCAGATACGGAAAGTGCTCATCCACCGGCAGCGACGGAGCCATTTTCACCACCCCGACCAGCATCAACGGTGCCACTTCCCCGGCCGCACGGGCCACCGCCAGGATCAGACCGGTCATGATCGCCGGACTTGCCATCGGCAATACAATTCGCCACAGGGTTTCAGCCTGGGTCGCCCCCAGCGCCAGCGAGCCATGACGGACCGAGTTGGGGATCCGAGCCAGGCCCTCTTCGGTCGACACAATCACCACCGGCAGGGTTAATATCGCCAGCGTCAGTGCTGACCATAAAATGCCCGGCGTGCCGAACGTCGGGGTCGGCAGCTTATCGGAGAAAAAGATCTCATCAATACTGCCCCCGACCATATAGACAAAAAAACCGAGACCAAATACCCCGTAGACAATCGACGGCACCCCGGCGAGGTTAATCACCGCAATGCGGATCAGCTTGGTAAAGCTGTTCTTGCCGGCGTACTCGTGCAGGTAAATCGCAGCCAATACCCCGAGCGGGGTCACAATCACGCTCATCAGCAGCACCATCAGCACGGTGCCGAAAATCGCCGGAAACACACCGCCCTCGGTATTGGCTTCACGCGGCTCTTCACTGACAAACTGCGCCACCTGGTAACCCCAGTGCGCAACCTTGTCCATCAACGACATATTGTTGGGGTACCAGATATTGAGCACCTGATCCAACGGCAGGCGCACCGTCTCACCGGTCATCTCCCGGACCAGCAACGCCCGGTCATCCAGCTGCTGGCGCAAGGCGAACAGTTGCAACTCAAGCTGACGGTACTCCCGCTCCAGGGTCTCACGCCGCTGGGTCAACTCCGGCTGAGTGCCGAGGCGACGCTCCTGCTGGTGCAACAGGTCCAGCTGCTGGCTGACTTGCACAATTTCGGTCTCCTGCAGCGTCTTGATTTGCAAGCGGATCTGATCGGCCCGGGCCAGGGCAAACGGAAACTCGCTGAGCGGCAGACGTTTCCCTTCCTCAACAAACGCAAGGGGATAACCGTAGAACTTGCCATTTTTCAGGCGATCGATCACCGCCACATCCATCGCCAGCGCGCGGCTCTTGATTTCTGGTTCCAGCAGAGTGATAAAATCCAGCGAGACCCGCTCCCGGTTACCGATTTTGACCAGGTAGCGGTTCACCCGCTCCCCTGACATCGCCGAAACATCCCGCCCGGCTTCGGCCAGCTGGCGCACAGGCACAGACTGGATCTCGTAAATCTCGCCAATCACCACCTGACGGTACGCCGGGCCTTCGACTTCAAACTGATACACAGGTGCAGGCCAGAAGTAGCTCAGCCCTTTCCAGCCAATCAATAGCAATAAGCCCAGTACAGCGACCAGGCTCAGGCTCACCGTGCCGGCAGTCATCCAAATCCATGGCGCGCCGGAGTTCAGCCAGTGTCTCATGTGTTCAAACAATTCATTATCGTCACCAGTGCCAACCCGCCTTACAGCGAGCTGTATCGCTCACGCAGCCGCTGGCGAACCAGCTCTGCAATCGTGTTAAACAGGAATGTGAAGACAAACAGCACAAACGCAGCCAGAAACAGTACCCGGTAGTGTGAACTACCAACTTCTGACTCCGGCATTTCAATCGCGATGGTTGCCGACAGCGTGCGTAACCCTTCGAGGATATTCCAATCCATCAGCGGCGTATTGCCAGTCGCCATCAGGACGATCATGGTTTCGCCGACGGCCCGTCCCAGCCCCATCATAATGGCAGAAAAGATCCCCGGACTCGCCGTCAGCAGTACCACCCGGGTCAGGGTCTGCCAGTGGGTCGCGCCCAAGGCCAGGGAGCCGCTGGTCAAGTGCCCCGGCACCGAGAAAATCGCATCTTCGGCGATCGTAAAGACAGTCGGGATCACTGCAAAGCCCATCGCAATGCCGACCACCAAGGTGTTGCGCTGGTCATAACCAATTCCCCACTCGCTCGCCAGATACACCTGCAGATCGCCGTCAAACAGGGCCTGCTCGAACACCGGCCCCAGGTTCAGGCAGCCATAGCAGAGCAAAATAATCACCGGGATCAGCACCAGGATGTGTAACCCACCCGGTAAACGCACTCGCCAGGCCGCAGGCAGCAACAATGACCAGATCAGGCCAACCACCAGCATCACCAGCGGAAAGGCCACCACCATCAAAAACACCCCGGCCAGGTGCATTTCAATCACCGGCGCCAGCCAGATCCCGGCCAGAAAGCCCAGGATCACCGTCGGCAGCGCTTCCATGATCTCAACCGTCGGTTTGATCACCCGGCGCATGGACGATGACATAAAGTACGCGGTATAAATCGCCCCGGCCAGCGCCAGCGGGATCGCAAACACCATCGCATACAGCGCTGCTTTCAGCGTCCCAAAGACCACGGGAACCAGGCTCAGTTTGGGTTCAAACTCATCACTGGCCGAGGTCGACTGCCAGACATACGCCGGCTCGGGGTAGCCCTCATACCAAATTTTCTGCCAGAGTGATGCAAAACCGATTTCCGGGTGGCGGTTATTGACCTTATATACCTGCCACTGATCACCGCTGACCGTCAGCAGCCGATCCGCCCGGGGAGAAATCGCCATCCACTCCGGCACCCGCTCAAATCGCGTCTCCTGATAAATCGGTCCTTTCACCGTGGTATAAAACGCGGATAAGGTGCCGTCCTGCTGCACGGCAAAAAAGCCTTTGCGCGAGTATTCCGGTACCAGATGTGTCGCAGCACTCCCCGGCGCCAGCTTGAATTCGCGCGCCTTCACCATCTGCCGCTCTCCGTCGCGGAGCACCTCAAACCACTGGGCTATCGACTGATGCCCGGTTCGGATCAGCAAGGAGTTAGCGCCGGAGAGCAATGTCATCTGCGCCCGGCTGCCCGGCTCAGCACCAACATCCACCACTTCACGCACATAAGATTGCTCCCCGCGCAGCGCAACGACATAGAGTTCCTGCGCGCCCAGCGCATACAGGGTCCGGGCATCCGGGGTCACTGCCAGCGCATCGACCCGCGCCGGCATCCCCGGGACGGCAAAAAACTGTGACTGCCAGGTGCCCTGCTGGTTTTGCAGGCTGACCGACTTTTCAAACGTCGCGACCCGCAGCCGCTGATCGGCGGTGATCCCGGCAATGACAGCCTGATGGTCACGGAATGATGCCGCCAGCAGCGTGAGCGACTGTTGCTGCGGATCCAGTTGGATCGGCGCCCGGCCCAGCGGATAGGCAACACCCGGCTTGGTTTGCCGCCCGGCTTGCGGCGTTTGCTCTGAAAAAGCATTGTGAAATAGCGGTTTAAACAGCACGACCTGACCAGCGGCATTGCCATAGGCAAAAACCTCCTCACGCGGCAAGGTACGCGCGACACTGGTCGGCTGCGCCATGATCTGAATCTGGCTGCTCACCTGGCCGGCCTGCTCACCGTTGAGCGAAACAAAACTCAGCACGCCCTGCGTCGAGAGCCGGTAAGCCAAATCATTTTGCTCACTGATGCGGATCACCGCAGCCTGATCGGGGAATGCCGTCGAAAATGTCTGCTGCGACGTCACCCGGACCGAGGCAAATATCGGCATAATGACATAGAGCAGGTAGAAGAAAATCAGAACTAAAGTAACAAGGACAAAAATGCCGCCAGCCGTGACCCCATATCGCGCAAGTTTGTCTTTTACCCGGCGCCCAGGGCTGTCTCCTTTTAGAAAATCACCGGCGTCAGCCATTATTACCTCAAAGAATTTATACGTTTACCAATAATATGTCTTTTAGATGACAATTATATGACAGCACGGAGAGCACTGACCACTTCTCCTTTTCCATTCCCTGCTAACCCATTAGATTGACATAAATTTGCAATGAAATGTCACTAGTCTGAACGTTCTATGACCCCAGACGAATTTCAATGGCCACGCGATGAATGCACCTAGACAGATCATGCACATGCTCACATAATGAATTAGCCTATTACGAAAAAGGAAGTCGTTATGAAGCATCTTGTCATTACAGTGATCGGTAAAGATCGCCCAGGTCTGGTTGAAGCCCTCTCTGAAACGGTTTACCAGAATCACGGCAACTGGCTTGCCAGCAGCCTGAGCAAACTTGCCGGACAATTCGCCGGGATTTTGCAAGTCGAAGTAGCGACCCAATATGTGCCCCTGCTCAGCCAGGCCCTGGCCAGCATTGCCGACTTACAAGTTCAGATCGTGGAAGACGACAGCAAAGTGGTCCCGGTCACCACCCTGCATCATCTCACAGTCACCGGCAATGATCGTCTGGGAATCGTCAAAGAAGTCACCAGCAAACTCAAAGAGCTGGGGGTCAATATCAACAAGCTCAAAACCGACACCCAGAGTGCGCCGAACTGGGGCTACCCGATTTTCACCGCTGAGTTTCAGCTCGAACTCCCCGCTGAACTTCAGCTCGACGTCGTGCAGGACGAGTTGGAACAACTGTCAGATGATCTCAATATCGATCTCGATGAACACTGATTGCCATTCACTTCGCCATTAGCTTATTAGCAGGAACACAATGAGCACGGAACCTTTGTACCTCGAAAAAGAATTAAGTTGGCTTTCCTTTAATGAGCGTGTCCTTCAGGAAGCGGCAGACCGATCGGTGCCGCTGATTGAGCGGGTCCGCTTCCTGGGAATTTTTTCCAGTAATACCGATGAGTTTTACCAGGTCCGCTTTGCCGATGTGAAGCGCCGGATCCTGATCAACGAGGAGCAAGGCGGCGATGAAGGCGCCAAACAGCTCCTCAGTAAAATTCAGAGCCGGGTCCTCAAGCTCAACCAGGACTTCGACAGCCTTTACAATGAGATCCTGTTGGAAATGGCCCGGCGCCATATTTTCCTGGTCAACGAGCAGCAGCTCGATGACAACCAGCAGATTTGGCTACGCAAGTATTTCCGCAACGCCATTTTGCCCCATGTGACCCCAATCCTGCTGACCGAAGACATCGATCTGCTGGAGTTCCTCAAAGATGAATACTCCTACCTGGCCGTTGAGATGCAGCAGGGCAATAAAAAACGCTATGCCCTGATCGAAATCCCGACCGACCAGCTGCCGCGTTTCATCCAGTTGCCGGAAGCCAAAGGGAAACGCCGCAAGACTTTAATATTGCTTGATAACATTCTGCGCTTCTGCCTGGATGATATATTCAGCGGCTTTTTCGATTATGACAATCTTGCGGCATACTCGATGAAGATGACCCGCGATGCCGAGTACGATCTGAGCCAGGAAGTCGAACACAGCCTGATGGAGCAGATGTCCGAAGGCCTCAATCAGCGCCTGACGGCCATGCCGGTCCGCTTTGTTTACCAACGGGATATGCCGGCCGACATGGTCGATGTGCTGTGCCGGATGCTGAAAGTCTCCAGCTACGACAGTATCATCCCGGGCGGCCGATACCATAATTTCAAAGACTTCATCGGCTTCCCGAATGTCGGTCGCAACTATCTGGAAAACAAACCGCTGCCCCCCCTGGACAGTTACCATTTCATCAGTGCCCGCAACGCATTTGAAGCGATCAAGGCCCAGGATATCCTGCTGTACTACCCATACCACACCTTCAACCATATGACAGAGCTGGTGCGCCAGGCTGCCTATGATCCGAAAGTGCTGGGGATCAAAATTAATATTTACCGGGTGGCCAAAAACTCCAGAATTATCGAATCGATGATCGATGCAGCCAACAACGGCAAACGGGTCACCGTAGTGGTTGAGCTGCAAGCCCGGTTTGATGAAGAGGCCAATATTGTCTGGGCCCGTCGCCTGACCGAAGCCGGTGTCCATGTGGTCTTCGGCGTGCCCGGACTGAAAATTCACTCCAAGCTGTGCCTGATCACCCGTCGCGAGGATGATCGGCTGGTACGCTATGCCCACATCGGAACCGGGAACTTCCACGAGAAAACTGCGCGGGTTTATACCGACTTCTCGCTGATGACCTGTGATGATGAAATAACCAACGAAGTTCGCCAGGTGTTTGGCTATATCGAAAACCCGTATCGCCCGGTGAAATTCAACCACTTGATTGTCTCGCCGCGCAACTCCCGTAGCCGCCTGTACGATCTGATTGACCGCGAAATTGCCCATGCCAAGCAAGGGCTGCCTGCAAGGATTATACTGAAGGTCAATAATCTGGTAGACAAAGGCCTGATTAACATGCTCTACCAGGCCAGTGGCGCCGGGGTACAGATCAAGCTGATCGTCCGTGGCATGTGCGCCCTGATCCCGGGGATCAAAGGGATCAGCGAAAATATCTCGGCCATCAGTATCATTGACCGCTTTCTGGAGCACCCACGGGTGATGGTGTTTGAGAACAGCGGTGATCCGGAAGTGATTATCTCTTCCGCGGACTGGATGACCCGAAACATTGATAACCGGATTGAAGTCGGTTGCCCAATCAAAGATCCGCTGCTCAAGCAACGCATTATTGATATTCTCAATATACAGCTCAGCGATACCGTCAAGGCCAGGATTATCGACAAAGAGATGAGTAACCAGTATGTGCCGCGCGGGAACCGGCGCAAGATCCGCTCGCAAATTGAGACCTATGATTATCTGAAGCAGACCGAGAAACAGCTGAGAAAAAAGGCCGAGAAAGCTGAGAAAGCTGAGAAAGCTGAGAAAGCTGAGAAAGCTGAGAAACCAGTAAAAGCTGACAAGAACGCTAAAAGCAATAAAGCCAACAAAGCAGAAAAAGCGATGATGAACAATGATTGATAATGAACGCCCCCGTGAAATAGCTGCGATCGATATTGGTTCAAACAGCTTTCATATGGTCGTGGCCAGGGTGGTCGGTCAGAGCCTGCAAATCATCAGCCGGCATAAACAGCGCGTCCATCTGGCCAGTGGGCTGGACAGTTGTCAGAACCTGGATCAGGCCGCCATTCAGCGCGGCCTGGACTGCCTGGCGATGTTTTCCGAACGTCTGCAGGGATTTGACCCGGACAATGTGCGGATTGCCGCAACCTATACCCTACGCCAGGCCCGTAATGCCCATGTGTTTATCAAACGGGCCGAGCGGATCATTCCCTACCCGATTGAAATTATTCCCGGCACCGAAGAAGCCCGGTTGATTTATCTCGGCGTAGCGCATACCCAGCCGGAAAAAAATCGTAAGCTGGTGGTGGATATCGGCGGCGGTAGTACTGAGTTGGTGATTGGCGAGGACTTCAATGCCCACCTGCTGACCAGCAAACATATGGGTTGTGTCAGCTACCACAAAAACCATTTCGCCAAAGGCAAAATCAGCGCCAAGAGCATGGCAGCTGCCACCCTCGCGGCAGAGCAGAAACTGGAAAGCATTGCCGGGAAATATCGCAAAACCGGCTGGGATAGTGCCTTGGGCTCCTCCGGGACCATCAAGGCTATCCGCGAAGTGCTGGTCGAATCCGGCCATAGCGATGGCGTGATCACCGCTGAGCGACTCCTTGAGCTGACCGACAAGATTCTCCAGTTCAAGCAGGTTGATGAACTCGATTTACCCGGACTGACCGATGATCGCAAGCCGGTATTCCCGGCAGGCGTCGCCATCCTCAATGCTGTGTTTAAAGCGCTAAAAATAGACGAGATGGCTTTTTCAGATGGTGCACTACGGGAGGGCTTGCTGTATGAAATGGAAGACAGATTTCGTCACAGCGATATTCGTACCCGAACCGCCAGTGCCATGGCCGAGCAATACAATGTCGATATGGAGCAGGCAACCCGGGTCAAATCCACCGCAGAGATGCTGTATGACCAGGTCGAGTCTCAACCCGGCCTGGCAAAAACTGAGCTGGCCACATTGCTCAGCTGGGGGGCCCTGTTGCACGAAGTCGGCCTGAGTATCAGCTATCCGGGCTTTCATCGTCATTCGGCCTACCTACTGCGCCACAGCACCATGCCAGGCTTCAATTTTGAGCAACAGTCGGTGCTGGCAACCCTGGTCCGGTTCCAACGAAAAAGCCTGAAACTCAATGAAATGCCGGAACTGACTATTTACAAACGCAAGCACCTGTATCCGCTGATCCGGACCCTGCGTCTGGCGGTGGCACTGAACGGGCAGCGCTCCGATGAGCCCTTGCCGAACATCAAAGTCAAAGCCAATAAAGAAGTCTGGGAAATCGCCCTCCCACAAGGTTGGGAAGAGAGCAACAAACTGCTGGCCGCCGATCTCAAACAAGAGCAAGACTACTGGAGTAAAGCCGGCTGGAAACTCGCCATTACCTCCTGAGCTGCCACCCAACCCTATCCCTTATTTTTGCCGGGCACTTGCCCGGCTTTTTTCACTGCTTTTTTCAAAGCGGTGCAGGCTCTATTTTGCCAAGCCTAAACGCTTCAGATCCTGCTGTACAATCGCGGCCGAGAGCGGGACATAGCCGTCTTTTTCAACGATGTGCTGACCTTCACCGGAGAGCACATAGCGAATAAACTCTGCCTGCAAGGGCGGCATGGGCTCATTTGGATGCTTGTTGACATAAATATAGAGATACCGCGCCAGCGGGTAACGACCACTGAGCGAATTCTCAATCGTCGCTTCAACATAATCGTTCCCTTCCCGCGCAACCGGGATCGCCCTGATCCCCGTCGTTTTATAGCCAATCCCGGAATAACCGATCGCGTTGAGCGAACTGGACACCGACTGCACTACCGATGCCGATCCGGGTTGCTCATTGACGTTATTGCGAAAATCCCCCTGGCATAGCGCACGCTGTTTAAAGAAACCATAAGTGCCCGACACCGAATTGCGACCGAACAGCTGGATCCGTCTCGCCTCCCAGCTCCCGCTCAATCCCAGCAGCCCCCAACGGGTGATAGGCGTAGTACCGCCGCAACGCAATGTCCGCGAATAAACCGCATCGAGCTGGGCGAAATTAATCCCCTGCAATGGATTATCTTCATGCACAAACACCGCCAGCGCATCAATCGCCACCCGAACCGCCACCGGCTCATAGCCATACGCCTGCTCAAAAGCTTCAATTTCCCGGGCTTTCATCTGCCGGCTCATCGGCCCCAGCTGCGCCGTCCCTTCAATCAATGCGGTCGGGGCAGTCGACGACCCCGCCGCCTGAACCTGGATATTCACACCAGGATACAATCGCTTGAACTCTTCTGACCAATAGGTCATCAGGTTGGCAAAAGTATCGGACCCCACAGAGGACAGGTTTCCCGAGACGCCCCCCACTTTCTGGTAGGATTTCAAAGGACTTTCAATGGCTGGCTCAGCTGCATGGGCAACGCCCCCCCAGCCACTTGCCACCAGACAAACAGCAAGACGCAGCGCAACACGGCTGTAATGGATGAATCGGATATCGGCTCTCCTGCTAACTTTTAACAACAACGACAAAAGCGGCATGAGATCCCCCGACGGGATCACTGCCGCTATCCTGGATTGAGTCACACCGGGCAATAACTGGCGATCAGGCTGCCTCGGCCACCAGACGTTGCGGCAGGGTAAAGGCAAACGTACTGCCTTCCCCGACCACACTTTCGATTTCCAAATGGGAGTCATGGTGGCTCAGCGCATGCTTGACGATAGCAAGGCCTAAGCCACTGCCGCCGGTTTCCCGCGAGCGGGCTTTATCCACCCGGTAGAACCGCTCCGTCAGCCGGTGAATATGCTGCGGCTCAATTCCCTGCCCCTTATCGGTCACTTCCAGCCGAGGACCGGCGGGCGAGCGATACCAGCGCACCGCCACCTGGGCATTTTCCGGGGTATGTTTCACCGCATTGTACACCAGGTTGGATATCGCACTGCGCAGCTGATCTTCATCGCCAAGCACCTTGAGCGATTGATCAACATCGAAGGTAAACAGCTGCTCATTGCCGCCGCTGAGCGAGATCGCTTCTTTTTCCAGAATATCCAGCATCGCCGGCACATCAATGATCTCTTCCAACTCAATATTCGGCGCGGCTTCAATTTTCGACAGGGTCAGCAACTGCTCCACCAGCGAGTTCATTCGCAGCAACTGTTCGGTCATCACCCCGTGCGCCTTATCCCACATCGGGCCGGCCAGCATTTCGGGATCCCGCGACATTTCCAGATAGCCCTGCAGCACGGTCATCGGTGTGCGCAGTTCATGGGAGACATTGGCAAAAAAGTTACGACGCATGCCTTCGAGCTGCTTCACTTTGGAAACATCTCGCACCACCATCAGGTACTCCCCTTCGGTGTAACGCATGATCCGCAGCTCCAGCGTGCGATCGTAGTTCAGCGGTGAGGTGATCTCCAGCGGCGTCTCAAACGACTGCTTGGCAAGGTAACGGACAAAGTCCGGGCTGCGGAGTAAATTACTGATCGGCTGCCCGGCATCATCCGGCCAGCGAAAGCCCAGCAGGTGCTGCGCCAGCTTGTTACACCAGACAATATTCCCTTCACTGCGAAAGACAACAACCGCATCAGGAAGGGATTCCGCACCATTTCGGAACCGGCGTATCAGGGTGGCCAGCTCTTTGCGACGGCGTCGGTTACGCTGCTGCAAACGGTAAATGCCGTTAAACAGCGGCTCCCAGCTACCGGAGCCGGAAGGCGGGGTCAGACTGCGCTCTTTCCACAGCCAGTTCGACATTTTCAGCTGATTGTGAAAATGCCAGATCAGCTGGATCCAGGTCGCCACCAGTAAAAACCAGGGCATGTAACCAAAAATCCAACCGAGTGCAATCCAGGGCAGGTAGAAAAAAGCCAGTTCCCAGACCAGCTTTTTCCACGACAGCCGTTCAACCATTGATGACTCCATTGACACAGCTGCCCGGGGGCCCTGCTGTGTTCAAACTATAGATGCAGTGTAAGCTCCCGCTCAGGTGCGGGTTGAGAAGCGGTAGCCGGCACCACGTACCGTCTGCACCATCTTGTCATGACCCGTATTTTCCAGCGCTTTACGCAGGCGACGAATGTGAACATCCACCGTGCGGTCTTCGACATAAACGTTGGTGCCCCAGACGTTGTTCAGCAGTTGCTCACGGCTGTACACCCGCTCCTGGTGAGTCATGAAGAAGTGCAGCATCTTGAACTCGGTCGGCCCCATATCAAGCTGCTCTTCATTCGAGGTCACCCGGTGAGAGACCGGATCCAGCTTCAATCCCTGTACGTCAATCACGTCATCCAGGGAAGTCGGGGAAACCCGGCGCATCACGGCTTTGAGGCGTGCCATCAGCTCTTTCGGAGAGAAAGGTTTGGTGATGTAATCGTCAGCACCAGCCTCCAGGCCGCGGACTTTATCTTCTTCTTCGCCACGAGCCGTCAGCATCACAATCGGGATCTGGCGGGTCATTTCGTCACGCTTCAAATGCTTGATCAGATTGATCCCAGAGCCGCCCGGCAACATCCAGTCCAAAACGACCAGTTCCGGATAAGGTTCGCAAAGCTTGTCCAGCGCTGTGTCATAATCTTCGGCTTCAATGGCCTCGTAGCCCTTCTGTTCGAGGACGAAACACAGCATCTCGCGGATCGGCGCTTCGTCTTCTACAACAAGAATCCGTCTAACCATAATGATTCATACCTAATAGTTGTTGTCTGTCGAGCGACATTATGTGTTCTTATTATGACACTTTTGTGACTTTTTACGATAAAAAGCGCATCTCACCGGCAGGCAGTACCAGTGAAGATGCGTTGCGCGTTTTCCGAAATGTTTTTTGATTTATCAGTCAGTTATAAATCCAAGGTTACCCTTTGACTGAAATCCGGCTACGACCGCCCCCCTGAGCCTCAACGGCGACCTGTACCCCGATGCGCTCCACCAGGGTTCCGACATGTGAGATCACCCCAATCTGGCGGCCATCAGCCTGCAGGGCATCCAGACAAGCCAGCGCCATCTCCAGGCTATCCGGATCCAGGGTGCCGAATCCCTCATCGATAAACAGCGAGCCCAGCTGGCGAGTATCGGCAGCCAGAGAGGCCAGCGCCAGCGCCAAGGCCAGCGACACCAGGAAGCTTTCACCGCCGGAGAGCGACTCCACACTGCGCACCTCATCACCCATATCATGGTCGATCACCTGCAGTGCCAGCGGACTACCCGGCACCGGTTGCAGGGCATAGCGCGGTGCCAGATCCTGCAGGTGCTCATTGGCCAGCAGCACCAGTTGCTGCAAAGTCAGCCCCTGGGCCAGGGTGCGGAACTTATTGCCGGTCGCCGAGCCAATCAATTCGCTCATTTTCAGCCACAACTCCGTTTGCGCCTGCTGGCGACCCAGCGCCTCGGTCAGCGCCCCGGCCTGCTGCTCCGCCTGCTCGCCCTGGACCAATCGCTGCCGGTGCTGGAACAACTGCTCCTCCTTCGCCTGCTTTTGTTGCTGCCACGCGTCCAGCTGCTCGGCCTGCCCGGCGGCATCCTCGCTGAGCTCATGGCGGGCAAACCAGGCCCGGGCCTGCTCGGCCTGCGCCTGGTGATCCGCCACCGCCTGCTCTCGCTCAACCAGCAAGGTCTGCGCCGCAGAGACCGCCTGCTCAATCGCTTTGAGCGCCTGACGCTCCTCGGCCAGCCAGCGCTCTTCTTTGCTCAGCAATTGCATCAACTGGTGCTCATTGAGCCCCAGTTTCTGCTGCCAGTCGAGCCAGCGCCGAACGACTTCGCGATGCTGGGCCTGGGTCTCCAGGAGCTGCTGCTGACTGCTGTTTCGGGTCGACTCCGCGGCCGCCAGCGCTTCACCGGCCTGGCGCTGTTTCGCCTCAGTCTCGCCCAGACGTTGCTGCGCGGTATCAATCGCCGTTTTATGACTGTACTCAAGCCGCTCAAGATCGGACTCCCCTACCAGCGCCTGCCGCTGCTGCCACAACTCGGTGGCCTGCTGGCGCAGCCCTCCCGCCTTGTGCTGTCCCTCGCTCAGCTGCTGTTGTATCGCACTCAGGGCTGTACTGCATTCCGCCAGTTGCGGCGCCAGCGCTGCCAGTTGCTTCTCGGTGTCTTGCAATGCCTGCTGGTTGTTCAGGAACTGCTCAACCTGATATTTCAGCTGCTGGATATATTGTTCGGCACCGTGCTGGCGCAGCATGTCCAGCCACTGATCATTGCCGTACTGTTCATTCAGCGCCCTGGCGCGGGCATCCAGGATCTCATGCTGGGTGTCGCTCTGCTCATCCAGCGACGCGAGACGGCTCTGCCACTGGGTGGCGCTCTGCTCCAGCTGATGCTGAATTTCCTTCAGCTCGCCCTCGCCCTGCTGCACCTGCTGTAACTGCTGTTGCAGTTGACGTACCTGGCGGATCTGAACCTGGCGCAGCTCCAGGCTGTGCTGCAACTGTTGCAGCTCCTGGTGGGCCAGTTCAACATCCTGCTGCCAGCGCTGCATCTGCTGCTCCAGCACCTCGTGCTCGCTGTCTTGGTGCAGGCACTCCAAACCTGATAAGTGGCTGAACTGAGTGGTCAGTTGATCGAACAGCTGCGCAATAAAGCGCTCAAATTGCTGTATCTCATGACCGAGCACCTGCAGACGCTGCTGGCACTGCGGCAACTGTTGCAACAAGTGCTGACGCTCTCCTTCCCCCGCCTGTCGCTGCTGGGCCAGGGTCTGCAACCGCTGGCGCAACGAGTGCAGCATCCCTTCCACCGCCGGGTGCTGCTCGGCATAAGGATGATCCAGCGCGCCGCACAATGGGCAAGGCTCATCGTCCTTGAGCTGGCTGCGGTATTCGCTCAGATTCACCACCGCCAGACTCTGCTGATAAGCATGCTCCGCTTCCTGGTATTGCGTCGCCAGTGTCGCCAGCTCCGGCTCCAGAACCGCCAACCGCTGCTCGGCCTGGTGCTGATAGTCCTGCCACTCTTGCAGCTCCCCTGCCAGCTTGGCTTTCTGCTGCAACGCCGTGCGCCACTCCCTGAGACCGGCCATTGCCTGATGCAGGGTGTCGCGCTGTTGCTGTAGCTCGCTGAAGCGTTGCTGCTCATCATACTGAGCCTGCTCCAGCACTGCCGCGTCCTGCCCTTCGAGCTGCTCCTCGAGAGAAGCTCTTTGCTGCGACAGCGCCTGCATCTGCTGAGTCAGCACCGCCGAGTCCCGCTGGTAACGCTGCTGCTCCAATTGGATTTGCTGCTTTTCCTGGCTCAACCGTGCCAGAGTGCGGTGAGCACTCAGGTACTGGTCCAGGTTATCCAGCACCGGCTGGTACTGCTCGGCCACCCCGGCCAGCTCCCGGTCGCGATCCAGCATCAGCGCCAGGCGCTGCTGGCGTTGATGCAACTGTTGCTGTTGCTGCTGATAATCCTGCTGGCGCTGCTGGTGCTCGGCCAGAGTCTGCGCCTGCTGCCGGGTGTCGTTCTCAATATCGCTCAGCTGTTGCTGCAAGCCACGGTGCTGCAAGTCGATGGCCGCGGCCTGTTTTAGTTTCGGCTCCAGCGCCTGCCACGCCTGCTGTGCCTCCGTCAATTTTTGCTTGGCAGCCTGCACCGCACCATCGCTGTCGAGCAATACCTGCTGGTTGTGCTGTTTGGCCTGCTCGGCCTGCGCCAGCGCTTTTTCCAGCCGCGAAAGCTGAAGCTGGGTGTGCTGCAACTGGGAAAAATCAGCTGCTGCCGGCTGGGCTTGCTCTATAGCGCTCAACTGCGCATAGCGCGGCGCTGCCTCAGTCTGCGCCTGCTGCGCGCTCGCCAGAGCCTCGCGGGCCTCTGCCACCCGGCTCGCCAGCAGGGCGTCATGACTCAGCACCTGACGATGGCCCGCCAGCGCATTGATCTGCTCATCCAACTGGCTGATCGCCTCCTTGAGGGCTGTCACCTCCTCACTGAGCTGCTGCTTTTCTTCCTCGCTCAGCAACGCAATATCGCCCAGCTTGGCCTGCAACTGCTCGAGCTGCTGTTTTTCTTTCCGTGCCCGCTCGTAAGCTGCCACAGACAAGCGGCCATAGATTTCGCCGCCGGTCATCCGCTCCAGCAGCGCGGCACGTTCATCGGCGCCGGCCTTAAGAAAAGCGGCAAACTCCCCCTGCGGCAACATCACTGCGCGGCGGAACTGATCAAACGTCAGGCCGATCAGCCTTTCAATCTCGTTCTGCAATTCCTGTTTTTTTCCGGCAAAGCGCTGCCCGGTTTCAATATTTTCCAGCCACTGCTCCGAGGCCTGGATCCGGCCATCCGCCCGGCCGCGGGCCCGGCGCACCGACCAGTGCGCCCGCCAGTGGGTGCCGTCGTTAGCCACAAAGTCCACCTCAGCAAACCCGTCGGCCTTACCACGCGAGAGAATGCTGCGCACATCATTGGCCTTGATCCGCCCGGCATCGTCATCGCGGCCGATTTCGGCATCATTTTTCTTGTTCGACTGCAGGCGGGGGATGCGGTCATACAACGCCAGGCAGATGGCATCGAGCAGGGTTGATTTGCCGGCCCCGGTTTTACCGGTAATGGCAAACAGACCAGCATCGCCCAGCCGGCCATTGGCAAAATCTATCTCGAATTTGTGTTGTAAACTGGCGAGATTCTCGCCTCGTAGCGCTAAAATTTTCATGGTGATTTTGATCCACGACTGTCGGTTACCGCTTCTGGTTTACCGCTTGTTGTTCTTGTTTTTGAAGAGAGGTTTTCATCCCGTTTGGAGCTGTCATTGTCGCTGCTGACGACCACTCAAAGCTCTTGCTCTTCCAACTGGATCAGCAGGCTCTCAAACGCCGAGGCCATCGCCTGATCCGGGTCGCCGTCATATTTTTTGTTCCAGCTCAGGGCGAACACCTGCTGCGGCGACACATCAGATAACCGGCGGTGCTCCAGTGTTTCCTGCTGTGTTTGCTGGCGGTAATGCGGGGTAATTTTGGCCAGCCGGACCGCCTTGCCTTCCAGTGCCGTCAGCACTTTTTCGCGCAACAGGGCCTGAGGCTTATCGAGCAACACATGCACTTCAAGAAACGGCTGCTGCTCGCGCGGCGCGTCATCAACCTGCAGCGCCGACAGTTCCTCGAGCACCTGCTCGAGCGGCGCCGGCGAGGCCGGGACTTTGAGCATATCGACCGCCCGCGGCACGGCAATCGGGGTGATCTCACTCACCTGCGCGCCGTCAAGTTCCACCAACACCACCTGGTGGTTATAGCCGCGCTCCGACATCGACAGCGGCAACGGCGAGCCGCTGTAGCGAATGTGCTCCTGTTTGGCGACCCGCTGCGCCAGGTGGAGGTGGCCCAGGGCGACATAACTGATGTCGTCAGCAAAAATCGAGGCTGGCAGCGCATGCTGGTTGCCGCCGAGCACCCGGCGCTCCGACATCTCGGATATCTTGCCTGAGGCCATATAAGCATGTCCCATCCCGATCAACGCCTGATGATCCGCTTTCTGCGCCCGCGCTGCGTCGGTCATCTCCCGGTAGAGCACTTCAACCCCTTTGATCAGGCGATCCTCATCCGGGCCTAAATCCTCAGTACGCAGATCGGCACTGCGCAGGAAAGGCACCGCCAGCACCCAGGCCGCCTGGTCGCCGTGCTGATCGGTCAGCGGCACCAGCATGCGCTGGTGATCCAGCTTACCGTCCGCATCACGGTGGATCCCGCCCACCATATGCAGATCGAATGCTTTGAGCAATTCATGGGGCGCATCGAGCTTGCTCGGCGAGTCATGGTTACCGCCAATCATCACCACATTCAGTTGCGGCATAGTTTTCGCCAGCCGGGCCAGAAAGCGGTATAGCATCCGCCAGGCGCTGGCCGGCGGGTTGGCAGTATCAAAAATATCCCCGGCCACCAGCAGGGCGTCGACCTGGTGGTGCTCCAGGGTGTCAGCCAGCCAGTCGAGGAAAGCCTGGTGCTCAACATCACGTTGATAGCCATGCAGTTGATGGCCAAGGTGCCAGTCGGAAGTATGGAGAATCTTCATCGTCGAAACGGGTTTCTCATCAGGAAAACTGCACCCGATTGTACCTGACTCCACAGTTTTCCCAACCCCGAAACCGGTCCGTTTGATGTCAGAAAATCTGCGACAAATCGCATCCGATGCAATAAGATTGTCAACCCAATGCTCAACCTAGGATGTGTAACTTCCATGATGTGGTTTAAAAACGTACTGACCTATCGCTTTAGCCGCGAGATCGACCTCAACCCGGATCAGCTGGAAAAACAGCTGGAAGAGTTTCGCTTTACCCCGTGCGGCAGCCAGGATATGCAGAAATTCGGCTGGGTCCACGCGCTGGGGAAGCACGGTGATCTATTCACCCATGTCGTTGGTGACAGCATTCTGATCTGCGCCCGCAAGGAAGAGAAAATGCTGCCGGCTTCGGTGATTAAAGAGTCGCTGAGCGAGAAAGTCGAAGCAATGGAAGTCGAGCAGGGTCGTAAGCTGAAGAAAAGCGAAAAAGACACCCTGAAAGATGAGATTGTGATGGACTTGCTGCCACGCGCCTTCAGCCGTCGCCAGCAAACCTATGCCCTGATCATGCCAAAACAAGGCTTCATCCTGGTCGATGCCGGGAGCTTCAAGAAAGCCGAAGATCTGCTGGCGCTGCTGCGTAAATCGATCGGCAGCCTGCCGGTGGTCCCGGTGACCGCCGAAAAACCAGCCGAGCTGACCATGACCGAGTGGGTTCGCTCCGGCACTTCGCCGAACGGCTTTACCATCGGTGAAGAAGCCGAGCTGAAAGCCATCCTGGAAGAAGGCGGCGTGATCCGCTGTAAGCAGCAGGATCTGAGCTGTGACGAAATCCTGGCCCATATCGAAGCCGACAAGATGGTGACCAAACTGGCGATCAACTGGCAGGACCGGATTGATTTCGTCCTCGGGGAAGATTTGTCGCTCAAGCGCCTGAAGTTCGCCGATGAACTCAAAGATCAGAATGAAGATATCGACCGTGACGATGTGGCGCAACGCATTGACGCCGATCTGTCACTGATGGCCGGTGAATTCTCAGCCTTCCTGCCGAACCTGTTCGACGAGCTGGGCGGTCTGGAAGCCAAAGCTTAACCGCCTCTTTATCCCCGTTTCCATTGCCTTTGTGGGTGGGATCACAGTAAAATCCCGCCTCAACTCCGCATCCCAGGAGATGCGGCCTGATTTGCAATCAGACACTGGATTATAAGAGCTATGTTTAAACCTGAATTGTTATCGCCTGCGGGCAGCCTGAAAAACATGCGTTACGCATTTGCCTACGGTGCAGATGCCGTGTACGCCGGCCAGCCACGTTACAGCCTTCGTGTTCGTAACAACGAATTCAACCACGACAACCTGAAAATCGGGATCGATGAAGCGCACGCACAGGGCAAAAAACTGTACGTGGTCTGTAACATTCAGCCACATAACTCGAAACTGAAAACCTTTATCCGCGATTTAAAACCCATCGTCGAGATGGGCCCGGACGCCCTGATCATGTCTGATCCGGGCCTGATCATGATGGTGCGTGAAAACTTCCCGGAGATGCCGATCCACCTGTCCGTCCAGGCGAACGCCGTCAACTGGGCCACCGTGAAGTTCTGGGCCTCTCAAGGTGTTGAGCGTGTGATTGTCTCCCGTGAGCTGTCACTGGAAGAAATCGAAGAGATCCGTGAGCACTGCCCGGAAACCGAGCTGGAAGTGTTCGTTCACGGCGCACTGTGCATGGCCTACTCCGGCCGCTGCCTGCTGTCGGGTTACATGAACAAACGTGACCCGAACCAGGGCACCTGCACCAACGCCTGCCGCTGGGAATACAAAGCAGAAAAAGCCACCGAAGATGATTCCGGCCAGATCGTTGAAGTTCAGGAAGCGTCTGCGGTTCAGATGCAAGAGCCAGAGCGTCCGGAAGTGGCCATCGGCAAAGGCAAGCCAACCGACGAAGTGATGCTGCTGAGCGAAGCGCACCGCCCGGATGAGAAAATGGCGGCGTATGAAGACGAGCACGGCACTTACATCATGAACTCCAAAGATCTGCGTGCCATCCAGCACGTAGAGCGCCTGACCAAGATGGGTGTCCACTCGCTGAAAATCGAAGGCCGGACCAAGTCGTTCTACTACTGTGCCCGTACCGCCCAGGTTTACCGTAAAGCAATCGACGATGCGGTTGCCGGCAAGCCGTTTGACGAAAGCCTGATGGGTACCCTGGAGAGCCTGGCTCACCGCGGTTACACCGAAGGCTTCCTGCGTCGTCACACCCACGATGCCTACCAGAACTACGACTACGGCTACTCCGTGTCTGACTCCCAGCAGTTTGTCGGTGAGTTTACCGGCAAGCGCCGTGGCGATCTGGCGGAAGTGGAAGTGAAGAACAAATTCATGGTCGGCGACAGCATGGAGCTGATGACCCCGAACGGCAACGTGATCTTCACCCTGGAAGCGATGGAAAACCGCAAGGAAGAAACGATCACCGATGCCAAAGGCAACGGCCACTTCGTATTTATTCCGGTTCCGGCCGACATGGATCTGGCCTACGGCCTGCTGATGCGTAATCTAAACTCAGGTGAGAACACGCGCAATCCGCACGGACCAAAAGACGGTAAATAATCGCGATGGCACTGCTTATTACAGAAAAGTGCATTAACTGCGACATGTGTGATCCTGAGTGCCCGAACGAGGCGATCACCATGGGGCCGGAGATCTATGAGATCGATCCGGATCGATGCACCGAGTGTAAAGGACACTACGAAAAACCGACCTGTCAGTCGGTGTGTCCGATCACCAACTGCATCATCCTCGACCCCGAGCATATCGAAAGTGAGGACGAGCTTCTGGAGAAGTTCGTCACGCTGCAGGGGCTGGCTTAAGCCGCATACAACCCGCAAGAAAAAGCGCCACACGGCGCTTTTTCTTTATCTGGCGCACATCAAGCTTTGTTGAACAACGCCCTGGCAGCGTTATACCAATCAAAGTAAGTAAGTGATCAGAAATAGCGCAGGAAAAATGCTTGAGAACAAGGCAGAATTTTTAGATAAGTAGTTATTCTACAATCAAAAATTCTAACGCAGTTATCGAGCATTTTAACAAGCTAGGATGACCCCTTATTTACTGCGATTGGTATTATTTCAGCAAAGCCAGACATTGCGCCGGCGGCGCGGGTTTGGCTTTTTTCCTTACCGTTTTCTGCTTCGGCTGCTTCTCGGTCATCAGCGGTTTCCAGGCGGCAAGCTCGGCACCACAGCCATCGCCCGGTGGTGGTGCTTGCTGGGGTTTGCAGTTGCTGTCGCCCGGCGGACAATGGAGCCGGACATGGAAATGATAATAATGGCCCCACCAGGGCCGAACCTTGCGCAGCCAGTCCCGGCTGGTCCACTGCCGCTGACACAGCTGCTCTTTAATCACCGGATGAACAAAAATCCGCGCCACCCGCGCATCCGCGGCTGCCAGTTGCACCAGCAATGCCTGTTGCTTGCCCCAATTTTTCTTGTGAATGCGATAATCTTTGATGTGCACCATCGGCAAGGGTTGCACGTCCACCAATTCGGTCTCGGTCAAGGGCCGGTCGCTCATCTTGAGCCAGATATCGGCATCGAGCCCGGTCTGATGGCTGGCATGACCGGACGCAAAACGCCCGCCACGCGGCATCGAGATATCCCCCACCAGCAGCTGCCCCAGCTTTAGCTGCTGCACGCCGTGCGACAAGTCATGGAGAAAGCGGATCATTTCCCGGTGACCATAATAGCGACCCCGGTAAGATCGCATCACCTGGTAGCCTTCGCCCTGCAGCGGCAGGCTGGCCGCCCCGGCCAGGCAGCCATTGTTGTAAGTCCCGATCGACTCCGACTGGCCCGGACTCGGATCGGTCATCCTCTCCCACGGGCTGGCAACTGAAAAAAACGGCATACTAACCAGACACATCCACCCAACAGCTCTTAACAACCGCTTCACGACACCTCCGCCCTCAGCCATGACCGCCACAGCAACAGCCCCTGAACATTCTCAAAGCATAGCAAGTTCAGCGAACAGCCCGAACGCGCAAACAAAAACTGCCCGCTGTTTTTGGACACACTTATCATCCAAAGCAGCGGGCAGCATTCGATGTCAGCGTATGAAATACGTCTTACTTCATCTGCTGATCCAGGTTGAGAATGGTCAGGGCATTGCTGACACTGGTCGCCAGCACATCGACCACCCCGGAGCGCAGCGCCCCCAGCAACGCCAGCGCCTTGCTGTTTTCCGCCGCCGTCACCACCACGGTCGGAATATGACGCAATTCATCCATACTCAGGCCAATCACCCGATCACTCATCATGGTATCGGCCCGCTTGCCCTGGCTGTCAAAAAAGTCATACCCGGCAATATCACCCACCACGCCGCGGCGGATCCGTGCTTCAACGATCTCCTGCGGCGTAAACCAGCCCATTTTTACCATATGGCTGTTTTCATTCATGTCACCGACGCCGACTAGGGCGACATCTGCCCGCCGGGCCCGGTCCAGGGTTTCTTTCACCGTACCGTTCTGCATGATGGCTTCTTTGACTTTGATATCTTCCACGTAAGCCGGGGCATACAGGGTTTCACTGATCCCGTCATATTTCTTTGCCAGCTGACGGCAGATATGGTCGGCATTAATCGCGTTCCCCGAACGGTGGGTCCCGCCGATGCCACAGACAAACCGGCACTTGCGGTGCGGCACCACCCCGATATGGTTGGCAATTGAGGCAATGTTCCGCCCCTGCCCGACGGTGACCACCATGTCATCATTTAATATAGACGCCAGGTAACTCGACACCAGGCTGGCCACCTGCTGGCGCTGACTCTCATCATCGGGCTGATCCAGGGCAATCAGGGCCCGCTCGAGACCGAACCGCTCAATCAGCTGTTGCTCCAGCTTTTCGCTGAACACCGGGTGATACTTGACTGTGATTTCGACCACCCCTTCATCGCGGGCCCGGCGCAGCCAGCGACCGACTTTGGCCCGGGACATGCCGAACTTCTTTGAAATCTCTTCCTGGGTGGCACCGTCCTGATAATAAGCGATGGCAATTTCTGTCAGCAGATCGCTGTCTACATGTGTGGTGTCATTGGAGGCTGATGTCATCACCTGTCCTTTCATGGCTGCCTGTTAAACCGGCCTCATCTTATACCGAAGCGCCTCCCGGCGCGAGCCGGGCTGGAAACAGGATCAACATTTCCCTCTGTTCAGCATCGGCGGTTTCTGTATAATTCACTTGAGAATAGATATCATTATAATTTAAAGGAATGACCTGCATGTCAGCTAACGACAAACCGACCGGCCGTCGCCCCGTGATGCTCACAGTCAAACATATTCAGGATATTACCCCGAGCTACCGCCGGATCTGTTGTACCAGTCCGGATCTGGCCCATTATCCGGAATGCAGCCACGGCGCACATATCAAACTCATGTTACCGCAACCCGGCCAGCTCGAGCCGGTCCTGCCGGAGCTGACAGACAAAGGACCGAAATGGGCCGATCCACAACAAAAACCCATCCTGCGTACCTTCAGCATCCGGGCCCTGCGTCGCGAGCAGCACGAAATCGATATTGATGTCGCCATGCACGGGGATATCGGCCCGGCTTCCCAATTTGCGCTCCATGCCAAGCCCGGTGATAAAGTGGCGATTTCCCTGCCGGGCGGCCCGCACCCGATGCTCAAGCCCGCCCGGCATTACTACATGGCCGGCGATCTGACTGCGGTGCCCGCGCTAAGTGCAATGCTGGAAGAGATGCCCGCCGACAGCCAGGGCTACATCGCAATCCAAGTGACGGATGAGCGTGATATCCAGGATCTGCCGCACCCGGAAGGCGTCGAGGTACGCTGGTTTGTCGGCACGCCGGACAGCTACCAGACGCTCATCGACAGCGTGATTGCCCAGCCCCTGGTCTCAGACAACAGCTACTTCTGGCTGGCTGGCGAAGAGCAAATAGTAGTTGGCCTGCGCAAGCATGTCAGACGCAACCTGGAAGTGGATCGCAAAAGCGTTTACGCCGTGCCGTACTGGCGTTACGGGAAAAATGAAGAGGCTTATCATCAGCAGCGCCATAATGTCATGGATGATGAATCCTAATTATCTTCTGTTTGCCCCAACAAAAAACCCGCATCGCTGCGGGTTTTTTGTTTCAATGGCTAACCACTGCCTTTCGCACTATGCCGAAACGGGGGCCTGCGATGCCTGCTGTTTATTCAGGCTTCGCAGCAACAGCAACATACACACCGGGATCGCCAGCGTACACAGAATCGTGACCACCCCCATCTCCCGGATCCCTTCCAGCTGAGCGGCTTCTCCGGTGGTCAGGTAAAGCGACGCCACCACGCTCGCCACACCGGCCGCCACATTGGTCATGGTGCCCTGGTAGGACATAAACGCGGCGCGGTGCTCCGGCCTCGGCACCCGCGAGGTAACCGCAGAGACCGACGCCGTTCGCGCCGAGCTTGCCGCCATAAACACAATAAAGATCAGGTATACCGGCCAGGTACCCGGAGAGACAAAACCGAAGTAGACCACCACCGCCACCAGCAGACTGGCTACGCAAATCGTCTGCGTCACCCAGCCGCGATCGAGCAAGCGGCCGCACAGCTGCATTGCGACAATGCTTGCCAGTCCGCCCAGCAAATAGAGCACGCCGATTTGCTCACGCGGGAACGACAGGTTGAACTGAAAATAGGCAGCCAGGTTCGGGACCAGCAGGAAATGACCGAACATGCTTACCGCGACCAGCAGCATCGCCATGACAAAGGGCGCCGAGCTGAGCATCGTCATCAAGGATGTCCCTTGGCCCGGCGCTTTCGCCGCCTTTAAATGTGCTCGCATATTCGGCATCAGCAACCAGCAAGCCAGCGAGAGGGCAAGGCCGAGCAAGGAAAAGAAGAAGAAGGTATTTTGCCAGGAAAGCCATTGCGAGATCTGCAATGACAGCGGCACAATCAGAATCGCCGCCAGCGAGAACCCGCTGGAGACAAACGCCATCGCTTTGCCGCGCTCTTTGATATCGGTGACATCAATCACCGAGGCCATCGTCAGGCCCACCATCGGCCCGGAGAAACAGCCAGTCAGGATAAACCAGAACAGCAATTCATTTTGAGTGGTCGCCAGACCACAAACAAAGATAAACACCGAACGGAGCGTGAGAAACGTGATAATGGCATATTTACGATCATAGCGATCAACATAGGGGGCGAGGAAAAAGCCGACCAATGCCGAGGCAAACATCGCACCGCCGCTGATATAACCAATATTTTCTGTTTTCATCCCCAGATCAGCGACAAAGTCGACACCCAGCGGCATCACCATCATCAGGGTGCCAATCGACACCATACTGATCAACAAAGCTAACAACAGTACGGGGCGCTTGGCGCGGGTGTAATCTTCCATTTATCCACTATCGATTCAGTCAACGAACCCGGATTGTAGCACTCCTTTGGGGGAGGTCAATAATGAGAACTATTATCAAGAAAAAATTCAGACTTCGTCAGGGTTACCACTGACTTATCCAAAGTCTGATAATCAACCCGGCCGCGTCTGCCTTTCGGGAGCCCTGGTGACAATTCACGCCTGAGTTCAAACCACAAACTACCTTGCTCGAAAGACACTAACGCCACATCCAGGAAATCAAAATACGCCTGAACCTGAGGATACAACGCCTTAAAAATACTCTCCTTGGCTGAGAATATCGATGTCAGCAACCAGTGCTCATCAAATGGCAGAGCTTTGAGTTTTTCAAGTTCTTGCTCATTGACAACAATCCCGACCATACTGGCTGCAACATCTGTGGTTACCGTCTGTTCGATATCCAACCCAATCCCGGCCTGTGCATGTGTCTCATGGCCAATCACACATGCCGCCAATCGGTCATGATGGCTGATACTTCCGATGATCCCTTCCGGCCACAAGGGCTCCCGATGATGGCCAATACCAACCATCAAAGAGGTGGCATTGATTTCCGATAACAGATTGCGTGCCAAATAGCGTCCAGCGAGAAATTCAGCCTGCCGTTTAGGTACAGCTTGGCTTAATGCCCTTGGCATCACGATTCCAAGCTGCTCAAACACCAGCGGAGAATAGCTATCTGGATCGAAATTTCCAAGCAATACTTCCAGTTCACATTCTGGAAAATCGAGCGATTGTAGCGATGAGATAAATGAACCCGGAACCATAGTAGACTCAGGATTAAAGGTTAAAAATAATTCTCATTATCAACAGTAAGAAACCGCGACGCAAGAGCCTTAGGATAGCGATTAACCGCCATATTTAGGTTGAGTGAGCCAATTTCCACTAGTTGTTCAATGCAGCATCAACCTAACACGCACATTAAATCACATCAGCAGGGGGCTGTAGGCAGAATAGCCACCTAGCAGGACCACACTACCACTTTGTCCTTCCCTATCTTCCCATTGAACAGTCACCTTCATTTTTTTAAACAAAATAACGCCAGAAGTCGGACCTGTCTTCACCGTTTCCACTTCCACCTTACCTTTTAACGGCGAAAAGTCGATAAGACAGGTTTCCAAATTAGCCAAAGTCAGCTCTTTTTTTGTGCTAAAAGAGCCATGACAATCAACCTCTGCGCCGACATTCTGCCAAAGCATCAATTGCTGCTCCGCTTTTCTGACAGCCTGAATTTGTAGATCAGCCTGCTCACTTTTCAACTCAACATAGGACTGTAATTTCAATATTGCGACGAGGGAAAATGAGATCACCAGCACTGAAACCAGCACTTCAATGAGACTAAAACCTTGCTGTTTTCGGCTTTTCATTACGAAAGTTCTGCTTGTCATTTCAGAAGTCATGCCAGCTTCCTCTCATCACCACTGGATCACCACCAAATGGAGATTCCGAGTAATCCACTTTACCTTTAGAATAACCCGGCTGGAAAGAGCCAAATACATGCGACACTCGGTTTGGAGAATCTAGATTAAATGCCCCACGGGTAATAAAACTCCCGCGGAAGTAAAACGGAATATTGCTAAAGTCCTCATTAGGCAGAAACTGCTTCAAGCCAGAATCACTCCAAGCAGCCAACAACTGTTCGTCAGTCATGGAATGATCAAACAAATAGAGATTCCCATGAAAATAAACATTATCCGATGAATATAGAACACCATCTTTCACTACAATAGTCACCGCATTATCGGCAGATTCCTCTTGAATGTACCCAATACCAGCTAAATCGCATGTTCCTTCAAGCCAGAGATAACGTTGTTTTTTATTTGGGTCATCAATTCTTCTATTTCCATCAATGATTTGTTTTAACTTTTCACCGCAATTTTTGACCTTTTTAAACTCCACAGTTTTAGTGAGCCCTCCAATGGTTACTTCTTGAGTTAGTGTATCTCCTATAACCCTCACATCAAACTTATCAACAACCTCTGCCCACCTTTCCCTTGGCACACCAAAGTTTTCAGAGAATAAATCAATATTCTTAACTTCCTCTTGTATATCACTTTTATATTCATCGCGACTTTTAGGTGATACAGTTTTATGAGAAGGATTACAGCTTATTATTTTTCCATTAATTTTCTTTTGTTGGCCACTTTGATTATGAGGATCCCTAACGATTAAATCAGTTCCATTAGGCAGCTGAAGCTGACCTCCCGTTCGAATAGAGATACAATCATAACCGGTTCCATTTTTAGAGCCTTCATACGGATCAATTGTTTGAGATACGTTAAAAACAATACTCCCGGTAGAAGCAAAAGCCGCCGTCGGTCCACTCGAAGCAGATGCCATAATATAAACGGATGTCACTGCTTCACCATTTGAGCTACCATCTCTTGATAATGACGTCAATTTATATTTTTTTGATGTACCTATTTGAGTAAAATTGATCGCTGCATCATTACAATTTGAAAAGTCATGAGCAGCACCGACATCTTTTGATGTTACGATAACTTCAGTCGCACATTGCAGGGCAGTGTTTGCTTTTGCTTTTAGCTCTTTTGCCACAATCACATTTTGTGCTTTCTTCAAGTTAAACACCTGAACCGAAAGTACACTCAGGGCGTACAATGACATTAAAACCGCTATGACCACCGTAATAATGAGAGTAGAGAAGCCATATTCTCCGGCAGAAGACATTCTCATGGGCGACACTTCCTATAGTGCAATGTTGGGCATGGAGACTGTTGTACTTCTCTGCGCACCGTAAGCCCCCAACGTCCCGTGTATTGTTATTGTCAGGTTTTCCATCCTTGCAGTAGATCCCGGCTTAGAAGAAATAGATTGCTGACGGGTGAACTCCAGCAGGGTCACCGTGACCATGGGATTGTTCATATCCTGCCAATGGTTGCCTAAACAGCTCCAGTTCGCCAATCCACTGTAATTTTTATAAATTTCAAACTCAGGTATACCATCCTGGTCACTGTCAAACAAACGAAACCCTCGCGCATCATCATTCCTTACGTTTATCACCCCAGTTGCGGAATCTTCGTTATATGCAAAGACCACGCAACTTCCCGATAGTTTTGTAGCTGAACCGTCAATTAAAACGTTTGACTTCACACTGGATAAATCTGTCAGAATAAATGGATTTGAGGAAGTACAATCACCACAATATCCGGCACGCTTTACATCATTTGCAATCATAAACAAAATCGAGTCCAATTCTGACTTCAATGAAAGCTGTTTGAGTTGATTATTGCTAATTGAAATTCCGAATGTATAGGAGGAAATAATTGTCGCCAGCACCAACAAACTAATGAATGTCGATATTAATAGCTCAATAAGGGAGAACCCTTTATTTATACGCATTGCGACTTCCCGCCATTTTGAGTGCTAGAGCAAGGATAGGTAAACCCTATATCTGTAACCCTGACACCCGATACAAAATTATTATCTATTTTACTTTCTAATAATATCCGCTTGCTATTAGAAGATTTACCAGTTATCGGATCAAATGAGAAAAGATTTCCTTCCTGCAATTTTATAATATTATTTTTCCCACTCACTGTTTTCATTGAATAATGATGACTACTATTTATCACAAACCGAGGGAAGCTGGTAGAAGCAAGTTCACAGGTATCATTATCGCCAAGTTTTCGCATACCAAGACAGTGGTTATTATTGCTATCTATCTCATAAAAAACCTCAATGCGTGTGTTTCTTTTAACTGCCTCTAATTTTGCCAACCTTACGAACTCAAAAATCTGTTCAGACTGGTAATTAATCTCCCCATGATTAATTATGGTTTTAAAACTTGGAACTGCAAATGTTGAAATGACACTCATCACACTAATACTAATAATAAGTTCTATTAGGGTAATACCTTGAGTCATCTTCCAACAATGCATAGTAATCACTTAAAGTCTGGTCATTCACTTGAAAGTAATCTATCACATGGTTTAGTTTAAGTAGGCCAATAGAGTATGTTTTCGTCTCGGTTAAAAGAATGAATACAATGAAATATAGCTATTTTCAAAAAGGCTTGACGCTGATCGAGTTATTGGTTGTTGTTGCCATCATTAGTATCATAAGCGCAATTTCGATCCCAGCATATACCAGTCACATAGAATCCACCCGCAGGATAGAAGCACAAGCTGGAGTCATGGAACTCCAGCTTTGGGCTGAACAATACTTCACCCAACATAGAAGTTACCCGAGTTCTAGCAACCTCAGTACAGGATCACCGTCTTGTTCTGCCTGTACTTTATCTAAACACTATACATTTTCGATAGCTAACTCAGGCACAGGTCAAGACAGGTTTGTCATTGCAGCAACAGTAAAACCATCCGGCGCACAAAAAAATGACAGCTGTCAAAAGCTAACTATCAATGCTGCCGGTGTTAAGAAAGGCTATGGGACAGGAGACTCAGTCAACTTAGACTGCTGGCCTTGATCAAATTAAAGGAAATTGATTGTTGTTAACAAATACCCAATCGAGTAGGAGGAGGCCTCACGACCTCCGTCCTCTCACACCACCGTACAAGCGTGGGTCGCATACGGCGGTTCCGAATATATTTTCAGTGACTCGTACCCATCTCGCAACGAGTACAGACCCATCTCCTTGAACCATTTCATTGGCATGGCCTGATTGAGCTGGGGCGATAAAGCCAAGTGCCACCACCCTTTATCTGACATCGCCAGCTTCCACGCATTGCGTTCGCTTACACCCTCTTGGCGTAACCATGTCGCTATACTGTATCTGCGCTTGCGCTGCTTGAGGCGATAGCACCGTAAGCGCCGCCTTATCCATTCATCCAAGCGCTGCATCGCGCTTTTCCGTATGGCAAGCTTGAAATAGTGTTGCCAACCTCTTAGGTATTGAGTGAGTTCGACTAGGACTGTCTTCAACTCTCGCCCTCGATTCCGCTTCGTTATTTGACGCACTCGATTCTTCATCTGAGTTTGTGCTGTCTTCGAGATATGGATGCTTCCATCTCGTTGAAAGCGATGGCCTAGGTAAGTCCGCTCTGTCACTCTCGTTGCCGCACTTTTCTCACGGTTAACCCTGAGTTTCAGTTTCTGCTCCAAGAACTCCGTGATTGAGGCTTTTACTCGATTGGCGGCTTCCTCACTGTGCACGTAGATTTGGCAGTCGTCTGCATATCGGCAGAACTTATGCCCTCTTCGCTCAAGCTCTTTATCCAACTCATCTAATACGATATTTGATAGCAGCGGAGATAATGGTCCACCCTGTGGCGTCCCTCGTTGCCTCTGCTCAACTAACCCGTTTCGCATTATGCCTGCCTGTAGGTATGACCTGACCAGCTTCAGGACCCGTTTATCTGTGATGTCCTCCGATAGCCTGTGCATCAGTCTATCGTGGTTCACAGTATCGAAGTATTTCGCCAGGTCTATGTCGACTACATAACCCCGCCCCTCCCTGATGTAGTGGCTTGCTGCCACCAATGCATGGTGGGCACTGCGGTTAGGCCTGAACCCATAACTGTTGCTTGAAAACTGAGGTTCGTAGATATCTGTCAGTACTGAGGTAATGGCCTGTTGGACTACCCTATCAAGTACAGTTGGGATACCTAGCTGCCTCACTCCCCCGCTAGGTTTGGGAATTTCTACACCCAGAACGGGTTGCGGTTGGTAGCTCCCGTCCAGAAGGCTCTGGCGGAGCGCTTGCCCATTAGAAGACTGCCGAAGCATCGAGATAGTCGCTGTTATGTCGAGTTTATCAACCCCAGCACATCCCTTGTTCTTCTTCACTCTTCTCAGGGCTTGGTTCAGATTTGTTGAGGAGCAGATCCGCTCCATCAACTGAGTTGAGGTCACCAAGACTCGTCCTCCTGTCTACGCCGATCATGCTTGTCATTCTTCGTGGCCATGAGCGTCACTTGCGGTGTTGCCCAGTAGTACGTAGAGATGTTGTTCATCTTGCTATGACCCCACATGATTGAGTGTCTAGTGACTGCTTCTTGATATATTCAGTTCCGGCCTTCCCTTGGGTTGTACTTCCCCAAGGTACTATGCCTTCTGCTGACTTCTTATTACCCGTCACACAACATCACTGTTGTATTAGTCTCATCCGAGACAGGTCGTAAGATCTCCCGAGGTAAGACGTTGTTCTTTCCCTTGGCTGTGCCTGATTTACCCGTACACACTTCCCGTCGAGGCATTGGGCTGTTCTATATATTGCTAGGTTACCCAAGTTGTATTGGCCTACTATCAGGTTTCTGTTCGTCACACCCAAGTTTTGCCGTTTGCTTCCTTCAGATCCCACCTCACGGTGGGCACCCTTGCATAGGCTAACGGTTCTCGCTCGACTGAGCCCGTAGAGGACTTTCACCTCCTAGAACAACGCCATGCTCGGCGCACAAACAAAAAAGCCAGCAAATGCTGGCTTTTTCAAGCGATCTTGTCCGGGCAAACAGGGTTTAGCCGGTCAAATCATCGAAGAATTTCTTCACACCATCGAAGAAACCTTCTGATTTCGGCTTATGCTTTTTCGCAGCTGAGCCCCCCAGCGTCTCTTCCAACTCCTGCAGCAGCTCTTTCTGGCGAGAACTCAGGTTGACCGGGGTTTCCACCACCAGCTTACAGATCAAATCACCCACGGAACCACCGCGGACCGATTTCACCCCTTTGCCGCGCATACGGAACATGCGGCCGGTCTGGGTTTCCGACGGCACTTTCAGGCTCACACGGCCATCCAGGGTCGGCACTTCCACTTCACCGCCGAGGGCTGCCATAGTGAAGCTGACCGGGACTTCGCAGTACAGGTTATTACCGTCTCGCTCAAAAATATGGTGCTGAGCCACATGAACCTGAACATACAGATCGCCGGCCGGTGCACCGAATTCTCCGGCTTCGCCTTCACCTGACAGACGGATCCGATCACCGGTATCCACGCCCGCAGGGATTTTGACCGACAGCGTCTTGGTCTCTTCTTTGCGACCCTGGCCATGACAAGTGCCACAAGGCTCTTTGATGATCTTCCCGCGACCATGGCAGTGCGGACAGGTCTGCTGAACCGCGAAGAAACCCTGACGCATTTGAACTTGGCCGGCACCGTGACAGGTACCACACGTCGTTGCCGATGTGCCTTTCTTGGCACCTGAGCCGTCACAGGTGTCACAGTGAACCAGCGTCGGGACACGGATCTCTTTCGAGCAACCACGGACCGCTTCTTCCAGCGTCAGCTCCATGTTGTAGCGCAGATCGGCGCCACGTTGAGCACGCTGCTGGCCGCCACGACGACCGCCGCCACCGCCGAAGATATCGCCAAAGACATCACCGAAAATATCACTGAAATCAGCACCGCCGCCGAAGCCACCGCCACCGCCCATGCCACCTTGTTCAAAGGCCGCATGACCGTACTGATCGTAGGCCGCTTTCTTCTGCGGATCGGTCAGAATTTCATAGGCCGTTTTCACTTCCTTGAATTTATCCGCAGCCTCAGCGTCACCCTGGTTACGGTCCGGGTGAAACTTCATTGCAAGGCGCTTATAAGCCTTCTTAATATCACGTTCTGACGCGTCGCGACCAACGCCAAGAACTTCATAAAAGTCACGTTTTGACATACTTATCTGTCACCTGCCTTAATACAGCTACGGGCGCAAGAGTCTTCCTCCAACGCCCGCGCCTCAAATAAGATTATGAATCAACTATCTTATTTTTTATCGTCTTTAACTTCTTCGAACTCAGCGTCAACAACGTCGTCGTCTTGCTTCGCTTGCTGCTGGCCTTCTGCGCCCGCTTCACCGGCTTGCGCCTGTGCTTGCTGCTGTGCGATTTCCATCAGCTTCTGAGAAGCTTCAATCAGTGCCTGAACTTTGGCATCGATCGTTTCTTTGTCTTCGCCTTTACGGGCTTCTTCCAGCGCGTTAATCGCAGCTTCGATCTTCTCTTTGTCGTCTGCTGGCAGTGCGTCGCCGGCTTCTTCAACTTGCTTACGGGTACCGTGAACCAGTTGGTCCGCCTGGTTACGCGCAGAAACGAGCTCTTCGAACTTCTTGTCCGCTTCTTTGTTCGCTTCTGCTTCCTGAACCATTTTCTCGATATCTTCGTCGCTCAGACCGCCAGATGCCTGGATAGTGATCTTCTGCTCTTTGCCTGTCGACTTGTCTTTCGCAGACACGTGCAGGATACCGTCCGCATCCAGGTCGAAGGTCACTTCGATCTGTGGCATGCCGCGTGGCGCTGCCTGAATGCCTTCCAGGTTGAACTGACCCAGAGACTTGTTGAAGTTCGCTTGCTTACGCTCACCTTGCAGCACGTGAATCGTTACGGCGCTCTGGTTGTCTTCAGCTGTTGAGAATACCTGATTCGCCTTGGTTGGGATCGTGGTGTTTTTCTCGATCAGCTTGGTCATCACACCGCCCATGGTTTCGATACCCAGAGACAGCGGGGTGACGTCCAGCAGCAGAACGTCTTTCACGTCACCCGCCAGTACGCCGCCCTGTACCGCAGCACCCACAGCAACCGCTTCATCAGGGTTCACGTCTTTACGGGCTTCTTTACCGAAGAACTCAGCAACTTTAGCCTGAACCATAGGCATACGGGTTTGACCACCCACCAGGATCACGTCAGTGATGTCGCCTACAGACAGGTCGGCGTCAGCCAGAGCAACTTTCAGTGGCTCCAGAGAACGCTGAACCAGATCTTCAACCAGAGATTCCAGCTTGGCACGAGTCACTTTCACATTCATGTGCTTAGGACCAGTCGCGTCAGCTGTCACGTATGGCAGGTTCACGTCAGTCTGTTGTGCAGAAGACAGCTCGATTTTCGCTTTTTCGGCGGCTTCTTTCACACGCTGCATCGCCAGCGGGTCGTTCTTCAGGTTGATACCCTGATCTTTATTGAACTCGTCAACCAGGTAGTTGATCAGACGGTTATCGAAGTCTTCACCACCCAGGTGCGTGTCACCATTGGTTGCCAGTACTTCAAACGTCTTCTCGCCTTCAACTTCATCGATTTCGATGATTGAGATATCGAATGTACCACCACCCAGGTCGTAAACAGCGATGGTGCGGTCACCACCTTCTTTGTCCAGACCGTAAGCCAGCGCAGCCGCTGTTGGTTCGTTGATGATACGTTTTACTTCCAGACCTGCGATACGGCCGGCGTCTTTCGTCGCCTGACGCTGTGCATCGTTGAAGTAAGCAGGTACGGTGATCACGGCACCGGTGACTTCCTCACCCAGGAAGTCTTCAGCCGTTTTCTTCATTTTCTTCAGAACTTCAGCAGATACCTGAGGCGCAGCCATTTTCTGGCCTTTCGCTTCAACCCATGCATCGCCGTTGTCTGCCTTCACAATTTTGAAAGGCATGATTTCGATGTCGCGCTGAACTTCTTCGTCTTCGAAACGACGACCGATCAGACGCTTGATCGCAAACAGTGTGTTCTCAGGGTTCGTTACCGCCTGACGTTTAGCTGGCTGGCCAACTAAAGTTTCACCGTCTTGAGTGTACGCGATAACCGATGGTGTTGTGCGATCACCCTCAGCATTTTCAATGACACGTGGTTTTTCACCATCAAGTACTGCTACACAAGAGTTAGTTGTACCCAAGTCAATACCAATGATTTTACCCATCAGGCTTTCTCCGAAATTCGTTAGTTCTTGTTGCCGGCCCAAGAGAGACCGGCAATGCGGACTGTGCCGCAAAAAATTGATTACGATGTCGTATGACTACTAGATAAGGGCAGCCAATCTGTTTTCAAGGGCGACACCGAAAAAAATTAAAAAAAATTAAAAAGCCCGCGATTGAGCGGGCTTACCGTCATCATGGCCCGCTTACGCCTGGGTATCGACGTTCCCGGCAGCCGCTTTAGACACCATCACCATGGCCGGACGGACCACACGGCCGTTCAGCTCATAGCCTTTCTGCATCACCAGCATCACCGTGTTCGGCTCATGCTCTGCGCTTTCCTGAATAGACATCGCCTGGTGCAGCTCTGGGTTGAACGCTTCGCCTTCCGGGTTGATCTGCTTCAGACCGAACTTCTCAACTGTGTCCATCATGGTCTTCAGCGTCAGCTCAACCCCTTCGATCATCGACTGGACTGCGGCTTCGTTCTTGTCCGCCATCTCGATTGCACGTTCCATGTTGTCGATCACCGGCAGCAGCTCTTCGGCAAACTTGGTCAGGGCAAATTTACGGGCCTTGTCGATTTCCTGCTCAGTACGGCGACGCATGTTTTCCACATCAGCACGAGCACGCAATACGCTGTCTTGCTGCTCCTGAACTTTGGCTTCGCTGGTCAGCAAGGCCGCTTCCAGCTCAGCAATACGGGCTGCCTGACGTTCTTCTTCCGTCATTTCAACCACGTCCTGCTCAGCAGATTCAGTCGCCGCAGCCTCAGCAGTCGCCTGCGCTTGCTTCAGCTCTTCGTCCTGTACTTTCTTCTCTTCGTTGCTCATGCGTTCGCTTCTCCGCCAAGATCATGTTGTTCATCAAGTGGGTGGAAAAAATCGCATTTCCACCCGAAAAAACCGTTATGCGCCTATTATGGGGATGAAGTTCAATGATTCAAGCCGAGATCGGTCACAAAGCGCGACAAGTATCCAAACCAGACGCTATACTGGCTCCACTATCATCTGTCGGATCAAGGACATGAAGCGCACTTTTCAAACAATCGCGTTAATTGGCAAGCCGAGAAATCCCGATGCGCTGCAAACGCACAAAGGGCTTTATGACTGGCTGTTTAATCAAGGCTATGACGTTCTGGTGGACCACCGCCTGGCCGGCGAGCTGGATGTCCCCGCCACAGCGCTGTGCGATCTGCTCACCATCGGCGATAAAGCCGACCTGGCCATCGTGGTCGGCGGTGACGGCAATATGCTGGGCGCCGCCCGGGTGCTGTCGCGCTTTGATATTGCGGTGATCGGCGTCAACCGGGGCAACCTGGGCTTCCTCACCGACCTTGATCCCGATGCCTTTGATTCCGAGCTCGAGCAGGTGCTGGCCGGTGAATTTCTCATCGAGCACCGCTTTTTGCTCGAAGCCGAAGTGCACCGCCACGGCCAGATCAAAAGCCGCAATGCGGCGCTGAACGAAGCCGTGCTGCACCCGGACAAAATCGCCCACATGATTGAGTTCGAAGTCTACATCGACGAAAACTTCGCCTTTTCCCAGCGCTCGGACGGCCTGATCATCTCGACCCCGACCGGCTCAACCGCCTATTCGCTCTCCGGCGGCGGCCCGATTTTATCGCCGAGCCTCAACGCCCTGTCGCTGGTGCCAATGTTCCCGCATACCTTGTCGTGCCGCCCCCTGGTGGTTGACGGCAACCGCCGGATCAAACTGCTGGTCTCACCGACCAACGGCAGTACGCTGGAGGTGAGCTGCGACGGCCAGGTCTCGCTGCCGGTCAGCCCGGGCGATGAAATCCACATTTACCAGAGCCCGGATCAGCTCAAGCTGATCCACCCGAAAAACTACAGCTACTATAACGTGCTGCGGGGCAAGCTCGGCTGGTCCAGCAAACTGTTCTGAGCCCAGCCCCATCCTGTATTTCCGAAGCCAGCCCCGCGCTGGCTTTTTTATGTCGACGCCCGCCCTGATTCAGCAGATGAGTAACTTTTTCATCAAGTTAGCCATCAACAATTTTCCTGAAAAAATCGCCTCCTGTATCTTTACTGTATCTTCATACAGTATATACTGTATGAAAAAACAGGTGTTGATTTAAACAGGTGAACACATGCTTGCTCATATGACGATCTCTAACTTTGCTATTGTCAAAACCCTCGAATTTGAACTGAAACCGGGCATGACCACCATCACCGGTGAAACTGGTGCCGGTAAGTCGATTGCGATTGATGCCCTCGGGCTGTGCCTCGGCGATCGGGCAGAAGCAAGCATGGTGCGCCCGAATGAAGACAAAGCCGAAATCTCCGCCACCTTCTCGCTGCAGAACAACCAGGCCGCCCGCCGCTGGCTGGAAGATAACGAGCTGATGGACGGCGAAGACTGCATTCTGCGCCGGGTGATCACCAAAGAAGGCCGCTCGCGCGGCTTTATCAACGGCAGTCCGGTCCCGGCCTCGCAGCAAAAAGCCCTGGGCCAGTTGCTGATCAACATCCACGGCCAGCATGCCCACCAACAGCTGATGCGCGCCGATCACCAGCAGCAGATGCTGGATCAGTACGCCGGTCACCACCTGCTGATGGAGAAAACCCGCCGCGCCTATCAGGCCTGGCGCCAGGCCAATAATGAACTGAAACGCCTGATCCAGAGCCGCGACGAGAACGAAGCCCAGAAACAGCTGATCCAATACCAAGTCAAAGAGCTCAACGACCTGGCGCTCGGCGAAGGGGAATACGCAGAGATTGAAGAAGAGCACAAGCGGCTCTCCAACAGCGGTGAGCTGGCCGTGTCCAGCCAGACCGCGCTCTCGGTGCTCTATGACAACGAAGACGGCAACGCCCTGCAACTGCTGCAAATGGCCAGCCAGCAGGTGATCCAGCTCGGCGAGCTCGACAGCAACCTGAGCAGCATCCCGCAAATGCTGGATGACGCCATTATCCAAGTCCAGGAAGCCAGCCAGGAGCTGCGCAGCTACCTCGATAACATGGAGATGGATCCGCAGCGCCTGATCTATCTGGAAGAGCGGTTGGCGAAAATTATGTCCCTGGCGCGCAAGCATTACGTGATGCCGGATGAGCTGTACCAGAAACACCAGGATCTGCTCAAAGAGCTGGAGAGTCTCGATTGCAGCGATGAACGGCTGGAAGAAATGGGCGAAGATGTCGAACGTCTGCGCCAGAAGTTTCTTGCCAACGCCGAAAAGCTGAGCAAGAGCCGCCAGCGCTATGCCAGGGAGCTCGACAAGAAAATTTCCGACAGTATGCACCAGCTCAGCATGGAGCACGGGATCTTCAAAATCGATATCCAGAGCGATACCGAAGGGATGCTCAGCCCACTCGGGTTCGACACCATCACCTTCCTGGTCTCCACCAACCCGGGCCAGCCGCTGCAGCCGCTGGGCAAAGTGGCCTCCGGTGGTGAGCTGTCGCGGATTTCCCTGGCGATCCAGGTGATCACCGCACAGAAAGTCGAAACCCCGAGCCTGATCTTCGATGAAGTCGATGTCGGGATCAGCGGCCCGACCGCCGCCATCGTCGGCAAGATGCTGCGAACCCTGGGCGAATCGACCCAGGTGATGTGTGTCACCCACCTGCCGCAAGTCGCCGGCTGCGGGCATCAGCAGATGTTTGTTGCCAAGAAATCGAGCAAAGGCCAGACCGAAACCAACATGGTGCCGCTCAACGAAGATGCCCGGGTGGCCGAGCTGGCCCGCCTGCTGGGCGGCAGCGAAATTACCGAGCGCACCCTGGCCAACGCCAAGGAGCTACTCATCGCGGCATAAACAGCGATTTCAACCATAAAGCGACTTTCACGGCATAAAGCAGCGTGTGCAACGAAACTAATTGATAAAACCACAGTCTCAGTTGCGTACGCTGTTAATTTTTCTTCACTGCTTTTTTTACTTCTGCCAAGACCTTGTTTATCATCGCAGCAGTTAAGAGCGAATTTGCCGGGATGCTATGAGTTGGAAAAATATTGCTGCCCTGACCTTGGCAGCAAGCCTGTTGGGAGGCTGCTCAGTTGTTGAACGACTGGTCTACCGTATCGATATCAACCAGGGAAACTACCTGGAGCAACGCGATATCGACACCCTCCGCTATGGAATGAATAAAGAACAAGTCAGCTTTGTGCTGGGCTCACCGATGCTGGTGGAGCCTGAATACCCGAACACCTGGTATTACATCTACTACCACAAGCCCGGGCATGATGAAGCGATTCAAAAGAACCTGATCCTCACCTTCAACGGTCAGAATCAGCTGATCAGCCTCTCCGGCGACTACGATGCCGGGCCGGATTTCATGAATCCAATCAACTGATCCCACAAAAAAGCTCGCGATTGCGAGCTTTTTTATTGCCTGGTGCTTTTATTTCCAGGTTAAAGCGCGTCGGCATTATTCTTTATCCGGCGCAGACGCCTCATCTTTTTTGGTCGCTTTCGCCGCCAGGGCTTCCTGCTTGGCCTGCTCGGCACGCTTGCGGCGGATTTCTTTCGGATCGGCCAGCAGCGGGCGGTAAATCTCCAGCCGATCGCCGTCGCGGATCGTCGCGTCCAGCTTCACATTACGGCTGAACACCCCGACTTTGTTCTTCTTCAGATCGATCTCGGGATACATCTCCAGCACCCCGGAGCGCTCGATAATTTCCTGCACCGGCGTATCCGGCATCACCGCCAGCTTGATCACCCGCTGGACCTGCGGCAGCGCATACACCACCTCAACGTGGATCAGCTTATCTTCAGAAGTCATACACTTCTCTCGCGCGCTGGGTAAAAGCACTGACCATGTTGCCCGTCAGCTCTTTAAACACCTTACCGAACGCCGCTTCAACCAGCCCGTTGGTAAATTCAAAATCCAGCTTCAGCTCCACCTTACAGGCATCTGCATCAAGCTCAATAAAATGCCACCCACCGACCAGTGTCCGGAACGGCCCGTCGACCAGCTGCATGTCTATCTTGCTGCCATGGGTGAGCGAATTTCGGGTGACAAATGTTTTGCGGATCCCCGCCTTCGATACATCGACCGCGGCCATCATATGCTGTTCCGAACTTTCCAGGATTTTGGTCCCGGAGCACCCCGGCAAAAAGGCCGGATATGACTCAACGTCATTGACAAGCTCAAACATCTTCTTTGCGCTGAAAGGAACCAGTGCAGAGCGGCTAATCTGAGGCATAGTTTCTCCTTTACCCATCACAAGTCCCCCACTCACAAGTCGTAAACCTTTCATTCGCAAACCCTATGAGAAGAGGTGTGCCAATGATACCATTAGTTGGCGAACAGCCAAAACTTGTGCGATATCGCCAAGCGCGATGATCGTTTTTCGACCAGGCTCTGTACCTGGGACAGCAACATCAAACACCGAGTATTTATGGCCAAGAAAAAACCGAACAAGCCGGGCAGCAATACCATTGCGAAAAACAAAACCGCCCGCTTTGAATTTGCGATCCAAGACGAATACGAAGCCGGCGTTGAGCTGCAGGGATGGGAAGTGAAAGCCATCCGCTCCGGCAAAGTGAACATTTCCGAAAGCTATGTGTTCCTGCGCAACGGCGAAGCCTTTATCTCCGGCATGCAGATCACGCCGCTGAATGCCGCGTCGACCCACGTGGTGGCCGACCCGACCCGGACCCGCAAGCTGCTGCTGAACCGCCGCGAGCTCGACAAGCTGGCCGGTGCCGTCAACCGCGACGGCGAAACCATTGTTGCACTGACCATGTACTGGAAGGGTTCATGGGTTAAACTCAAAGTAGGCACCGCGAAAGGTAAGAAGCTGCACGACAAGCGCGCCGACAAGAAAGATCGCGACTGGCAACGCGATAAAGCGCGCATCATGAAGCACAGCAACCGCTAACGGTTCAGATTTTTTAAACGCACTTGTCAGCTAAGTGCTGGATTTTTCTCCAAAAGCATTTTTCTGGCAGTGTTTTATGTTGACGGTCATCATAATTCTGTTACCATCAATCGTAACTCTGGGGCTGATTCAGGATTCGACAGGATCACGAAGGCTTGTGGAGCATGCCGAGGTGCGGTTGGCCTCGTAAAAAAGCCGCAAAAAAATAGTCGCAAACGACGAAAACTACGCACTAGCAGCTTAATAACCTGCTCAGAGCCTACCCTCCCTAGCCTCCGCTCGTAGGACGGGGAATCAGGGTAGTCAAACCCAAACGAGATCGCGTGGATGATTTGACCTGGGATCTGAAGCGTTAAACCTGATTCAGGTATGTCTTTGTGTGGCGTGTCTTTCCGCAGCACACTGACGAGAACAAAGATAGACTAAGCATGTAGCGCCATTAGTTAGACTGGTTTTGGACGCGGGTTCAACTCCCGCCAGCTCCACCAAACGTTTGGGAAAGGCCACCTTCGGGTGGCCTTTTTTGTATCTACACCTATTATAATTCAAATAGTTAACTCCAGAGTTTGTCCTATTTTGTCTTATACTGCCCCATAGCTGCCCACGTTTTTAGTACCCAATGATTTACCCTATACTCAAAGTCAATATGATATTGGGTACTAAAATCAGGTAACAATATGGCTAGACGAGTAGCTCCGCTGACAGACAACAAAGTTAAGAACGCTAAACCTACCAACAAAGAACAAGTGATCTCAGATGGGCAAGGGCTTCAGCTCAGAATTTTGCCTAATGGAACAAAATCTTGGCGTTACGTGTTTAAAAACCCATTAACAGGTAAACGCTCAAGCATAACTCTCGGAACATACCCCTCACTAAAAATTGCAAATGCACGACAACAAGCAACTAGTCATCGCGAGCTAGTTTCACAAGGTATCGATCCAAAAGCCTACTTACATGAGGAAAAAATAAAGTACGAAGCACAAAACAAACATACACTCTTCAACGTATCCAAAGAGTGGTTCAACCTCAAAAAACATGATGTAACTGAAGACTACGCTCAAGATATTTGGCGTTCTCTAGAATTACATGTATTTCCAGCAATCGGTAACCAATCTATCACTACTATTACTGCCCAGCTTGTAATCAATACCTTAAAGATTGTCGAAGCAAAAGGATCGCTGGAAACGGTGAAACGGTTAGCACAACGGCTTAATGAAATCATGACATATGCCGCTAATTGTGGACTTATTGAGGTAAACCCCATTAGTGGCGTGAAAGCCGCTTTCAAAAAGCCTCAAAAAGAGCATATGAAAGCACTGGAACCGCATGAACTGCCAGAATTAATGATCACCCTAGCCAACGCTAGCATTAGATGCTCCACACGCTGTCTAATTGAGTTTCAGCTTCATACTATGACAAGGCCAAATGAAGCCGCTGGCGCCCAGTGGTCTGAATTCGATTTATCGAACAAGATTTGGACGATCCCCGCAGAACGCATGAAAAAACGTAAAGAACACCGAATTCCTATCACTTCGGAAGTTCTAGAGCTATTAAAACTAATGAAAAAAATGAGAATCGATAGCGAATATGTTTTTCCATCAACAAAAAACCCAAAAAAGCCGATGCATAGCCAAACGGCTAACATGGCACTGAAGAGAATGGGTTTCGGCGGACGGTTGGTCTCTCATGGACTACGATCAATCGCTAGTTCTACGCTAAACGCTGAAGGACACGATTACTATCTGATTGAAGCAGCGCTTGCCCACCTAGTTGGAAATGAGTCACATCGAGCATATAACCGTACAGATTACCTTGAACGTCGAAGAGAGCTGATGTCTTGGTGGAGCAAGCATATTGTAAAAGCTTCTCAAGCCAAATCATCCTTAGCTGCTGTTGCATAGAAGAATTAGACTTTCTCCGTAACCCCCGGTGTCAGGATAGATGTCCAGATCTTAAATCGCCCAAAAATCCAGCAATGGAGGGCTAACGAAGGATACTATGCCAAGATATTCCGAAGAGAGAAAAGCCGCCATTTTAAAGAAGCTACTGCCACCGCATAACAAGACCATTCCGGAAGTCGCCGCGGAAGAACACATCAGCGAAGCAACGTTGTACAATTGGCGCAGTAAACTCCGTTCCGAAGGTAAACCTGTGCCAGGTAGTGAAAAAAACTCTGAACAATGGTCGGCAGAAGCCAAGTTCGCCACCGTCATCGAAACCGCCAGTCTGTCAGAAACAGAACTTAGTCAATATTGCCGTGAAAAAGGCCTGTATCCCGAGCAAGTTAAAGCATGGAAACTCGCTTGTATCAGTGGCGCAGCTCAAGCTGAACAGTCCAAGAAAACTGAGCAGACTGAACGTAAAGCGGATAAAAAGCGCATCCGCAAACTGGAAACAGAACTGCGCCGCAAAGACAAAGCACTTGCTGAAACGGCTGCGCTGCTGGTGCTGTCAAAAAAGCTCAACGTCTTGTACGGAGTCGAGGGCGAGGACGACTAACCCCTCTCGATGAGCGCCAGACGTTACTGCAGCTATTCGATGAAGCTGTCGCTAATGGCGCGCCTCAGTACAAGACAGCTGAACTTATACAAGTGCCTGAACGAACCTTGCGTCGCTGGCGTACGTCAAACGGTCATGTATTGGCTGATCTTCGCCCTCTGGCTATCCGACCGGAGCCGAAGAATAAATTGTCAAAGCAAGAGCGCCAGCACATTCTGGACGTCTGCAATGACGCTGAATATGCCAGTTTACCACCCAGCCAAATCGTGCCGCGACTGGCTGATAAGGGAGACTATATTGCTAGTGAATCAACCATATATCGTGTACTGAAAGCCAATGATCAATTACACCACCGAGGACGGGCAAAACCACACAAGCCCGCCACGGAGCCAGTCTCTCATGTAGCGACGAAGCCCAATGAGATCTGGACTTGGGATATTAGTTACCTGCCATCGAATGTCCGCGGCCTGTACTGGTATCTCTATATGGTCATTGACATTTACAGTCGCAAGATCGTTGGCTGGGAAGTCCATGACCGTGAATGTGGTGCGCTAGCTTCTCAGTTGATTGAGCGCGCGACATTCAGTGAACGCTGCTTTGTAAAACCGCGTTATCTGCACTCAGACAACGGAGCGCCAATGAAGTCACTGACCTTGCGCGCAAAGTTAGACGAAATGGGCATCAGTACATCGTTTAACCGTCCCGGCGTCAGCAATGACAACGCTTACTCAGAGTCATTGTTCCGTACCACTAAGTACCGCCCGGATTATCCAGCGCATGGTTTCAAGGATCTGGCAGCAACACGTGAATGGATGCTGAACTTTGTAAACTGGTACAACAACGAGCACCGCCACAGTGCGATTAAGTTCGTGACGCCCGCGGAGAGGCACCGCAACCTGGATGCCAAGGTGTTGGCGAAGCGACATACTGTTTATCAGTTGGCAAAAGCCAAACACCCTGAGCGTTGGGCTAAGGATACTCGAGACTGGTCACCGATCGGCGCGGTAACACTAAACCCTGAAAGGGCAGATAACAACCAACAAGGCGGTCAAAAAAGAGCCGCTTAATTAGAGAATCTGGTCAACTACCTTGAAATCTACCGGTAACGATATACTAACTATTAGTTGGTATAATTTTGGATACAAACAGTACTAAGCCCTGTGGCGCATTCACAAAGAATCTATTATTTTAGGTATACTCGCCGATCTGGAAATAAAAATCGACGAGTTGAATATTGAATTAGGACAGAATTTATTTCGGGGTTTCTGCTCTATACAAGTATAACCAACCGATGGTGATACTATTTTCAGTGCATCTAACTGGCCTTGGAAAAACTTCCCTATCCATAGACCCCTAGCGCAGATTAGTGGAAAGTCTATGGGTCATTCCACTTATGAATCGAACCAGTTTTTTCCTTTTTCCTCTTCTAGCTTCTGCAAAATACTTAATGCTAAGTCGATCTTTCCTTTTTTAACTGCTTTTGTAGCAACGAGAGTCAGACGCATTTCGTATTTTTTTTTGTTCTCGGAATATGCTTCAAGAGTTTGTATGTCATCTAACATACAATCAGTTATTAAGTTTCTAGCACCTATAGAATTTGGTGCACCATGAGGAATACTATAAACCCATCCCTTATCAATTTTAATATTTAAATGATAGTTATCAAAATACGGGTGAATCCATTTAAAACCTCCTATTCCATCTTTGATATTCTCAGTCTGTAATAATGTATCACCACCAAGATCTTTAGTACTTTTTATAAAGTTACAAGTCCTGCAAGATAAAACCAAATTAATTGGTGAAAATGTCCATTTTTTATATTTCTGCTTAGATTTATCAAGATAGTGCTCTATATCTTCAAATGCATTTCTTCTTTCATTCTTAATAATCCTTCTACAATAAATACACCTGTTATCCTGGGCTTTTCTTAGAGAAAATCTTATATCTTTCTTTAACTCTTTTAACTTAGCATCTGTCCATTTTAATTTTTTACTGTGGTATTTTTTAATTATTTTTTTATGCTTGTTTTTTTTGAACACCCTACGGAGTGGGTTGCCTAAAGTCTCAGGTCCTAAATGCATTTAATTAGCCTCATGATTCATAATTGTCTCGTACGCGTCAAATAAAGGATCATCTTTATTCAGATTAACATTCATGGAGATTAATCTTTCTCTTTCTTCAATGAAACTTCCGGAGTCTGTAAGCAATGACTTTAAACACAGCTGTATCGCTTCTGTAAACTCACTAGACCTCGCAGAAATTAAGTTGAAATGCTCTTTTAATATCGAGTCAGAATTATTTCCACTCAATGACTGATCTTCCCAATCACCATACTCTTCACTGAGATTTATTATCTTATTTCCATTATTAGGTATTGATGAAACAACTAAAGGTGAATGTGTTGCAATTATAAAACTTGAGGTATCTCGATATTGTTCAAATATCAAGCAGGCAATTTTTGTAATCTTCTCCTGCCAACTAGGATGCATAGAATTTTCTGGTTCATCAAATAGAATGAGTGAATGTTCATCTATAGAAAAGCATAGAGATAAAATTGTTAATAGAAAAACGCGTTCTCCAGAGCTAAGATCTGATATCTGAAAATCACCGCCATCTTTATAAAAATATATCTTGCTTAAATGTATGATCTCTTCATTTAATGGCTTTTTTATCGAAAAAAGTTCCTGTATACTTGAATGAAAGTTATTTATATCTAACTCTCTTACACCTGTGTCAAATTCAATATTTTTTTCTTTATTGTTTCTAGCCCATCTAAAGTCTAATTTTATTTTTGGTTCAAATCCAATTTCCTTCATTAGATTAGCTGCAATTTCTGCTTTGCTATTTCCATGTGGGTTATTTAGGAGTAAGCTTATAAAAACCCGAAAAGGAGCTATTTCAGAAAACATGTTATTTTTTGGTTTGTAACCAAAGTAATAATATCCATCCTTAATATTTTTAGTCAGGTCTTTATCTGGTTTTGGATATTTTTCGAATACAGTTCCTGACAAGCATATAAGCCTATTGTATTTTGAACTTCCATTTTTTATTCTAGCTTTCTCTTTACTTGATATATTAGATAGAATTCTTGTTTTACCTGTTCCATTATTTCCGGTTAGGATTTGTAAACTTCCAGGCATTACTTCTAAATTTATATTTTCCACGTAATTTCTTCTTTAGTTTAATCTCTAACTTATCCTTATATTTTCGCAGAAAACTAATCATTTATCAAAGCTGTGACATAAGGAAATAGACCTTTCAACGTTGTGAATTAGAGAAGTTGATCAAAAATCTTGAAATAACTCTCCGATCCTAGAAAGATTCTAACAACTGTAATAATCTATGAAATGCTAATTTAGAAAACTCACTGTCTCATTTCCCCCGGTGTCAGGATAGATGTCCAGATCTTAAATCGCCCAAAAATCCAGCAATGGAGGGCTAACGAAGGATACTATGCCAAGATATTCCGAAGAGAGAAAAGCCGCCATTTTAAAGAAGCTACTGCCACCGCATAACAAGACCATTCCGGAAGTCGCCGCGGAAGAACACATCAGCGAAGCAACGTTGTACAATTGGCGCAGTAAACTCCGTTCCGAAGGTAAACCTGTGCCAGGTAGTGAAAAAAACTCTGAACAATGGTCGGCAGAAGCCAAGTTCGCCACCGTCATCGAAACCGCCAGTCTGTCAGAAACAGAACTTAGTCAATATTGCCGTGAAAAAGGCCTGTATCCCGAGCAAGTTAAAGCATGGAAACTCGCTTGTATCAGTGGCGCAGCTCAAGCTGAACAGTCCAAGAAAACTGAGCAGACTGAACGTAAAGCGGATAAAAAGCGCATCCGCAAACTGGAAACAGAACTGCGCCGCAAAGACAAAGCACTTGCTGAAACGGCTGCGCTGCTGGTGCTGTCAAAAAAGCTCAACGTCTTGTACGGAGTCGAGGGCGAGGACGACTAACCCCTCTCGATGAGCGCCAGACGTTACTGCAGCTATTCGATGAAGCTGTCGCTAATGGCGCGCCTCAGTACAAGACAGCTGAACTTATACAAGTGCCTGAACGAACCTTGCGTCGCTGGCGTACGTCAAACGGTCATGTATTGGCTGATCTTCGCCCTCTGGCTATCCGACCGGAGCCGAAGAATAAATTGTCAAAGCAAGAGCGCCAGCACATTCTGGACGTCTGCAATGACGCTGAATATGCCAGTTTACCACCCAGCCAAATCGTGCCGCGACTGGCTGATAAGGGAGACTATATTGCTAGTGAATCAACCATATATCGTGTACTGAAAGCCAATGATCAATTACACCACCGAGGACGGGCAAAACCACACAAGCCCGCCACGGAGCCAGTCTCTCATGTAGCGACGAAGCCCAATGAGATCTGGACTTGGGATATTAGTTACCTGCCATCGAATGTCCGCGGCCTGTACTGGTATCTCTATATGGTCATTGACATTTACAGTCGCAAGATCGTTGGCTGGGAAGTCCATGACCGTGAATGTGGTGCGCTAGCTTCTCAGTTGATTGAGCGCGCGACATTCAGTGAACGCTGCTTTGTAAAACCGCGTTATCTGCACTCAGACAACGGAGCGCCAATGAAGTCACTGACCTTGCGCGCAAAGTTAGACGAAATGGGCATCAGTACATCGTTTAACCGTCCCGGCGTCAGCAATGACAACGCTTACTCAGAGTCATTGTTCCGTACCACTAAGTACCGCCCGGATTATCCAGCGCATGGTTTCAAGGATCTGGCAGCAACACGTGAATGGATGCTGAACTTTGTAAACTGGTACAACAACGAGCACCGCCACAGTGCGATTAAGTTCGTGACGCCCGCGGAGAGGCACCGCAACCTGGATGCCAAGGTGTTGGCGAAGCGACATACTGTTTATCAGTTGGCAAAAGCCAAACACCCTGAGCGTTGGGCTAAGGATACTCGAGACTGGTCACCGATCGGCGCGGTAACACTAAACCCTGAAAGGGCAGATAACAACCAACAAGGCGGTCAAAAAAGAGCCGCTTAATTAGAGAATCTGGTCAACTACCTTGAAATCTACCGTTTCTGTCCAGTAGTAAGTACGATACCTGCGGTGGAAGAGTGTAAGATCTAGTCGTAACTTACCTAACGGATGTATAAGAGCGATTATGCTCTACTACACATAAGCTTGTAGTGGCAATGCTGGCACACCAGCCAGCAAAGCACCACAAAAATATCAAAACTTACTAAAGTCTCCATAATGACTAGTGTTGTAAGGGATAATCAACAAAAAAGCCTGTTTTACCACTCTACCCCCTTCATCTGTTAATATTTGAGATATAAATATAATCATAATTCGGACTGCTTTATCCACGGCCTGACATTATATTCAAATAATAAACTCCTTCTATTCTGTTGATCAAGCCAACACAACGATTCACAAAACAACAGGTTATTCAAGCGAAACTTACAAGTCCTTCTATCTCCCTTTCGACCTTTGTAGTAACGCACCTCTTGACATGAAAACTTATAGATGTAGCTTAATAAGCCAGAAAGAGATTTAATCCTCTTCACCATAAATGGCTTAGCCAGTACTCCAGGTGCAATATGATTGGGATGGAGTTTAGTAACTTTATCTCTGAGATTATTAATAGGTATTTTGTTTTCTTCTGACAACTGAGCAATTAAATGGTAATGAGGAAGCCAAACTTGAGGAGAACGATGAAAGTCCAACTCAATAGTTCCTAATACAGGGCCTTTTACTCCACTTCTCTTAAGCAGGTTACGAAATCTATCCTTATCTGATTGAATGTCATAATTTACAAAATCGTACGCTTGAACACTACAAGAGTATTGAACTATTGTAATAAAGCAATAGTTCATGTGTATCCCTTGATTTTTTTCTGATTGAATTATCTCTACAATAGAATTTACCTTACTAATTTGATATAGACGGTTACACCTTTTACACGCATAACTTCTACACTTGATCTCATCTGCATTACACAGCTCTAATTTATCCGCGAGGTTATGAAGATCAGCATTACAATACCGACGATGAGGGTTCATATAGGTATCATCGGCAAGCCTTCTTAGCGCATCGACACGATACTCATTTTCCTCAAGAGCTTTATATTCGCTGATAAACCATTCACAATCTTCAAGACGAATCTCTTGAAGAGATTGATCGCTAATCATCTTTTAAACACCTCATTCAGTTGCTTTGTGAGTTCTACTTCTTGGAAAACCACGCCAACTCTTGGCCTAGTATCAATCCACTCCTTGACTTCATCTCCCCGCCAAGCCTTTCTGAGGTTTGGCTTCACTCCTTTCTTCTGATCTTGCTCAGGTGACAGCTGAATCGGTAAGGGGAATGCCCCAGCCTTTACCCACCGATCAATTGTTGAACGCGACACTCCGATAAGCTCTAACAACTCAGATAAATGAATGAGCCGATCTTCGATTTTCATGACTGTTCTCCGCTTTGATTGAAGTCATAAGCAGATTTACAGTTTTAATTTCACCAAGCGTCAGCCATCAATATTTGTGACCATCACAAAAAAAACAACACTCAAAAAAAACATTAATGCATTGATTTAAAAGGAAAAATCAAAAACACACTCATGAATTTTGTGAGCATCACAAAACATGCGTTCAATGGTAAAGTTTCTTGTGACGTTCACAGAAAAAGTGCTACTGTGTCTGATGAAACTCATTGATTTGTATAGTTAATGTAAAGGGTGTGGCAAAAATGAACTTTATTGATAAAGGATTATCTAGTACTAAAAATCCTACACCGTCAGAAGTGACCGAGAAACACAACCTAGAACAACAGATAGAAAGTCACATTAGAAAGGAAAATACGAAAAGAAAAAAAAAGAGTGTTGACAAAAGAAAAGGTGCTGGACTTATATCTAAAAGTATCTACTTGCACAAAGACACAAACAATCGGCTCGAACAATTGGCTATATCGCTTGGATATGAACTAGGGTCAAAAAAATTATCTAGTGAACAGTTATCGATGCTCATTGATTTTTTATTAGATGCACACGAAAAACCAAAAAGTTCAGTTGTTCCATTAACATTTCATGGGCAGTATCTTTATAGAGTTTATAAAATATTGAAATATCGTAGTGTAACAATGAAAGATACTATTGATGAGATAGCAACATTCATGACTGATAATAAATATCCTGTCCCAGATTGTTTCAAAATACAGGAACACCAAAATAAACCCAACTACCTGTGGAAAAGTGAACTTATCATGTCCTTGTTGGAAAGAAGATTTGTTGAAAATACGATAGAAAAAATTAATAGTGCTTACTTAATAAACCTTAAAATTTCTACTAAATCGACACTACCAAATTCTAATAAATCAGAAATTAATTCCAGGATTAACCATGAAATCGATAGTGCTTCATCTGACTTACTAGGTCAAACATGCTTCGAGTTAGAAGAACTAGAAAATCCATTGGATCAACCATTCCTAGAATCTGATGAGCTAGAAGACCCATTGGATCAACCATTCCTAGAATCCGAGGAGCTAGAAGACCCATTGGATCAACCATTCCTAGAATCCGAGGAGCTAGAAGACCCATTGGATCAACCATTCCTAGAATCCGAGGAGCTAGAAGACCCATTGGATCAACCATTCCTAGAATCCGAAGAGCTAGAAGACCCATTGGATCAACCATTCCTAGAATCCGAGGAGCTAGAAAGTGATCAGGATCAAATATTTGATATTAATACACTACGAAATAATCGAACTAAAAATACTTTGCTGACTATTAAAGTTACAAGAGAGTTTGAACATTTTTTAGTATCAAAATTTGGTAGGGTGTTAGACGATAACGAGATTTTCGAACATTTTAGCATTGAAAAGAAGTCTATTATAGAAAGAATGAAGCTTGAGAGTACAAGTTCACATGAAAATACTTTTCAAGAAAGCGATCATGAAGATATCGACTTTGATAATGTCTAGGCTTTGTTGATCAAATCAGGAAAACAACAGATCTACCCAATTTAAGCGATGTTTTAGCTAACTTTACGAGTTACGGGCATGCCGAGCCCTGTTAACTTGTTCAACGCACGAACGGCAGCAAGCGCTTCTCCGACCTGAGCGTTGTAATCACGCAGGCTTAAAGCTGAACCAAGCAGTCGCTTATATCTCGACATCGCCGTTTCCGAGATTGAGCGACTGTGGTAACCACTGGTCTTTTTCCAGTGTTCATTGCTACCGTGAATACGCTGGTTTGCAACCGCAACATTTCTGGGGTGACCGTGCTCCCAGTATGCTGCTCCAGTTCTGGGAGGGATAAGGGGCTGTGCTTTCTTCCGTTGAATCGCTTGATAGCACAGCCTGGTATCATAAGCGCCGTCACCTGATATTGATTTGATCTTACGATAAGTTTGGTTAAGTAATGTTGGCATGACTTCACCATCGGTGACGGTTGATAACGAGAGTTCTGCGCAGATAATTTGGTGGGTATCAGCATCAACAGCAAGATGGAGCTTTCGCCAGACACGACGTTGTTCTTTGCCATGCTTTTTCATTTTCCACTCACCTTCGCCGAATACTTTCAGGCCAGTTGCGTCAATAGCTAGATGACGAATTTCACCCCGAGCAGGCATTTTGATGGGGATATCGACCGTTTTCGCTCGCTTGCTGATGCTGCTGTAGTTCGGGCATGTTAGTGGTACTTTCATCAGAGAAAACACCGAGTTCATGAAACCTTGAACAGCACGAAGTGACAGGTTGAATAGTCGCTTCACCATGAGAGCAGTCATGATCGCAGTGTCTGAATATTGATAGCCGCGTCCACGGTTACCGTGATGTTCAGAGCATAACCAGCCGTTTATCGCTTCTTCGTCGATCCAGAATGTCAGCGAGCCGCGGTTAATCAGTGATTGGTTGTACTCTTTCCAGTTATCTGTTCGGTAAGTGCTTTTTCCCATGAGGGTGGCCTGTCAGTAAACGTCACAAGATCAGATCACTGACTGCAAGAAAAGTTCACGCCGATTTAGTCAACAAAGCCTAATGTCTAAAACAATTTCTCTGGATTTATAGGAAAAGTGTTCTTAGCTCTAGGATAGTGTTAGGTTTCAATTCTGAATAGGATATCTTGGCACCGCGACTCTGCAAGTCGGTCTGTGCACAGAACCATATGAAATAGTACACCTAAATGTTAAATAGATCTCATTTTGAACATTTCCCATAGATTTTCTTTAGTACCCAATTATTTACCCAAAAATGTTGTGAGTGCCAATTTTTACATTAAAGATCAGTAGTATAAAAACAGGTTTCAGATGACGCCAGCCCACCAAACATACGTATGTTGACGTCTGCGGACGTCCATAAAAGCCCGCTAGGCCATTGGTTTAGCGGGCTTTTTGTATATTTAGCGTCAAACAGCATCCAACAATATCTAGCCACTTCCAGCCTCTTTGGTAACATGCTACGTAACATGTCCGCTTTTGTAACACGGGCCGTGTTACAACACTGGTGAAGCTAAGGTGTAAACCTCCCCTAATTAGTTACATGCATAATTAGAGTTCCCAGCCTGAGAATGTAGTGCCAGGTACTCCCAAGGCGTCAAATCATTCAGTGAGTCATGAGGCCACTCTTCGTTGTATTCACGTACCCAGTTTTCTGTTAATTCTCGAACTTCGGTTAGCGCTGTAGCTCAAGCTATTCAGCCATAAACGTTAACAGCTAAATTAATCACATGTAGAATTGCCGTTACAAGGATGTTGAGACTCGCCATCAACTTACTCACTACTTTTAAATCAATACGGATATGCAATGATCTCATCACTAGTCGAATCAACGCTAAAAAACGCCAATGCCAGCCATATTACCGAGCTGTTTCTGTACATCATTCTTACTTGCTTTGTCTTGTCTCTGTATTGGAAAAAGCAGGACAAGCACGGGGCGTTTACGGCTTACACTCCTACTTTATTAACCTCGTTAGGAATTTTAGGTACGTTTACCGGGATCATCACTGGATTATTGGACTTCGACACTAACTTAATTGATGAAAGTATAGGCCCATTGCTAGGCGGGCTAAAAACAGCTTTTACTACCAGCCTCGCGGGCATGCTGTTTTCTATTCTCTACAAGTCTATTCTTGCCACCGGTGTGTTAAGTTCGACGGATAGCAATGAAGTCAATGATGAAGACATTGATATCAGAGATTTGTATGCTGTTATGAAACAGCAAGTAACAGGCATTGAAGAACTAAAAACGTCGATTAGTGGCAATGATGAAGGCAGTCTCCTTGGTCAATTCAAACTACTTCGTGCCGATACCAACGAAAATCACAAGACCAACAACAAGCACGTTGCTGAGATGGCAGCACATATTGAACTGCTACTACATGTGGCGCAGACACAAATAACTGAATTCAAAGATTTCGAAGAGCGGCTATGGATTAAATTGCAAGACTTCGCCGATATGCTATCTAAATCAGCTACCGAACAAGTTATTGAGGCCCTCAAGCAGGTAATTCAGGATTTTAATAACAACTTGATTGAGCAGTTTGGTGACAACTTCAAGGCACTAAATGAAGCTGTTCATGAGCTAGTTACTTGGCAAGGAAACTATAAAGAACAGCTACAAGATATGAAGCGTCAGTATGAACTCGGTGTACAAGCAATTACCCAGACAGGCGATTCTGTCGCGAGCATAAGCAATGAAGCACGAGTCATACCTGAAGCAATGTCTAACTTGAAAGTCATAATGGAAGTAAACCAGCATCAGATTGCCGAGCTTGACCGTCATCTCGATGCCTTCCAAGCCGTTCGTGACAAAGCAGTTGAGGCTGTGCCAGAAATTAAAGATCAGATCGAATTAGCGATTGCTGGCGCTAAGCAAGCTAATGATATGTTAGCTTCAGGTATCGTGGAAAGCAGTGACCATATCAAAACAGTCTTTACAGAAAGTGCCGACAACTACCGTTCAACTGTCGACCAAACACGGGCAGCACTCACTGAGTCAGCTCAAGCCACTGCAAACTCCAGTGAAGAAATTAAACAACAATTCTCTGATGCACTTGAAGACATTAACACCCATATGCGCGAACTAGTAATTGAATTGCAGCATGGCAGCAAATCACTAAATAACAACTTCAAAGAAGCTAGCACGGAACTCATTTCAGAAACTAATGAGGTAACATCGGCCTTTACTCGGAGCGTAGACGATATGAAACGCTCACTTGCTGCGACTATTGAAGAACAAGCGAGTGAACATCGCAAGCAGGCTGATCGAGTATTCTCAGGCTTGGAACGTAGTATTGAAGAGGCCTTATCCCAAACTGGCGAGTCCGTTCAAAAGCAAGTCAATATGATTGACCAAACCATGGGCGAAGAAATTCAAAAGGTAATGCAATCGATGGGGAGCGCCCTTGCTTCAATTAGCGGCAAGTTCACGGAGGATTACAGCCGCTTAGTGAACCGTATGTCTGATGTTGTAAAGCAACAGGTGTAGGACATAAGCAATGAGTGCAATTTTCACCCAAAAGCAAAGTGAGCAGGAAGAATCCCACTGGTTGTCTGTATCCGACCTAATGGCCGGATTGATGATGGTATTTTTGTTCATCGCCATTGCATTGATGAGAAACGCCTTCTTGGAGCGAGATAAAATCAAAAATATTGCAGTCGCCTACCAAGAGAATCAAGTCGCAATTTATGATGCTCTACAGGCTGAGTTTAAAAAAGATTTAGCTCGCTGGAACGCTGATATTGATGAAGAAACCCTAACATTCACTTTTAAGTCACCAGAAGTGTTATTTAAAGAGGGTAGAGCCAATATCAATGACGAGTACAAAGAACTTCTCCAAGATTTCTTTCCTCGATACATGGAAGTGTTGAACCCCTTTATAGACTCGATCAATGAGGTACGTATTGAGGGCCATACCAGCAGCGAATGGGATAGAAACACTCCACCTGATGAAGCATATTTTAAGAATATGGAATTGTCACAGAGACGCACCCGAACTGTTCTTGATTATGTTTATCGCTTAGATAACAGCTCACTCGATAGAACTTGGATAAAAAAACACTTCGCAGCTGTTGGGCTGTCCTCATCACGGATAATCACCCGCCCCGACGGCAGCGAAGATAAAGGAAAATCACGCCGCGTCAGCTTCCGAGTGATTACAAACTCTGATATTCAAATTAAGCAGATTCTGGAAAGCACCGAATGAAGATAGACGTCAATCTAAGCCAGCTTTGGGCTTGCGTAGAGAAGATGGGGGCTCAAGCTGTATCGTTTGATGTGGGAGAAGTGTGGAATGAAAGCGATCTTGAATTCGACGCTCAACTAAGCAGCTCCGGCATTGATATCAACTTAGATGAGCTTGAGTCGGAACAGGGGCTGCTCAGTGCCCGTGGCCGCCAAGTTATTTTGTTCATTCCAGATCAAGGCTTCTGCCTTGATGAGGTGACTGAAGACCCATCTAAAGGCAGAAAATTTCATGTTACTGATTGCCAAACACTGAACAACATGCGACGAAAGAACCGCTTCGAGAGATATAAAGTCACCAATAATTTATCTGGACAGTTTCCTGTATTCGGCACTAGTAAGTTTGGAGAGCTCAAAGAGACTGAACTCCCGTTGAATGTTTGTCGTAACTGCCTAAAAAAACTCAACTATAAAGGGGTAAACAACATATCTAGAAGTGAAGTCAATTCGCTTGTGGATAGCTTCAATATTGAAGAGTTTTTTTCGACGTATAGTTCCTTATTCTCTCGCTTACCCAGTCAGCATGTAAACGAAGCAAACAAAGGCTACTCAGCAGACTTTAAAAAGATATCAGACAGGATACGTGCCAAGGCTAGCTACATATGTCAGCACTGCAAAGTGGACCTGTCATCAGATAAGCGCCTGTTACATACTCATCATATCAATGGAGATAAAGCAAATAACGCTGATAATAACCTTGTGGCGCTGTGTGCTGACTGCCACCGCAAAGAACCATTTCATGGACATATGTGCATTAAACACTCGGATACCCTGCGCATTAATCACCTAAGAAACGAACAAGGCGTATACAGTAATTGTGACTGGCCAAGTGTGAAGTGTAAAGCTGACCCTGCACTGCATGGTGTTTTGGACTATGCTGAAAAGAAAGGCTATACAGCACCTGAAGTTGCATATTCGTTGAGAACTGACGACAAAGCTGACCACATAGTTCTTGAGCTTGCTTGGCCTCATCGTAAATTTGGCGTTATGTTGAACAATCCATCATTCATCAAGGGCTGGCGCATAATTGATTTGACGGAAGCAATGGAGTTTTTCAGCAGACCGCATAAGAGCAGATGAATTCTACAGGGGTATAAGGGCCATATTGCAGAAAACAATGTTCAACAAGAAAGGGCTGGGTATTAAGCCGAGTGTCTCTTGGGGGATGCACGCGTAGAAATTGACTTAACCGTGCAACGAATGCGTGACCCTGCTTATTTGGCGAGTAACACACGTTAAATGGATAATTATAATAAATTTCGACGATAACAATGATGAATGGGTACACCACAAGGTCATCAGAAAAAATCAAATCGAAATTAACTCAATTAAAACAGGCGCATAAAGTATAGATTCAACTTACGCCAGCCCACCAAACGTTTGGAAAGGCGATAACCTTCGGGTTATCGCCTTTTTGTTTTTTATGTGTTCAGCACTAAGCGCCTAACCAGTCTCGGTATACGTAAATAGCTCCATCACCATACCTCATCATCTTGAGCTTCCACTGCGACCTTGCGCTCATGGACTTCCAAGTTCAGTTCAAGTGCCTGAATGATCTTAAAAAAGGTTTGTAACCGAGTCGTTTCTGGATTCGTTTCAAAGCTCGATAGCGTAGACTGTTTGATACCTACGCGTTTTGCCACTTGTGCCTGAGTTAAGTGTTTTCTCGTTCTCAATAGCTTGAGATAATTTGCTAATTGACGTGGGTTATAAATCATACATCAATACCTCATCACTCTATGCCCTCCCAACTTATCCCCCATTAGGGATATCTAAGGATATATCCCCTTTCGGGGATTAACAAGATTATATCCCCTAGTAGGGATAAGATGTTCAGTATCGCTGTTTGGGAATACGGGCCCTATCGACTTCATTCGTTATCAATGATTCTCCCCATACGTTCGAAGTTGCATTAGCTTCTTCTAACTTCAATAGAGTGCGCAAATGTTCCCCAGCCTAGCAATACGTAGAGTGGTTGTGACTATACAATATTCAGGCGCTTTACAGAGAAGAGAGTTTACGCTGCTGAAAATATTCGTGAGCTACAGGAGAAATATCATTCCCTTTAAACTTTCTATTTAAATTGTTAGCCGCAATCATAGTTGACCCAGAGCCAAAAAATGGATCAATAACTAATTCTCCTTCCGAGCTACTTTGTTTAATAAGCATCTCAAGCAATGGTACTGGTTTCTCGGTCGGATAACCTCGATAAACGCGCTTATAAGTAAGGATATCGGGGATACTCAAGTCATTGAGCTTTCTTTTTCCTTTTTCAAAAAAGAGAATGTACTCATGCCTAGCTCGATAGTGATATCCCATTCCAATACAGACTTTGTCCCAGATAATTGGCTTCCAGAACCTAAACCCTGCTTTTTCCGCTAGCGGTTTAATAACAAACATTGTTTCTTGGTCACAGAAAAGATAAAAATGAGCGTTCTGCTTCAATACTCGGTATATTTCGAGTAACAACTCCTCAAATCTTGCATTTGGGAAAATATCAAACCACTGATTACTTGAAGATTTACTCATTTTCAATCGGGTAGTTGACCCGATTTTTCGATGTTTTTCTAAAGATTCGTAAGGGGGGTCAGTGATAAGCAAATCAACGCTCGCAGTATCGAGCGTTGACAACCAACCCACTGCATCCTCTTTATATATACTCATTAGAACCCTAAACTAAGCTACTACATGTTTTTCCATGCATATAGGATTGAGATTGCTCCCCTTTATCTAATCTTCGGCACTCGATACAGTAGCTTTGATAACCTTCTGGATTACGTGCAGTTATCCTTGCGGGAGTCTTTCCAAAAGAAGCTGGATATGGATGGTATACATGCTCTCCACCATTTGCATCTGAACAGTGAGGGCATGACTTATACTTTCTTCCTGTTTGAGGGTCTCTTTTATGGATCATCCCAATATTCAGACGTGTACTGCAACAGCTACAATTCATAAAAACCTCCTTTGTAAGCGTTAGCCTCCTATGATATTGATAACTTATAGATCAAACAGTGACATAAGCAACAGTGGGCACATGTCATTTTAAAATATCTCGTAAATTAGTCCCTACAAATCAACATACGCTTAGTGTCTTCTATAGCAATAAGACCCCAACCAAGCCTCTGATTTAAAACAATTAAACTAGTTTCAGGAAGAATACTTAAGGCTTCTTCCACCGCTGAATTTAAGTTTTCAAAATCCAATGTAATGGCTTTTATATCCATCCTTTCTTTACCCATAACATCGTACCAGTGCCCTTTATACATAAGTTCTCCTCCCTAACGCCCAATGCATAGCAAATGATAAAAAATTATATGCGCCATATGGAGTATCATCAAATTAATGCACAACTATCAGATAATGTAACCCGCTTCTATCCACTTATACTCAGAGCTTTCAGTCAACGTAATAATTCCCAAACTCACAGCCCCCGAAACACTTCCATCCGATGATGCGACAGAAACTGCTTGTGCTCACGGTGCAGGTTCACGGCCATGTCCTCACGGATCCCCAAGCCTTCCGGATCTTCCAACTGACGGGCAATCATCACTTTTCCGTTGTCTTGAAAAGAGATGAATCCCAAGTCGAAGGCTTTGTCGAGATTGGCAAGCAGCAGCAGGCCGTTGTATGGATTCAGACGCTCGTGATTGTTGGCATCTCGCCAAGGTTTGATGTGTGAGGCCACCAGCATCTGCGTTTCGGCATAGTCCGTGACGGCACAATGACCGTGCCAGTAGTTGACTAACTGCTCTCGGAAACGGCCCTGGCCTAAGCGGGTACTGACCAGAGTCGACTTCTCGGTTGCAGAAAGGGCTTTGTCCTCGAGGATGTCTTCGACATCTTGCTTTAAATCGACCTGAGCAATATCAGCTAGAAACCGCGAATAGGCATTGAGTGCTGCGTTGTACATGCCATTCCCGGTGTTATTGCGAATTTTAAACTCATCCAACTGCTTGGTTCGCTCAGCAAGGGCGTAGAATTGTTGATACGAACGGATCTGCGTCAGAGGCTGCGGTTCAGAGAGCCCTTGTTCAGCCATCCATTTCGGGAGCGAGGTTTGCAGTGCCTGCAAATAATTCTTTGCCGTTTTCTCTGACTTCCCCAACCCGATGAGCCAGTTTGCGAACAAGTCCGACAGATTGCTCAAGTTGTTGGTCAGTGCATCTTTTAAATCTGTCGCTGCAAATGGGCTGCGCATGTAATCAAACAGTTCATCATCAAGCTGTACGTGTGAAATCGTCTTCGTCGAGTAGCGCTTGACCGACTTCGGGTCGACACCCGCGTGACACACCAAGTGCCAAAATCCCTCGCTTTGTAAGTGATAAAACGGATTTTCCGGCGTATCGCGATCATTGGCTTGGCGCATCTGGGCAAAGCACTCGCTGAACTTGGCTTTCAACGGCTCATCAAACTCAATCCGGTTTTGCGTGATCCTGCCCTCTTCTATCAGCTTCATCACCGCCAGCAGCATACAAACCTTATGCGGGCTATTGCGGCCATTGATGTTGTTGGTGTTCAGGTGTTGAAACTTATCGATATAGTATTGATGAGACATAGGCCAGGCTGCGGGTTAAAGCGCGGTGAGATGCACCACTGGTTACAAACAAGGTGCATAATAAACCCATCTCTCAGTTAGATCGATATCCGATTCTTTTAAAAGGCTTTTTCTCTTTCAAACTGTGAACACCGGACGCTTTTGTGCCCTCTGCGACGACTGTTATACCACTTCCCCGGCCCCCACTATCGCCGGGGCTTGGTGGATCAGCGCCGGGTTGTCGATGGCTGCGACCATGAACAGGGCAAAGTCGGTGCGGCGGGTCAGGTTGCTGGCTAAAGCCGGATCGCCGACATGCTCGCGCCAGATAGGCAGGCCCTGGCTGGGGCCTTCTTCCAGGTCACTGCCGCGCACCACGGTCCAACGGCGCTCGCTGCTGAAAATGGTATCGCAAGCACGGACCTGATCGGCCAGATCGGCAATACGAAACAGCCGCGCCACAAAACCGAAAATAGCAACGAAGGTTTTCAGCTGCCAGGTGTAGTGGTCCTTGCCGTCTTTGCTGATATGCCAGCCGCAGGAGAAAATCAGCCGGGCCTGCGGGGCGGCAAAGTCCAGCACTGCCTGAGCGGTCCGGGTGGCGTATTGCGACACGCCCCAGGGCACCAGTACGGTCAGCACCGCATCGCAGCCTTGCACAGCGCGTTGGATCACCGCCCTGTCATCGGTATCGCCCGGATAGATACTGATTTGGCCCTTGAATCTCGCCAGCTTGCCGACGCTTTTCGCCCGGCACACCGCATGAATTTGATACCCTTTTGCCAGTGCATGCGCAATCATGTACTGGCCCAGCTTGCCCGATGCGCCAACAATACAAATCCGACTCATGTGTTCTTCCTCTTGGGTGAATGTCTTTACCTGCCCATCCTACCCATGCAATATTTGGTTGTAATCGGCAAGAAATGCACATCACCTATACAAATTTGTATGAACTGGAAAACGATTGATTTTGACTGGAACCACGCCAAAGCGTTTTTAGTTACCGCGAAAGAAGGCTCATTCTCGGCCGCAGCCCGGGCGCTGGATTTAACCCAGCCGACGCTGGGGCGACAGGTCTCGGCGCTGGAGCAGGCGCTGGGGGTGGCCTTGTTCGAGCGGGTCGGCAAGCAGCTGCAACTGACCGAAGACGGTATTGAGCTGCTCAGCCATATCGAGCCGATGGGCGAGGCGGCCAGCCGGGTGTCGCTCGCCGCAACCGGGCGCTCGCAGTCGCTGCAGGGCAATGTCGCCATCGCCGCCAGCGAAATCGACGCCCTGTATCGCCTGCCGCCGATTATTGCCCAACTGCGACAACTGGAGCCGGGGATCGAGATCGAAGTGGTGGTGTCCAATGAGGTGAGCGATCTCCAGCGCCGCGAAGCGGATATCGCCATTCGCAGTTTTCGCCCCCGGCAGCCGGGGCTGATCGCCAAAAAAGTCCGCGATCTCCCGGTCTGGTTCTACGCCACCGGGCAATACCTGGACACGGTACCGGGACAAGACGGTGACAAGAAAGTCCGCCAGGTCGATTTCATCGGCTTTGACCGCTCATCGCTGGTGATCGACCGCCTCTCGGAGCACGGCTGGCAACTGTCGCCGGAAAATTTCCCCGTCATCAGCAAGTTCCATCCGCTCCATGTCGAACTGGCCCGCCAGCATGTGGGGCTCACCTTTCTGCCGGAAGACATCGGCGATCGCCAGCCCGAATTGGTCCGGGCATTTCCCCAGTTCGGCCCGCCGCTGTCGCTGTCCATGTGGCTGGTCTGCCACCAGGAGCTCAGAACCAGCTTACGGGTCCAGCGGGTATTTCAGTTCCTGGCGCAGACGCTGTGAAGCCCACCCGGCTCAATCATGCGTAAAAGGCATTACTTTCAATAAATTGATGATTTAAAACCGCGCCAGAGGCGAATTTTTCCCCAGCGCTACCTCCCTGATTTGCAACGGATTACTTGCAACAAAATTTTGATACATTTTGAAACAGTGATCTGCTGGCAAACTCTGTGGTTTTTATGGCGCTTATTTTTCAATTTGAAATTTGTACCGTTTTTTACCCATCATGACCTGCAGGTATATTCCTTTAACGAAATCAATCGCACTTTTGGTTTCCCGATGCTTCCTCTGAAGTCGTATTAAGTAAAATCTTTTATGACTTTTACGAATGCGATTTGCATTGAATCATTGTGAGCAGGATGCGATAAACTATGGAATATTTAGAAAGAATAAAGCGCCTGGCCAAAGTCCAGGGGATCAGCCAAAAACAACTCGGTGAAGCCCTCGATCTGCAACAGGGCACCATGAGCCGCAAGCTGTCCGGCAAATACGGCATTGAGGTTCGTGAGCTGGAAAAGATTGCCCAAACCCTGAATACCTCAATCAGCTACCTGCTGACCGGGCAAATCGATAGTGGCACCCAGGCCACCACGGCGATCAGCAGTGAGTCGGCCAACGGCTCCACCAGCACCTATATTCCGATCATTCACCGCAAGGATTTTCTGCCTTACAGCCGGGGGGCCTCGGTGGATGTGGTCAGCAAGCGGGCCATTCCCCATCACCTCGAGCGCGACGAGTGCCTGGGCCTGCTGGTCGACAATGAGAATATTGCCCAGTGCGCACCGGTCGGCAGCTATGCCCTGGCGACGCGCAAAGCCAGCTATCGTCCGAAGCAGCCGGTATTTGCTTCGGTGCGCGGCAGTGAGCCGGACTTCTACCACATGACCCAACTGGCCGACGGCGTGGTGTTCTCCACTTCGCAACCGGATTTCCCGAACCTGTTTGTGAACAACGATGAATTCCAGATCCACGGCTACATCATTCAGTCCGACTGGGCTTACGATCGCTAATCGACGACACAAGCGGCGTGACTTCACGCCTGCTGTCCGTACAATAGCTGGGGTGGAGGTCTGTTTATGTTATCTGTGATCGTCGCCTCAGCAAATCCAGCCAAAATTGCTGCCGTTGCTGATGCTTTTTCCGAAGTTTTTCCTGAACTCAATTTTCATTTTGAAGGGGTGAGTGTCGCCAGCGACGTTCGCGATCAGCCGATGTGCGCCGACGAAACCCTGGCCGGGGCCCGCAACCGGGTGGTTAATGCCCGCCGGACCAGACCAAACGCCGATTATTATGTCAGTATCGAAGCCGGGATCGATGGCCCGTATACCTTCGCCTGGATGGTGGTAGAAAACCATCGCCAACGCGGCGAATCCCGCTCGGCCTCCCTCCCGCTGCCCCCGGCAGCGATGGAGAAAATCCACCAGGGGCTGGAGCTGGGTGATGTGATGGATGAGATGTTCAACCAAAGCAACGTCAAACAAAAAGGCGGCGCCATTGCGATGCTGACCAACCATAAGCTGAGCCGCAGCTCGGTGTATCAGCAGGCGCTGATCCTGGCGTTGATCCCGTTCACCAATCCTGAACTGTTCCCGGCCCAGGCGACATCCAGCGACATGGCTTAAAAACGCCAGAGACAACAAACCCTGCCAGATAGCAGGGTTTGTGCTTTTCAGACGACTTGTATTGATGTTCAGTCCTGCTCAGCGTGCTGGGCTTTTAACAGCTCAGACAGCCAGGCCTTGGTGAGCTCATCATGATGTTTGAGCTCATTCGAGCCCCGGGTAATGGTCGCGACCCCAACCCCGAGCAGTTCACTGATCTTACGCTGGCTGCGCTCACCGTTGAGCAGCTCATGGAAAATGTTGATCCGCGTGAGCAACACACTGCGCTCATCCGGAGTCAGCAACAATTTCAGTAACAGCTCATCTTTTTGCTCATCGGTAGCCTGGCGGAAAATATCCAGCACTTGCTGCCACTCAGTGAAATCGGGCGTTTCTGGGATGGAAGACATGTCAACCTCATCTATAGGGATGGTTCTCTGCCCTGAATTCTATCCTGAACCGGGGGGACAACCAAGCCATGGCGTCCTCCGGCGCACCGGCAGCGTGCTTGCCAGCGCTTTTCTCTGCCGCCTTTTAATACTTGGCTGACAGCTCGTTTTCCTTGAGCAGCGGGGTCTTCTTGCCAATCAAATCGCCGTAATAGACCTCGAACATCAGGATATTGGTCACATAGCCCCGGGTTTCGTTGAACGGGATCGCTTCGATAAAGGCGTACACATCCAGCTTGCCGTCGGTACCGGCCCGCCAGCGCTTGACCCGTCCCGGCCCGGCGTTATAGGCGGCAAAGGCAAAGATCCGGTTGTTGTCGTATTTCTCCAGCATCATTTTCAGATAGCCGCTGCCGAGGCGAATATTGACCCCGGGATCGAGCAAACTGCCGCTACCTTCGTAGCTACGGCCCAGCTTACGGGCGGTCTCCTTGGCTGTTGCCGGCATCAGCTGCATCAGGCCACGCGCGCCGACCGGTGACACCGCATCGACGTTGAGCGCACTTTCCTGCCGCGCCAGCGCCATCATGGTGGTGGCCGACAGCTCACGTTTTTTGCTGAAAAAGTCGAACCACCATTTATGGGCAATCGGGAAACGCAGCTCGATGTGATCCCACAGCTGGCCGGAAATAGTCGCCTGCACCGCCAGGTGGTGCCATTTGTTCGCTGCGGCATAAGTCGCCAGCATCAGCACCTGCTCGCTGTTCATGCCATCGAGCAGATAATGCCACTCGCGCCGGGCCGCGTAGAGCTTGTCCATCGCGATCAGCTCTTTGATCCGGGCCAGCGTCCGGTCGTAGGCTTTCAGCTGCCCTTTCGGCTTACCGGAGGTTTTGATCGGGTAGACGATCGGCTGGCCCAGTACGGTCGCAGCCGCGGCGCTGTAGAAATCCCGCTGACCCAGGATCGAACGATAGATTTCATCGGCGCCCTGCTGATCGCCCTGTTGCGCCATCAAACGGGCACGCCAGAACGTCCAGCGCGTGGTCGACTGGGCAGCCGCCGGCAGCCGGTCTATCCATTGCGCAGCATCTTCCCAGTTGGCCTCGCGAAGCGCCATACGGATCCGACGCTCCAGCAGGCGGGTGCTGGTACTGGTTTTCAGCTTGTCGTCACGCCAGCGGGCGAGGGATGCATCGTCAGTCGAGAACAGCCAGGCGGCGGTGTAATCCGCCAGTTGCTGGCGCTTGTGCTTGCGAAAATGCTGGCCTGCCATGGTGCGCGGGTACTGTTTCACCGCCTCGCGGACATCGGCCCGTACCAGGCGCTTGTAGGCCAGTAGCGTCAGGTTCTGATGAAACGGTGTCACCCGGCTGCGCTTGGCAAAATCGGCCACCTTGTCCGGCTCATCGAATAGCTCCAGCACCGCCTTGCCCTGCGCCAGGCCTTTGCCGGAGAGCTGACGGTTGAGGTAGTTGAGGCGGCTGCGGTTGCCTTCTTCGAACACCAGCAGCATCCGGTCGAGGATCAGGGTATTGGTTCGGCGCCCGGCAGCCTGCCATTTGTTGAGCAGGGGGTCGCAGGCATCACTGAGGGATTTGCCGGTCAGCCATAGCGAGGCGGCGCCCTGCCAGGCCATTTCGGCATTGCCCAGCTTGCTCTGGGCATAGTAATAATGACAGCGCAACACCTCGCCGCGTGGCGGCATCGGTTGAATGTCGATAAAATTCTGCCAGCGTTCATCTTCCGCCAGCTGTTCCAGGTAGCGGGTCTTGATCGTACTGCTGAACGGCAGGCTTTTGTGCTCGGCAATAAAGGCTTCCACCTCAGCCGGGGTTTTGTCGGATAGCTGGCGGGAAAAATCACGGTAATCGAGGTAAGGCACCAGCGGGTAGCCATCGAGCTTGCTGCGCAACTGGCGGTAGCGGCTGATCTGCTCCTGCTCAAGCGCCTCACCGGCTTGCTCATACCATTCTCGCTGCTGCTCCAGCGAAGCGGCCAGCCCCGTCGAACCACTCAACAGACCTACCGAGATCACAACCATCGGCAGTAATTTACGGGTTAAAAAGCAAATCACAACATCATCCTAACTTTGGTCTCCTGGCAACATATCCATTTGCATCCGGCCCCTGTCCCATCAGGCACCGGCGAGTCAGCGCGATGCCGGGCCCGGCGCAGTCTGTTTTCATCTTAACCGCTAATTATGAACATTGCTGTTAAACTTATGTCCAGAACAGGTAAAATAGCCTCCTCATTTATTTTAGAGATTGCAAACGGATATGGCTGAATACGTCTATACCATGTCGCGCGTAGGCAAAATTGTCCCGCCTAAGCGCCAAATTCTGAAAGATATTTCCCTGAGCTTTTTCCCGGGCGCCAAGATCGGTGTTCTGGGCCTCAACGGTGCCGGTAAATCTACCCTGCTGCGCATCATGGCCGGGATCGACACCGATATCGAAGGTGAAGCCCGTCCGCAACCGGGCCTGAACGTCGGCTACCTGCCGCAGGAGCCAGTGCTGGATGAAGAAAAAAACCGTCCGCGAAGTGGTGGAAGAAGCTGTGGGCGATGTGAAGCACGCCCTGACCCGCCTGGACGCCGTGTATGCGGCCTACGCGGAGCCGGATGCAGACTTCGACGCCCTGGCCAAAGAGCAGGGCGAACTGGAAGCCCTGATTGCGGCCAAAGATGGTCATAACCTCGAAAACCAACTCGAGCGCGCGGCCGATGCCCTGCGTCTGCCGGAATGGGATGCGCAGATCAAACACCTGTCCGGTGGTGAGCGCCGCCGGGTGGCAATCTGCCGTCTGCTGCTGGAAAAACCAGACATGCTGCTGCTCGACGAACCAACCAACCACCTGGATGCCGAATCGGTGGCGTGGCTGGAGCGCTTCCTGGTCGACTACACCGGCACCGTCGTCGCGATCACGCACGACCGTTACTTCCTTGATAACGCCGCCGGCTGGATCCTTGAGCTGGACCGTGGCGAAGGGATCCCGTGGGAAGGTAACTACACCTCATGGCTGGAGCAGAAAGATGCCCGTCTGCAGCAGGAAGCCTCCCAGGAGAAAGCCCGCCAGAAAACCATTGAGAAAGAGCTGGAATGGGTTCGCCAGAATCCGAAAGGCCGTCAGGCGAAGTCGAAAGCCCGGATGGCGCGCTTCGAAGAGCTGAACAACACCGACCACCAGCGCCGGAACGAAACCAACGAACTGTTCATCCCGCCGGGTGAGCGTCTGGGTGACAAGGTCATTGAAGTCAACAACCTGACCAAGTCGTTCGGCGACCGCGTCCTGATTGACGATCTGTCATTCAGCGTGCCGAAAGGCGCGATTGTCGGCATCATCGGTGCCAACGGTGCCGGTAAGTCGACCCTGTTCAAGATGCTGAGCGGCACCGAGCAGCCGGACAGCGGCTCGATTGAGCTGGGCGAGACGGTGAAACTGGCCTCGGTTGATCAGTTCCGCGACAGCATGAACGACAACAACACAGTCTACCAGGAGATCTCGGAAGGATCGGATATCATCCGCATCAACAACTTCGAGCTGCAATCCCGTGCGTACGTGTCACGCTTCAACTTCAAGGGCAGCGATCAGCAAAAACGCATCGGCGAGCTGTCCGGTGGTGAGCGTAACCGTGTCCACCTGGCGAAACTGCTCAAAGCCGGCGGCAACGTGCTGCTGCTCGATGAGCCAACCAACGACCTGGACGTGGAAACCCTGCGTGCCCTGGAAGAAGCCCTGCTGGAGTTCCCGGGCTGTGCCATGGTGATCTCGCACGACCGTTGGTTCCTGGACCGGGTGGCGACTCACATCCTGGACTACCGCGACGAAGGTCAGGTGAACTTCTTCGAAGGCAACTACACCGAGTACTCGGACTGGCTGAAGAAGACGCTGGGCGCGCAAGCGGCCGAGCCGCACCGGATCAAGTACAAGCGCATTGCCAAGTAACGGGGCACTTCCGTGACCGCCAGAGCGCAAGATCTGGCCTACAATGCTCAAGCAAGGGCTGCTTCGGCAGCCCTTTTTTGTGCCTGAGCTTTTTGTCCCATGTCGCTACCTTGCGACAGAATTGCGCCAGACCGGCATATTTTGTGCGCTACTTTATGGAGAAAAGTCTCAATATTGATTACACTTGAGCGATAAAAACATACAAGAAGTCCTGTTTATGACCGAACGTCGCCACTTCATCCGCATCTTGTACCAGGCACAGGCTGAGCTTCAGCAAGGGACACGTGTCTGGACGGCAGAGGTGCGCGATTTGTCATTACAAGGGGTCCTGCTCACCTGCCCGTCCGACTGGGCACCTGAAACCGACACGTCATCGGATCCAACCTACCGCGTGCGTTTCAACCTTCATGACAGCGACATCACCCTGACCATGGATACCCGGCTGATCCACCACGACAGCCATTATCTGCGTATGCAGATCCAGCATTTTGATATCGACAGCGCCAGCCACCTCAGACGGCTCATCGAGCTCAATATCGGCAACGACAGCTTGCTCCTACGCGAGCTTGAACACCTGGCCGACTTGCAAAAACCGTAGGATCGACAAAGGCCGCAGAATCGACAACAGCATAAGATCGATCAAAGCCGGAGCGCGCTCCAAACCAAATACCGAATAAAAACAGAAAAAAAGCAACCATCAACCATGTCCGACAACCATCGAACGTCCACCCCGACGCAGCGCGTTACTGCCCGGGACTGGCTGAGCCATTACAACAAACGCAATTTGATCCTCATTGCCAGCACCTTTCTGATCATGCTGGCCGCCGGCAGCTACAGCGTCTATCAGCTCTATCTGCAAAACCAGACCGCCAGCCAGCAACTGAACCAGCTCAACTCCCGCACCCAGGCGCTCATCGCCTCGCTGTCGGAAGAAAGTGCCGCCAACCAAAGCCTGACCGAGGAGCTGGCCGCCAAAAACACCGCCCTGAAAACCCTGACCCAGCGCATTGACGATGTCGAGACCATCCTCGGTCTGCAATCGGGCGATGGCGAAGAAATCCCGCTGGCCCAGCGGGTCAACAGTGCCGCCGTCAGCTCTGCGGTGCGGGGCACCCTGTTTCGCCTGCTGCCCAACGGCAGCCCGACACCGGGGATCCGGATGTCTTCAGGCTTCGGCACCCGGGTCCACCCGGTCACCGGCAAACGCCGGCGCCACCGCGGCCTGGACTTTGCCGCCAACACCGGCACCCCCATCTATGCCCCGGCAGACGGGGTGATCGAAGCAGTGCGCCCGAGCAAAAAAGGCTCCGGCAACTTCATCAAGCTCAACCACTCACTGGGCTTTGCCACCACCTATTCGCACCTGAGCCGATTCAACGTCAAGCGCGGCCAGTTCGTACGCAAGGGTGATTTGATCGGCTGGTCGGGCAATACCGGGCTTTCCACCGGACCGCACCTGCACTATGAGATCCGCTTCCTCGGCCGGGCGCTGAACCCACGGCCATTTGTCGAATGGACGCCGGAGAGCTTCGATACCCTGTTCGAGAAAGAAAAAACCGTCCAGTGGGCCTCGCTGCTGGAGATGGTCAACACCATCGTCTCGATGCAGGTTCAGCTGACCCAGGCCCCGCTCCCGGCCCAGCCGCTCACCACCGCCAGCAACCAGGCGAGCAGCGAGGCACCAACGGGTCAGGCAGCCCCGGCCAGCACTGCGACCACGGTGCAATAGCCTTAGCCGCCCAACAACCAGCCATAAAAAACGAGAGCACCCGGCTCTCGTTTTGTTGTGTTCAGCGGCTATATCGTCACGGCATTACATCGCAACCCGCTCAAAGGCTTCCAGCGCTTCTTTAAGATCTTCGACCGGAATAATTTCAATGCCGTTGATCTGGCGGCTGGCATTGGCTTTGGGCACGATGGCCCGGGTAAAGCCCTGCTTGGCCGCTTCGCGGATCCGCTCCATTCCGTTGGCTGCCGGGCGGATATCGCCGTTCAGGCCCAGCTCACCGAATACCAGCACATCCTGCGGCAGGGGCGCATTCTTGAAGCTGGAGAAAATCGCCAGCAGCACCGCCATATCGGCGGAGGTCTCGTCAATCTTAATCCCGCCGACACAGTTCACAAAAATATCCATGTCCGACAGCATCACCCCGCCGTGGCGGGCCAGCACCGCGATTGACATCGCCAGCCGGTTGGAATCGTAGCCGACAGTCAGGCGGCGCGGGACTTCGGTCACCGAGCTGTTACACAGCGCCTGCACTTCCACCAGCAGCGGCCGGGTGCCTTCCCACAGCGTGGTACACACCGAGCCGGCATGGTTCTTGTTCGAGCGGCTGAGGAAAATCGCCGACGGGTTCTTGACCTGCTTCATCCCGGTTTCGGTCATCGCAAAGAAACAGGACTCGGAGTCGGCGCCGAAACGGTTCTTCGAGGTGCGCAGGACCCGGAACTTTTCATCGGCGGTCGAAGAGAGGGCAAACAGGCCGTCAACGATGTGGATCAGCTGCATCGGTCCGGCCACGTTGGAATCTTTGTTGATATGGCCAACGATGACAAAGGTCACCCCTTCGGTCTTGGCAAAGCGGGTCAGCGCCGCAGCCGACTCCTTGACCTGGCTCGGGCTACCGGCGGCCGATTCGTTATGGGCCACGGTCATGGTCTGGATCGAGTCAATGATCACAAAGTCGGCTTTCTGCTGGGTGACATGGTTGAGGATCTGCTCGACCGAGGTTTCCGCCACCACATTGATATTGTCGATATTCTGAGTTCCCAGCCGTTTAGCGCGCTGGGAGATTTGATGGATCGACTCTTCCCCCGAGACATATAAGGATGATTTGGTCGCAGCCACCGCGCCGATGCTTTGCAGCAGCAGGGTTGATTTACCCGCCCCCGGATCACCACACAGCAACAGCACCGAACCCGGCACGATGCCGCCGCCCAGCACCCGGTCGAGCTCAGAAATGCCGGAGGTAAAGCGCGGCACGTCTTTGCTTTCCACCTCGGACAGGCGCTGAACCTTGGTGGCCGTACCGGCATAACTGCTGGTCGCCGCCGGCGCGCCGCCGACCGCGGCCCGGGTTTTCGGGATCGTAAACTCCGTGATGGTATTCCAGGCGGCACAGGCGCTGCATTGCCCCTGCCAGCGGGGGAAATCGGCGCCACATTCACTACACACATATGCCCGCTTGGTTTTCGCCATGTCTCACCTATCTTTTGTCTTATTTTCCAGCCAATTATTGACCGAATACACATTAAAAACAGCGCAACCGCATAAATATGACCACTGCGCTAAACTTTTGCTGCAAAATGCAGATAATAACGGAAGGACTCCCATATCAAAAAGCGCTATGTTGCCGGATACTCAAAAAGGACTCATTGAACAGCTCATCCCCGTCTACGACAGTGAAGATTTCGATGACGTCTTCCAGATGATGACACAGGATGCCAGCGGCCCGGTGAAACTCCAGATCAAAATGGAGCTGAACCGGATCATGGCTCCCTGCTACCAGATCGTCGATCTCCGGGGCCGGGTCAACGGCGAATGCCGCCCCTATGAACTCAACGGCCTGGTGCACTGGCTCGATGATGTCGCCCTCAATACCTATCACAAACGGATCAAGATCTTCGGCGGCAAGTACCGGGTCGGGCTCTATGAAGCCCTGATGAACACCCGCAACAACTTCCGGGTATTGCACCAGCAACAAAAACAAACCACCGTGACCGAAGCCAGCGCCCCGCAGCGTGATACCCAGTTTGACGCCACGCTGATCCGCTTCGGCCACTATCTGACCCGGCAGGAAAACCGGCTGCGAATGAGCACCCCGGTCAACCTGACCCTGCCGTTCAATCAGCATGTACACGGCACCACGTCCGATCTGTCCTATTCCGGCGCCAAGTTTAAAGTCCCGTCCGCGTTTAAATATGGCCTGGGGCAAACCATCAAGGCCACCTTCCCCAAGCTGGCGGAAGACTATCGCGACAAGCGCCTGAACCAGGAAACCGAATACCGGATTGTCGGCATCGACGACAGCAAGGACAACGACAGCTTCCGCTGGCTGCGCCTGAAACGGATCAGCGACAATATTGCGATCCGCGAAGCCATTGACCGCAGCCAGCGCACCCCGCAGCAACGGGTGCGGAAAAATTACGACGACAAGGTGATCCAGGTTCGCACCAAGGGCTATGAACATTGCTATCTCAAGCATACCACCAGCATGCCAATGTTCTTTGCCGGCGATCAGCTCAAGTACTGCCTGCTGACCAACCATAACCGTCATATCTGGGACAACTGGCACGATGAGCGCAACCAGCCGGTGATCAACCACCTGCTGTCGAAAGAGCGGATGGCGACGCTGGGCAAGCCCGGGCTTAAGCAATGCAGCACGCTGATTTACAGCTTCTGCCATGAGCACGACAACAAGAGCTACTACTACTCCGCTGCTCTGCCGGAGCTGACCAAAGAGCAGCGCAGCCTGTTCTGGCATGTCGGCGCGGCGCGCAAAAGCTGGCGGGTGAGCCGCCTGACCATTCAGCCGATCGAGCCAGAGGATCTGGCGCGGTTGCAGGAAATTGCCCCGGACATGTATGAGCAGCTCAACAAGCTGACCCATATCGGGATTTTGCAGGATCTGACCAACGAGCACGCCCAGCCGGACTACCGCCTGGCGGTGAAGCCCAAACTGCCGGGCCGGACGCTGCAGAGCTTCCGCCACCCGCGCAACCCGGTAGCTACTGCCAAAGCGATTTTCTTTGATCCCAAACCGCAGCGCAGCGAATCGCGCTTTAAGTTCGAGACCAAGGTATTGCTGCAGCACCAGACGCAGCCGCCGGTCGAGGGCACCAGTGTCGACCTGTCGATCCACGGCCTGAACCTCAATCTCAGCTACCCCTTGCCGATCAAGCGGGGCGATAATGTCTCGATCACCTTTGAGGATCTGCAAAAGCGGGATAAGAAAGCGCCGCTGAGCCAGATCCCCTATACCGTGGTGCGGGTCAGCCCGGATTTTACCAATATCCAGATGACCACGGGCAGCGGTGCGATTGCGATGAAAGGAGAGCAATACCTGCGCCGCCTGATCCAGCAAAATGAGCAAGCGCTGCCGGTGGTGGCCGAGCGACTCCCCAAAGGAGAGCTATTACTGGCGATGCACCAGATGCTGCTGACGCGGCTCAATACGATCCCGTATTTCACCGAAAAAGAAAACCACAAAGTCAAGCTCAAGGCGTTTGGCTGCAACTTCCCGATCCCGGCCCTGCCCAAGCTGTTTAACCAGGTCGCCGGCGGCGCCCTCTTCTCGCTGGAGCCGATCTTCAAAAACCGCCTCAACCGAATGCTGGCAGAGCCGATGCGCCCGGTCGAGATCCGCAAGCCCTACATCCATGAACTGTACCTGTGGATCGAGCGCAACGGCGATCAGCCCCCCCGGATTGAAAGCCGGCTGATTGACGAGTTTGATAGCATTGAGGAGCGGATCCAGTTCATCAAGCAAGCACGGCGAAAAGGCGAGTTTATGGCGCTGCGGGTGACCGCCGTGCCGGTGTTAGAGCCGATGACCGCCCTGAGCGGCATGGAGCTCAGCGAGCTGGCCCGGATGACCCTGCACCGGGCCCGGACCCTGGAGAACGAGTTCACCTCACTGATCGGCTGCGGTGAGATTTATGACATCACCGACGAGGTCCTGATCCGGCTTGAGCTGACCTAGCCTTTAATGGTGAAGACGCCACGGCGGGAAAGCGCATGCACGCCATCAATGGCCTGATATCACAAAAACAGCGAGCGGTCTCCCGCTCGCTGTTTTTTAGTTTCGATATCACCTACCTGCCTGCCTCACATCAGGCAGCACCAGGCAATCAGTGGTTACCAGCTGATCCCCTGCGGCACCAGCGACGCGGACAGAATACACATCACCCCGCCCAAATCAGCATGGCGGATCGCACTCGGCGCTTCTGCCTGAACCTTCGGCTTGGCGTGGTAGGCAATCCCCAGCCCGGCGGCTTTGATCATCAGCAAATCGTTCGCACCGTCGCCAATGGCGACCGTGTTGTGCGGTGCGACATCATATTCCTCCGCCAGCTGATTGAGAACATCCGCTTTAACCTGAGCATCAACAACCTCACCCAGCACCTGGCCGGTCAGCTTGCCATCAACAATCTCCAGGGTATTGGAGCAGGCATAGTCCAGCGCCAGCGTCTCTTTGAGGTGATCAGAGAAATAGGTAAAGCCGCCGGAGGCAATGGCCACTTTCCAGCCGTAATGTTGCAAGGTTCTGACCAGCTCCGGCAGCCCCGGCATCAGCGGCAGCTCAGCACGGACCGATTCCAGAATCGCCGCATCGGCCCCGGCCAGTGCAGCCACCCGCTGGCGCAGGCTCTGCTCAAAGTCCAGCTCGCCCAGCATCGCCCGCTCAGTCACGGCGGCCACCTGCTCTCCGACCCCGGCCAACACCGCAATTTCATCAATACATTCAATCTCGATCGCGGTGGAGTCCATGTCCATCACCACCACCCCCGGCTCCGACAGATCCGGCAAATCCCGGGTATCGGCAAAATCGAGCTTATAATGAGTCAAGGCTCCGATCAGCGGTGCCGACAACGGATCGTCGAGCAGTAGCGCATCGTACGGTCCCACCTTCCAGGCCGCGACCACCTGCAACGGCTCCCCCAGCTGCGCGTCGATCAAGTCGAGCAGCTCAGCAGTGATCCGGTGGCCGTACACCAGAGTATGGGCGCGCTGACGGGCCAGGTTGGAGGCGGTCACAACTTGCGGGAACTGGGTATGCAGTGTGGTATGTTTTTTAACTGTAAGCACTTGGGACATCCATGTTTGAGATTCACTGCTATCAAAGTACCCTATTGCAATTTATCAGGGCAAGTCCCAATATGACATTCGGTTAAGGTTCCATAGACACTGTTATGATGATTCTGAAAAAAATGCGCCTGCGGCGTATCTGGCAGCTGCTGGTGCTGATCGTCAGCCTGGGTGGCCTGGTCACGATGCTCGAGTATGGCGCCGATCTCAACCTGCGTAACTATCGCGCCCTGAGCGATCAGACCCAGACCCTCTCGCGCATGGTTGTCCGCCAGGCCGCAGCAACGGCTGCCCAGGATATGCTGGACAACGATCAGAACAAGTTGCAGGCACTGGTCCAGCGCCTGTCCCAGGAGCCCTTGATCCTGGATGCCAGCATCTACGATTTGGAAGGGGTCACCGTGGCCAAGACCGAAGAAGCCATGCCGCTGGAGCAGGTGACCGGGATCGCCACGCCGCTGTCGGTGGCCAGCATCGGCCGCCAGCAGGTGGTTGAGCCGATCATGGCGGAGGATCAAGTCGTTGGTTTTGTCCGCATCACCTTAGAGCAGGGTCGGTTGCTGGAAAAAGCCGCCAGCCAGGTCGAGTATATGACCAACACCGTCCGCGGGCTGATCTTAGCCGCGCTGATGATTGGCTTCCTGCTGGCCTATACCTTCGGTCGCCGCAAGGACATCTGGCACTTCCCGTTCCTGCTCACCTCGAACAAGCAGGACTGAGCCCGAGCCCAATTTCGGCCCCACAACCCAAAAGGGCTTGCCATCCGGCAAGCCCTTTTTCAATCACCATCTCTGTTTCGCGCAGTTACGCTTCTTCCGCGTCACCCAGCAGGACAGATTCTAGCGCGATTTCAATCATCTCGTTGAAGGTCAGCTGACGCTCTTCAGAGGTGGTCGCTTCGCCGCGCAGGATGTGATCCGATACGGTACAGATGGTCAGTGCCTTGGCACCGAACTCTGCTGCCAGGCCGTAGATCCCAGCCGCTTCCATTTCAACACCCAGGATGCCGTACTGCTTCATGGTTTGGAAGAACTCGAAATCCGGGTTGTAGAACAGATCGGCAGAGAACAGGTTGCCAACTTTGACATCGATCCCCTTGGCTTTGGCCGCTGCAGCCGCGTTTTTCACCATGTCGAAATCAGCCAGGGCCGCGAAGTCGTGATCGCCGAAACGGATCCGGTTCACTTTCGAGTCAGTCGAGGCACCCATGCCGATCACGACATCACGCAGGTTCACATCGTCACGCACCGCGCCGCAACTGCCGACACGGATGATTTTCTTCACCCCGTAGTCTTTCACCAGCTCAGTACCGTAGATCGAGCACGACGGGATCCCCATGCCGTGACCCATGACGGAAATACGACGGCCTTTGTACGTGCCGGTATAACCGAACATGTTACGCACGTTGCAGACTTCTTTTGCATCGTCGAGGAAGGTTTCCGCAATGTACTTGGCACGCAGCGGATCGCCCGGCATCAGGACAACGTCAGCAAAATCACCTTTTTCAGCATTAATGTGAGGAGTAGCCATAGTTTATTCCTTACTGTTATCTGTCGAACATTGAAAATTCAACATCAAGTTGCAATCGAAAGTCCTGTTTCGAAGGATAGACGCCCCCCGAAACAGCGACCGGCAGCGTTACAGGAACGACTTGCCGTAGTCCATATCTGAAGTGCCGAAGTATTCTGCCAGGCTCTGGCCGATATCGGCAAACGTCTCGCGGCGACCCAGTGAGCCGGCTTTGATTTTCGGACCGGTGACCAGAACCGGGATGTGCTCACGGGTGTGGTCGGTGCCTTCCCAGGTCGGATCGCAGCCGTGGTCCGCCGTCAGGATCAGCACGTCGTCTTCGGCCAGCAGCTCAAGGATTTCAGGCAGGCGCTTGTCGAAGTACTCCAGGGCCGCGGCATAACCGGCCACATCACGGCGGTGACCGTAAGCAGAATCGAAATCAACAAAGTTGGTGAACACAATGGTGTTGTCACCGGCTTGCTTGATCTCTGCCAGGGTGGCATCAAACAGCGCCGGGATCCCGGTGGCTTTGACTTTCTTGGTGATCCCGCAGCCGGCATAGATATCGGAGATCTTCCCGATCGAGACCACCTCGCCGTTTTTCTCGTCTACCAGTTTCTGCAGCACTGTGGCTGACGGCGGCTCAACCGACAAATCGCGACGGTTACCGGTCCGCTCGAACTGGCCTTTACCCGGACCGATAAACGGACGGGCGATCACGCGGCCAATGTTGTACTCTTCCAGCTCTTCACGAACGATCTGGCATAGCTCCAGCAGGTTATCCAGGCCATAAGTTTCTTCATGGCAGGCGATCTGGAACACCGAATCTGCCGAGGTGTAGAAGATCGGTTTGCCGGTCTTCATGTGCTCTTCGCCCAGATCGTCCAGTACCTGAGTGCCGGAAGCGTGGCAGTCGCCCAGGTAGCCCGGCAGGTTGGCACGTTCAACAATCCGGTCCAGCAGCGCTTTCGGGAAGCTGTTGCTGTGCTCGGTAAAGTAGCCCCAGTCAAACAGCACCGGGACACCGGCAATCTCCCAGTGACCGGACGGGGTATCTTTCCCCGAAGACAGCTCTTTGGCATGACCGTAGGCACCGGTTATTTCTGCGCCCGCGTCCAGGCCGGCCGGGAATGTGCCGGATGACTCTTCACACGCCTTGCCCAGACCCAGCTTGGTCAGGTTCGGCAGGTGCAGCGGGCCGCTACGCTCGCCGTTGTCCGCTTCACCGCGGGCACAGCGCTCTGCAATATGGCCCAGGGTGTTGGAGCCGACATCGCCGAAATCGACGGCATCTTCTGTCGCACCGATACCAAATGAGTCGAGAACCAGAATAATTGAACGTTTCATGTGTACTCCATTAAAGATCGTCAAGGCGAATACGGCGATAAACTTCCGGGGTCGCAGCCGGCTTTTCATCCGCTACGGTGATACTGGCGCGAACGGCTTTGGCCGCTTCTTCCCACTGAGCTTCAGTGCGGGCATGGATCACGGCCAACGGCTTCTCTGCGTTGACTGCATCGCCCAGGCGGATCATATCGCTCAGGCCGACCGCATAGTCGATGGTATCGGAGGCCACACGGCGACCGCCGCCCATTTCTACCACGGCCATTCCCAGCGCACGGGTGTCCATGGCATAGGCATAACCGGTGGTCTCAGCAAACACAGGTTTAATTATGTCAGCGGTTTCCAGGTACTGGTCGTAGTTTTCCATGAAGTCCGCCGGGCCACCCAGGCCGGCCACCATCTTGCCGAATCGCTTGGCGGCTTCACCATTATCCAACACCGCTTGCAGTTTTTCATGCGCCTGGGTCAGATCGTCAGCTAAGCCACTGTTTACTAACATTTCAGCACACAATGCCATGGTCACTTCGAATAAGCGAGGGTTACGGTATTCACCGGTCAGGAATTGCACCGCTTCGCGGACTTCGAGCGCATTCCCGGCAGTGGAGGCCAGCACCTGGTTCATGTCAGTCAGCAGCGCGGTGGTTTTGGTGCCGGCGCCGTTAGCCACCGCCACAATCGATTTCGCCAGTTCTTCCGAGGCTTCGTAGGTCGGCATGAAGGCACCGGAGCCCACTTTGACATCCATCACCAGGGAGCCCAGACCGGCAGCCAGTTTCTTCGACAGGATCGAGGCGGTGATCAGGGAAATATTATCCACGGTTGCGGTGACATCACGGGTGGCATACACGCGCTTGTCCGCCGGGGCCAGATCACCGGTCTGGCCGATGATCGCCACGCCGGCTTCTTTGGTCACCTGACCGAACACCTCGTTGCTCGGGGTGATGTTATAACCCGGAATCGATTCCAGCTTATCCAGCGTGCCGCCGGTATGGCCCAGGCCACGACCGGAAATCATCGGTACATAGCCACCACATGCCGCCACCATCGGGCCGAGCATCAGCGAGGTGACATCGCCCACCCCACCGGTGGAGTGCTTGTCGACAATCGGGCCATCAAAGTTCATGTGGCTCCAGTCGATCACCATGCCGGAGTCGCGCATCGCGCAGGTCAGCGCCACGCGCTCAGCCATAGTCATGTCGTTGAAATAGATTGCCATGGCGAACGCCGCAATCTGGCCTTCAGAGACGGTGTCTTTGGCAATGCCTTGGATAAAGAAGTTGATTTCGTCCGCAGTCAGTTCGATGTTGTCACGTTTTTTGCGGATAATTTCTTGTGGTAAATACATGGGATTCCCCCAATCAGAGAAGCGTGTAAGGCTGATGACTATTTACCGGGCTGGGCGGTATTGCCGCCTGCAGATCCCAACGTCCAGTCGCACTTATGCCACGCTCGTACCACTGCGGGGCAAGAACAATCAGTAAACAGTCACGGGATTTACAAATCAGGTGGCACGAAGCCACCTGAATCAGGGAAGATTAGTAGCCGCCTTCCGCAGCTTTTTCACCTTCGCCCAGGGTGTGCAGCAGGTTCGCCAGTAGGCTGGAAGCACCGAAACGATAGTGCATGTTGTCGGCCCAGTCAGCGCCCAGGATTCGATCAGCCATATCCAGGAACTGCTTGGCATCTTCAGCGGTGCGAACACCACCGGCAGGTTTGAAGCCAACGGTCTTCTCAACGCCCATGTCTTTGATCACGGTCAGCATGATTTCTGCCGCTTCCGGGGTTGCGTTCACCGGCACTTTACCGGTTGAGGTTTTGATGAAGTCCGCGCCGGCCTTGATCGAAATCTCAGACGCTTTTTTGATCAGCTCAGGGGTTTTCAGCTCACCGGTTTCGATGATCACTTTCAGCAGGATGTCGCCACAGGCCGCTTTACACTGCTTCACCAGCTCAAAGCCAACCTCTTCGTTGCCGGCCATCAGGGCACGGTACGGGAAAACCACATCGACTTCATCAGCACCGTAAGCGACGGCAGCTTTGGTTTCAGCAACCGCAATGGCGATATCATCGTTGCCGTGCGGGAAGTTCGTGACCGTTGCAATACGAACTTCCGGTGTACCTTGTTCACGCAGCTGCTTTTTCGCCACAGGAATGAAGCGTGGATAGATACAGATCGCTGCTGTGTTACCTACGGGTGTTTTAGCGTTCTTACACAGCTCAATGACTTTGGCATCGGTGTCGTCGTCGTTCAGAGTGGTAAGATCCATTAGTTGAAGTGCACGCAGTGCAGCAGCTTTTAATTCGCTCATGACTATCTCCAGTCCAGTTATTTTCTACCAAGCTTATAGAAACTGTTCCATACGCCTGACGGTGCACGGTTTCGCCACCGTCACACGGCCCGCCTATCGCGAACAGTTCAATGAGCGGACTTGATTCCTTGAAGACTCAGGCTGTCATTGCGAGATGCGCAACCTGATTGATTTCCTTCTCACCGCGCGGAATACCCGGCCCTCCGTGTATCCCGCCGTCGTGCCATCCAGTCATGCCGTGACAGTGATCCCACCACGGCGCAATAAACTGAAACAGCGACCATCAATCTTTGATGGCTCCCGCCAATCATAGCAAGCTGATGAACACCCCACCATCAAAGATACGTTTCCTGTTGTGGACAATCTGTTTACCGCCAGAACACAACCTACAGCGTACCGCCCTCGCTATAAGGAGGTAAAAAAGTGCTCGATAATCCAGCGATAGGCGACCGCGCCGAGATAAACCCCGACGATCCCCATCACCCCGGAGAGCACCGGCGGTGCCGGGATTGGCAGCTTAATCGCTGAAAACAAAACCCCGACAATAAACCCGGCCATCAGCGCCAGCAGAACTTCATATAGGCCATTCATACACTTCTCTCTGTCTGTCATAGCACCAAGGAAAGTGTAGTCTGCTGCACCTGAGGTGTCGCTTGTTCACTACCGCCATAGTAAACAATGGCAGCCGACAGAAATCAGAGCGCAATCGATTTTATGGCTTTTCCCGACACGGGCTTGCGGGGATGTTTACCCGAGATGTTGAGCGTCCGTAATACCAATCGCATAAAGAGACAGATTCAAGTAAAGAGGATATTTGAGGTGAAGCTGTTGATAGCTTAAGGCCAATCGAGTAGGAGGAGGCCTCACGGCCTCCGTCCTCTCACACCACCGTACAAGCGTGGGTCGCATACGGCGGTTCCGAATATATTTTCAGTGACTCGTACCCATCTCGCAACGAGTACAGACCCATATCCTTGAACCATTTCATTGGCATGGCCTGATTGAGCTGGGGCGATAAAGCCAAGTGCCACCACCCTTTATCTGACATCGCCAGCTTCCACGCATTGCGTTCGCTTACACCCTCTTGGCGTAACCATGTCGCTATGCTGTATCTGCGCTTGCGCTGCTTGAGGCGATAGCACCGTAAGCGCCGCCTTATCCATTCATCCAAGCGCTGCATCGCGCTTTTCCGTATGGCAAGCTTGAAGTAGTGTTGCCAACCTCTTAGGTATTGAGTGAGTTCGACTAGGACTGTCTTCAACTCTCGCCCTCGATTCCGCTTCGTTATTTGACGCACTCGCTTCTTCATCTGAGTTTGTGCTGTCTTCGAGATATGGATGCTTCCATCTCGTTGAAAGCGATGGCCTAGGTAAGTCCGCTCTGTCACTCTCGTTGCCGCACTTTTCTCACGGTTAACCCTGAGTTTCAGTTTCTGCTCCAAGAACTCCGTGATTGAGGCTTTTACTCGATTGGCGGCTTCCTCACTGTGCACGTAGATTTGGCAGTCGTCTGCATATCGGCAGAACTTATGCCCTCTTCGCTCAAGCTCTTTATCCAACTCATCTAATACGATATTTGATAGCAGCGGAGATAATGGTCCACCCTGTGGCGTCCCTCGTTGCCTCTGCTCAACTAACCCGTTTCGCATTATGCCTGCCTGTAGGTATGACCTGACCAGCTTCAGGACCCGTTTATCTGTGATGTCCTCCGATAGCCTGTGCATCAGTCTATCGTGGTTCACAGTATCGAAGTATTTCGCCAGGTCTATGTCGACTACATAACCCCGCCCCTCCCTGATGTAGTGGCTTGCTGCCACCAATGCATGGTGGGCACTGCGGTTAGGCCTGAACCCATAACTGTTGCTTGAAAACTGAGGTTCGTAGATATCTGTCAGTACTGAGGTAATGGCCTGTTGGACTACCCTATCAAGTACAGTTGGGATACCTAGCTGCCTCACTCCCCCGCTAGGTTTGGGAATTTCTACACCCAGAACGGGTTGCGGTTGGTAGCTCCCGTCCAGAAGGCTCTGGCGGAGCGCTTGCCCATTAGAAGACTGCCGAAGCATCGAGATAGTCGCTGTTATGTCGAGTTTATCAACCCCAGCACATCCCTTGTTCTTCTTCACTCTTCTCAGGGCTTGGTTCAGATTTGTTGAGGAGCAGATCCGCTCCATCAACTGAGTTGAGGTCACCAAGACTCGTCCTCCTGTCTACGCCGATCATGCTTGTCATTCTTCGTGGCCATGAGCGTCACTTGCGGTGTTGCCCAGTAGTACGTAGAGATGTTGTTCATCTTGCTATGACCCCACATGATTGAGTGTCTAGTGACTGCTTCTTGATATATTCAGTTCCGGCCTTCCCTTGGGTTGTACTTCCCCAAGGTACTATGCCTTCTGCTGACTTCTTATTACCCGTCACACAACATCACTGTTGTATTAGTCTCATCCGAGACAGGTCGTAAGATCTCCCGAGGTAAGACGTTGTTCTTTCCCTTGGCTGTGCCTGATTTACCCGTACACACTTCCCGTCGAGGCATTGGGCTGTTCTATATATTGCTAGGTTACCCAAGTTGTACTGGCCTACTATCAGGTTTCTGTTCGTCACACCCAAGTTTTGCCGTTTGCTTCCTTCAGATCCCACCTCACGGTGGGCACCCTTGCATAGGCTAACGGTTCTCGCTCGACTGAGCCCGTAGAGGACTTTCACCTCCTAGAACAACGCCATGCTCGGCGCACAATACAAAAACGCCACAGCGCATGGCTGTGGCGTTTGGCATCCTCAGTTGAGGAATGTATTACATCGCGCTCAGGCTGATAAACAGACCTGCGATGGTCGCAGACATCAGGTTCGACAGCGTACCTGCAGCAACAGCTTTCATACCGAAGCGTGCAATGTCGTGACGACGGTTCGGGGCAATACTCCCCAGACCACCCAGCAGAATCGCAACCGAAGACAGGTTCGCGAAGCCACACAGGGCAAACGAGATAATCGCTTTGGTCTTCTCAGACAGAACCACCGGCGCTGCATCGCCCAGGTATGGGACGTAGCTCAGGTAAGCCACGAATTCGTTCAGGATCAGTTTCTGACCGATGAAAGAACCCGCAATATTCGCATCAGCCCATGGTACACCAATCAGGTAAGCCAGCGGCATAAAGACGTAACCCAGGATCAGTTCCAGAGTCAGCTCAGGCATGCCGAACCAGCCACCGATACCACCCAGCATCCCGTTGATCAGCGCGATCAGGCCAACGAACGCCAGCAGCATCGCACCGATGTTCAGTGCCAGTTGCATGCCTGAAGAGGCGCCGCTTGCTGCTGCATCGATCGCATTGGCAGGCTTGTCGTCACCCTGTGCTTCATCACCAGAGATTTGCTCAACCGGCGTATCCGTTTCAGGCTTGATGATTTTCGCGAACAGCAGGCCACCTGGTGCTGCCATAAACGAAGCTGCAATCAGGTACTCCAGTGGGACACCCATCGCGGCATAGCCCGCCAGGACACCACCGGCAACAGACGCCAGACCACCACACATAACCGCAAACAGCTCAGACTGCGTCATCTTTGGAACAAACGGACGCACAACCAGCGGTGCTTCAGTTTGACCAACAAAAATGTTCGCTGTTGCAGACATGGATTCCGCGTTCGATGTACCCAGCACTTTGCGCAGACCGCCACCCAGGACGTTGATCACAACTTGCATCACACCCATGTAGTACAGCACGCTGATCAGTGCAGAGAAGAAGATAACCGTTGGCAGAACTTTGAATGCAAAGATAAAACCAATGCCCTCAACAGAGAAGTTCACCAGGCTACCGAACAGGAACTCAATACCGACATTACCATAGTCAATGACACTCTGAACGGCGCTACTTGCCGCGCCCAGTGCATCCTTACCCCACGGAATGTAAAGTACGAAAGCACCCAGAGAAAATTGAATGGCAAATGCCCCACCCACAGTACGTAAATTAATAGCTTTGCGGTTATCAGATAACAGTACTGCGATACCCAGCAGCACAGCCATCCCAACCAGGCTCATAAACAGGCTCATAGTTTATGGCATCCCTTTAAGTTTAAGTTTGGCGTCTCGACAATTCGGCTCATTTAAGAGTCCGCTGCATTATACAAACCCCATCCGGGATAAAGTAATGCTAACGTCACACTTTATACGGAAACCAAATGATAGTTTAATCACAAGCGTGACACGCATCACGTAGTGTGACGCAAACAGCGCAACCAATTGCGCAACCGTTTTTATTCAGTGACCGTCCTCACAAAGAAAGTCGAAACAATTCAGTCGTGGTTAAGCGAGTAACCGACTCGATCTCCCGGGGAGATTCCGATCGCAGCGCCACAAGTGATTGCAGCACATGACACAACCGATCCGGGCGATTCGGCTCTCCCTGATGGCCGGCGACCGGCATATCCGGCGCATCCGTTTCCAGCACCAGGGCCTCCAGCGGTAAAGCCGCCACTGTCTTGCGGGTCTTGTTCGCCCGGGGATAAGTGATGGTACCGCCTACGCCAATCTTCAGTCCCAGCGCAACCACCTGCTGCGCCTGCGCCAGACTACCGCTAAACCCATGGTAGACCCCACCGGCCACCGGCGGGTATTGCTTTAATAAGGAAACCAGTTCGGGAAACGCTTTGCGGCAGTGCAGAATCACCGGCAGCTGGTAGGTGTTGGCCAGGATCAGCTGCTGTTGCAGTAACGCCAGCTGTTGATCGCGATCGGCCTCGGCAATGGCAAAATCCAACCCGCATTCACCGACCGCGACACACTTGCGATCATGCTGCGCGCCCCCGCCGGCGACCTGCGCCAGTTGCGCGGCCAGCAACTCAAGCGACGCCTCGCGGTGCTCTGCACTGAAAAAAGGATGCAGGCCCAGGGCATAATACACCCCGTCATACTGGTGACTCAGGGCCTGAACACGCTGCCAGTTGCGCTCACCGACGGACGGGATCACCAAAGCCGCCACCCCGGCCTGGCGGGCCATCGCCAAATACCCTGCCGGATCGGCATCAAACGGTGCAAAATCAAAGTGGCAGTGACTGTCGATCATCATGGCATCACCTTGATTCCTGCCGTGACGTACTTTTCTGGGATCTACACGACGTGCGCCGTTGCGACGGGTGGCGCGGATCATCGTCATCGTAGCGAACCGGTGCGCAGCAACGACGGTTTTCCGGGACCAGCCCCATTCGCTCACACCATTGATCGTATCGGGCGATTCCCCGTTTCAGCCAGTTCAGCATCGATTTCTCCCCACTTGACCTCTCATTCATCACTGTTCACTCATTGCGCCTTATGCATGGCCGGGTTTGGCAATCATCACGATCATACTACGCCCGGTCACCAGAATAGTCTCGTCCTTGTATCGCGGCGCCTGCTCAATCGTGTAGATATCGGCCGGGCTCGGCGCTGCGGTATTCACCAGCAGGTGCCAATCCTGGCTGTCGCGATCCGGCAGCGTAAAGATCAGCGGATCCCAGTAAGCATTACAGATGATATACAGCTCATCACCACTGATGGGGTGGATCACCGTCGACGCCAACGAGTGAGAGTGGGCCGACCAGTCCGGCTGATTGGGCTGAAGGCCGTGCCAGTCAATCCCGACGCTTTTGAGCACGGTATTGAGCGAGACATGCATGTGCCAGTCGATGGTTTTCTCATACCGGCGGATCCGGTTCATCAGCCGGACAAAGCGCAGCAAGTCCGAATGCTTGTCCACCAGCCGCCAGTCAAACCAGCTAAGCGGATTATCCTGGCAATAGGCATTGTTGTTGCCCTGCTGTGTCCGGCGAACTTCATCCCCCATCGAGATCATCGGGGTCCCGAGCGAAAGCAGCAGGGTCGCCAGCATATTCTTGCACTGACGGTTACGCAGCGCCTCGATCTCAGGGTTGTCGGTCGCCCCTTCAATGCCGTAGTTATTCGACAGGTTGTGGTTCTCGCCGTCGCGGTTGTCCTCGCCGTTGTCCCAGTTGTGTTTTTCGTTATAACTGACCAAATCATTGAGGGTAAAACCGTCATGGGCGCAGATGAAATTAACCGAGCGGTGCGGCGAGTGGCGATCGCTACAGTAGATATCCGGCGAGCCCAGCATCCGGGAAGCAAAGCGGCTCACGGTCCCGGTATCGCCGCGCCAGAAGGCCCGGACATCATCGCGGAACTTGCCGTTCCACTCATTCCAGCGATCGCCGATGAACGAACCGACCTGGTACAGCCCGGCCGCATCCCAGGCTTCGGCGAAGATCTTGGTGCCGCTCAGCACCGGATCGGAGTCGATGGACCACAGCAGCGGCGGCTCTTTGAGCGGGGTACCCAGGCTGTCCCGGGCCAGCACCGAGGCCAGATCGAAGCGAAAGCCATCAACTTTCATCTCTGTGACCCAAAAATGCAGCGCATCAATGATCATCCGCCGCACCACACTGTGGTTGGCATTACAGGTATTGCCGCACCCGCTGTAGTTGCGGTACTCACCGCAGGTTTTATCGACAATGTAATAGGCACCGTTCTGCAATCCTTTAAAACAAAACGTCGGCCCGCTCTCGTCCCCTTCTGCGGTGTGGTTGAACACCACATCGAGGATCACTTCAATCCCGGCTTTGTGCAGCTCCCGCACCAGAGTTTTAAACTCAGTGATCGCCGCCAGCGGATTTTTCTCAACACTGTAATCAGCATGAACGGAGAAAAAGTTGATCGGGCTGTAGCCCCAGTAGTTCTGCCGGCCATCCGGGGCATCGGCAACATCAAACTGCTGGATCGGCATCAGCTCAACGGCCGTCACGCCGAGTGACTGCAGGTAAGGGATTTTTTCGATCACCCCGGCAAACGTGCCCCGCTTCTCCGGTGTCACCCCGGAGGAAGGGTGCCTGGTAAAACCGCCGACATGCATCTCGTAGATCACGGTGTCGGTCATCGAATGGCGCGGCGGGCTGGTGTCCTGCCAGTCAAACGCCTGCTGATCGACCACCAGGCTGCGCAGGCTGCTGCCGAGGTTGGGCTCGGTGCCAATCGCCTGCCGGCGATCGTAATGCGCGCCGATACTGATCGCCTGGCTGTATGGATCAATCAACATCTTGTTGGCATTGAAACGCAGACCGACCTGCGGCTTCCACGGGCCGTCGACCTGAAACGCGTAGACCTGGCCATGGCCGATGTTGGTGACAAACACAAACCAGTAATGACCCCGCTTATGCTCAAGCGGATCAAGCGGGATTTGTTGAAACGACTCGCGGGCATCGGCACTGGCAAACAGGTGCAGGATCACCCGGGTGGCATCTTTGGAATAGAGGCTGAAATTAACCCCCTGCTCACGCAGAGTCGCTCCCAGCGGGTAAGGTTCGCCGGTCTTGTACTGAATCTCGTTTTCGGTCGCAATGCTCATAGCCCCTCCCTTGATATGCATTCAATGGTAGTGCTAAATCAAAATAATAACAGCGACGCCGTTCGGGGTTTATGCCGTTGAGCCGGGGTGGCGGGAATCAATCATCAATACAATCGACCGGCAATAAAAAGCCGCCACAATCGTGACGGCTTTGATATCGCAGCAATGCGGCAAAGCAATAAATGCGAAAAGCGAATTAGTGTTCGCGGGTTGCGCGGAAGTCGACTTCCGGGAAGCGCTCTTTGGCCAGGTTCAGGTTGACCATGGTCGGTGCGATGTAGCTGAGGTTGTCCCCGCCATCAAGCGCCAGGTTCGCCTGGTTCTTGCGTTTGAACTCTTCCAGCTTCTTCTCATCCCCACACTCAACCCAGCGTGCCGTTGCAACGTTAACGCTCTCGTAGATCGCTTCGACGTTGTACTCCGCTTTCAGGCGGGCAACCACCACGTCAAACTGCAGCACACCAACGGCTCCAACGATCAGATCGTTGTTCTGCAGGGGACGAAACACCTGAACCGCACCTTCTTCCGACAGCTGCACCAGACCTTTGAGCAATTGTTTCTGCTTCAGCGGATCTTTGAGGCGAATACGGCGGAACAGCTCCGGCGCAAAGTTCGGAATGCCGGAGAATTTAAGCTTCTCACCCTGGGTGAAGGTATCCCCGATCTGAATCGTGCCGTGGTTATGCAGACCGATAATATCACCGGCATAGGCATTTTCAGCACGGGAGCGGTCACCGGCCATAAAGGTCACGGCATCCGAAATACTGATGTTTTTGCCCAGGCGAACATGGTTCATTTTCATGCCCTGGCTGTAGGTGCCGGACACAATGCGCATGAAGGCAATCCGGTCCCGGTGTTTCGGATCCATGTTGGCCTGGATCTTGAACACGAAGCCCGAGAACTTCTCTTCGCCCGCTTCTACGGCACGCTCGTTCGCTTGACGCGGCATCGGTGCCGGCGCCCACTCGGTCAGACCGTCCAGCATGTGATCCACCCCGAAGTTACCCAGCGCGGTCCCGAAGAAGACCGGCGTCAGTTCGCCTTGCAGGAACAGTTCCTGATCAAACTCGTGCGATGCACCCAGCACCAGCTCCAGCTCTTCACGCAGTTGCTCCGCCAGCTCCGCGCCCACCGCTTCGTCCAGTTCCGGGTTATCCAGCCCTTTGACGATGCGCGCTTCCTGAATCGTGTGGCCCTGACCCGTCGCGTACAGGATGGTTTCATCACGGTGGATGTGATACACCCCTTTGAATTCTTTACCGCAGCCAATCGGCCAGGACACCGGGGCACAGGCGATGTTCAGCTCGCTCTCGACTTCATCGAGCAGCTCCATCGGATCACGGATATCCCGGTCAAGTTTGTTCATGAAGGTGATGATCGGGGTATCACGCAGACGGGTGACTTCCATCAGCTTACGGGTCCGATCCTCAACCCCTTTCGCGGCATCGATCACCATCAGGCACGAATCCACCGCCGTCAGGGTCCGGTAGGTATCTTCCGAGAAATCTTCGTGTCCCGGGGTATCGAGCAAGTTGACCAGACGGTCATTGTACGGGAACTGCATCACCGAGGTGGTCACCGAGATCCCACGCTCTTTTTCCATCTCCATCCAGTCCGACTTGGCGTGCTGGTTCGAGCCGCGGCCCTTGACCGTCCCGGCTTTCTGGATCGCGTTTCCGAATAACAGTACTTTTTCCGTGATGGTGGTTTTACCCGCATCCGGGTGAGAAATGATGGCAAACGTCCGACGCTTGCTCACTTCATTAAGAAATGACATATCTTGATAATCCTGTGAGAGATTTCCACATCGAGCAACGACAGTCCCGCACGGGTCTTCTGTCGTCCGGCTCCCAAAATCGAGCCAGACCGGTCTGAATACGGCTTGCTTGTCCAGTTCATGCCCTGTCCAATGCCGCGTGAACACCAGTCTGACGTCCTGCGCATGCAGGTAAAAATTGTTTTCACAGCAGTGAGTTACATCTCGACCTCTTTCTGCGCAGCGTCTGAGGAAGGAGCCTGCACCTCTGGCGCTCAGGCAAAGAGGGCGTGTCTGGCATAATTGATGGCGGAATTATACGCAATCTTGCGGCAAAGCGACAGGCCCGGATCAGCCCCGGCCTGCCTAGAGAACCAGGTAGGTCATGATCAGCGCATCTTCTCGCCCGGTTTCGGTCGGGTAATAGCCGTAGCGACGGTTAATCTCATTAAAACCCAGCGACTCATAGAGCTGATAGGCCCGGGTATTGCTGGCCCGCACTTCCAGCCAGATCTCTTCGGCGCCCAGCCCGGCCAGCCGGTCGATAAACCCGCGCAAGAGGATTTTGCCGTAGCCTTTGCCCTGACAGTTAGGATCAACGGCAATATTGAGCAAAGTCGCCTCGCCGGCCACCAGCTGACCATAGCAATAACCGACCACCTGTTGTTCGACTTCCAGCACCAGATTAACTGCAATTTTGCTGGGAGCCTGGCGGATCAGCGATTCCGACCAGGGGAATGAATGAGCAGCCTGCTCAATTTGCCACACCGCATCGAGATGGTGCGGCGCAAGGGGCATAATATTATGACTCATAGGAACATATCTGTTGCCATAAGGCTTTCTTACTTGCAGGGTTGGTGTGCATCTGTTTCAGCGACATCGAGGTCAATAATTGGCAGCCTGCCGGGTGGGCTGCCTGGCAACCGGCCAGCCAGCACCAGGTCAGATGGTGAGCGCGGATCTGCTCGACCCCTTGCGGCGGCAACATCAGCGCCTGCGCCGGGGAGAGTTTCATACTTTTGAGGATCCGGCCGAACAGCCAGCGGTCGTGCTCATCCAGTTCGTCTTCACAGACGAACAGCAGCTTGCAGCTGTCGGGCAGATCAATCACCGGCGTCTCCAGCTCAGGAAAAAAGTCCGGTTTTCTGACTTGCCAGTAGGTCAGCCCCATCTCATGTAAGATCTGTAAATCTCGCTGCTTCATCCTCGTACCATTTCTGCCTGAAGACCTCGTTTCGGCAGGCGATCCTACCAGATCAACTGGCAAATTGGCGGACCAGAACAAAAATTATTATGGCGCGGGGTAAAACACCTCCCGCCCAAGTGGTGAGGAAGTGCCGCTCACTCGGTTAGCTCTACGCCGAAAACTCCGGGCTGTACGCCACCTTACCCTGCCGGCAGGCTAAGGTGCCCGGCACCAGCTCCAGTACCATAAACGCCTCATCCGGCACCGGCCAGGCGCATTGCAAGCCGTGCTTTGAGGCCCTGACGAACCCGGATTTGGGGTAATAGTCGCTGTGCCCCAGCACCACAACAACCGGATAACCCAGCTCAGCCAGAATGCTCTTGGCTTCTTCGAGCAACGCCAGGCCAACCCCCTGCCGCTGGTAGTCCGGCCTGACGGCCATTGGTGCCAGGCCCTGCCAGTTATCATCGTTGCCATCTACGGTAACCGGGCTGAACAGCAGATATCCCACCACTTCGCCGTCATCGTTACAGGCCACCAGCGACAAGGAGCGGTGACCGTTCTCCCGCAGCTTCATCACCAGGTCGGCTTCGGCATCGGTGTCAAACACGGTTTTCAGCAAGGCATCGACTGCCAGAATATCTGCCGGCGCTTCGGTTCTAATGAGCATTCATGACCTCTTTCGCAGCTGCCGGCGCCTGCATCCCCTGTTGGATAAACGTCGCCGACTGCTGTAATAAAAATTGGATCGGGGCCGGAAGCGAGGCCAGATCAATACTGTCCATCAGGTTTTTCACTTCCAGTCCCAACTCGGTATCGCCTTCAATCCGCAGGCGACGCTGGAAAAAGAGTGTATCAGGATCTTCCTTGCGTGCGGCAATTAATACCAGATCGTTGCAATCGCCACTGAAGCTCACATCTTCCTCGGCGATGCTTTCGGCCATTACCAACCGCTCGTCCTGATAGCTGATATACCAGCACAGTCCCAGATCCCGCACCGCCACTTTCAGCCAGCGCCCTTCCAGGAAGGCAAAATCACCGTCTTCCAGCGCTTCGCGGAACACCATCGCCAGGCCATCGAGCATCACTTTCTTCTGAACCGCAAACGGCGTCAGCCGGGCCGGGATCCGCAGCAGCGCCGGGGCATACTGGACCATGTGTTTTTGTAATTGAGTTATCACTGTTTTTTCCTGTGTCAGTCGCCATAATGGTCTGATTGTATGGCAACAACCGGGCGGGCTTTTATGCCTTGCATCAAAAAAAACAACTCTATAGTGGCAAAGTTTGGAATTCGACCACGGTCGCAGGTTATAGTAGCGATTATCTTTTTTGATGACGCGTTTGGCGTCAGTGTCACGGGATAGACGCATCACCCATGCCGACTGAGCAACTTAACTACTGGTTTCCGCTACTCACCGACAACAGTCCCTTTCTGTTTGCGGTCCTCGATCCCAATCACCGCTATCTGGTCGTCAACAGCCGCTACTGCGAAGTCAGTGGCATGGCGCGCGAAGAGCTGATCGGCCGTAATGACAGCGAGGTACTGGGCCAGGCCTACTATGATACCCTGCGCCCCTATTATGAGCGGGCTTTTCTGGGTGAATCAGTCGAAGGGGAAGTGGTGCTCAACGATAACCGCCACGATACCAGCCTGCATTTCAGTTTGGCACCGTTACGGGATCAACGCGGCAATATCCCGTATATCGTCCTGCACTCGGCTGATACGTCCGAGCGGCAGGTACTGGTGAATTCCCTCCAGGAGCTGGAGCATCAGCTCGAGCAGCTCAATCAGCTGATCACCGACGGCAGCTGCATTATCGAGGGCGACCTCATCATCTCGGCCAACGAGACCGCCGCCAGACTGCTCGGGTTTGAGTCGGTCCAGGCGTTAATCGGTGAAGAGCTGGGCCGACTACTGATCGACAGCCATACCCAACGGGTGCTCGGCAGCCAAATCACTCAGCTAGGACACCAGGAGCAGCGCCAGTGCCAGACCAGCCCGCGATGCAGCACGGAGAAGTCCCTGCAGATCACCGTCTCCGATATTGCCCTGCTCGGCTCACCGGCCAAACTGATCCTGCTGCACGATAACTCCGAGCAGGTCAGCCAGCAAGGCCAGGTCGAGCAACTGGTCCATACCGATCCGCTGACCGGGCTGTACAACCGCCACGGATTCAGCCGCCGGCTGGAGCAACTGATCCAGCAAAAAACACCACTGGTCATGCTCTATCTGGATCTGGACAATTTCAAGAATATCAATGACTCGCTCGGCCACCACATCGGGGACCGGGTGCTGCAGGAGATCGCCCAGCGCCTGCGCCGGCTGCTACCCGAGCGTGCTGTGATCGGCCATCTCAGCGGTGATGAGTTTGCGGTGATCCTACCCGAGCCCGATCATCCCCGGATGGGCGAACAGCTGGCCCAACAAATCATCGCCCTGATCAACCAGCCGTTTGATTTGCACCATTTCAGCAAGCACCTGGCCTGCTCGGTCGGGATGGTCAGTTACCCCGGAAACGGCAATGACGCCCGGCTCCTGCTGCAAAATGCCGACACCGCCATGTATGAGGCCAAAAACCGCGGCCGCAACCGGATGGTCAAGTTCAGCGAAGAAATGAGTAAAGAAGCGCGGATGCAGCTGTGGCTCGAAATCGAGTTGCAAAAAGCACTGCAGCAGAATGGCCTGGAAGTCTGGTACCAGCCGAAAGTCGGCGCTCGGGATTTTGTGATTGACGGTGCCGAAGCGCTGGTGCGCTGGAAACATCCGGTCGAAGGCTATATCAGTCCGGCACAATTTATCCCGGTGGCCGAGCGCTCCGGGCTCATCGAGCAACTGGGGCAAGTGGTGATGCGCGAGGTGTTCACCACAGTTCGCCAGTGGAAGCAGCAGGGGCTGCTGAACGGCCGGGTGGCGATTAATCTCTCGCCGCAGCAGTTCGGCAACCCGAACCTGATCAGCTTTGTCGAAAAGCTGAAGCAGGCCACCGGCGTCGATCCCAGCGATATCACTTTCGAGCTAACGGAAAGCGCGGTGATGAGCGACAGTGATCATACCATCCAGATGCTCAACGCGATTAAAAAGCTCGGCTTTTCGCTGTCGATCGATGACTTCGGTACCGGCTATTCGTCGCTGTCCTACCTGGCCCGCTTCCCGCTTGATGAACTCAAGATCGACCGGGCCTTTATCAAGGATATCGAAGCGATCCCCAAGCAGGTGACGCTGATCGAGAACATTATTAACCTCGGCAAAGCGCTGAGCATGAGCATTGTTGCCGAAGGGGTGGAAACCCGCCAGCAAGCCACCCTGCTCTCCAACCTCAACTGTGACTCGATCCAGGGCTTTTATTTCTACAAGCCGCAGCCGAAGCATGAGCTTGATGCGATCTTGCTCGAGCACAGCCGCCCCAACAGCTGATCCGGGCGGCGCTCGCCCGGGAAGCCACAGTGGTGCATCTACTTCCAAAGGATAAAATGTGAGAGAAAAGTTACTTAATTCAACAAAACCTGCCTGATATCAAAATACTCGCCGCTTTCCCCCCCTAGTATTTTCGCCACCCTGTCAATCCACACTGGTAGAAAAACTATGGAGCTACTCTGCCCCGCCGGAAACCTGCCGGCGCTAAAAACTGCCATTGATAACGGCGCCGATGCGGTCTACATCGGTTTTAAGGATGATACCAACGCCCGCCATTTCGCCGGCCTCAACTTTACCGATCGCAAACTGGAAAAAGCAGTCAATTATGTCAAAGATCACCAGCGTAAACTCCACATTGCCCTGAATACCTTTGCCCACCCGGATGGCTTCGAGCGCTGGAAAAAAGCTGTCGACACCGCAGCGGCGATGGGCGTTGATGCCCTGATTGTGGCGGATATGGCCGTCCTCGAATATGCCGCCAGCCGCTACCCGGCGCTGGAGTTGCACCTGTCGGTCCAGGCCTCGGCAACCAATACCGCCGCTATCGACTTTTATCACCGCAACTTTAACGTCAAGCGGGTGGTGCTGCCGCGGGTGCTGTCAATCCACCAGGTCAAACAGCTGGCCCGTAACTGCCCCGTTGAACTGGAAGTTTTCGCGTTCGGCAGTTTGTGCATCATGGCAGAAGGCCGTTGCTACCTGTCGTCCTACCTGACCGGTGAGTCACCGAATACGGTCGGCGCCTGCTCACCGGCGAAGTTTGTCCGCTGGCAGGAAACTCCACAGGGGCTGGAGTCGCGTCTCAATGATGTCCTGATTGATCGCTATGCCGAAGGGGAAAATGCCGGATACCCGACCTTGTGCAAAGGCCGCTTTGAAGTCGACGGCCAGCGCTACCACGCCCTGGAAGAGCCAACCAGCCTCAACACGCTGGCGATCCTGCCTGAGCTGTTTAAAGCCAACATTGCCTCGGTGAAAATCGAAGGCCGCCAGCGCAGTCCGGCCTATGTCGAGCAGGTCACCCGGACCTGGCGGGCCGCGATTGACCGCTACCTGGCCGACCCGGACAACTACCAGGTTGAACCGGCCTGGGATGCCTGCCTCGGCAATGTCTCCGAAGGGGCCCAGACCACCCTGGGCGCTTACCACCGCAAATGGCAGTAACGGGAGCTGAACATGAAATACGCCTTAGGACCCTTGCTTTATTTCTGGCCCAAAGCCGACGTCGAAGATTTCTACCAGCAGGCCCAGGCCAGCAATGCCGACATCGTCTATCTGGGAGAAACCGTCTGCTCCAAACGCCGCGAACTCAAGCCAGCCCACTGGCTTGAACTGGCCCGGGCCCTGTCGGCCACTGGCAAACAGGTGGTGCTCTCGACCATGGCACTGCTGGAAGCCCCGAGCGAAGTCAATGTGATGAGAAAATACATTGATAACGGCGAGTTCATGGTCGAGGCCAACGATGTCTCCGCAATCCAACTGGCCGCTGACAAACGCGTGCCCTTTATCACCGGACCGGCGATCAATTGCTACAACGCCCAGACCCTGCGTTTGTTACTAAAGCAAGGCATGATCCGCTGGTGCATGCCGGTCGAGCTCTCCCGCGAGTGGTTGCAGAAAGTGCTCCAAGAGTGTGAAGCGATAGGGATCCGAGATCAGTTCGAAACCGAGGTCTTCAGCTACGGCTACCTGCCGCTGGCCTACTCAGCCCGCTGTTTTACTGCCCGGGCCGAAGATCGCGCCAAGGACGATTGCGAGACCTGCTGTATCCGCTACCCCAACGGGATCACGGTAGACAGCCAGGAAAACCAGAAGGTCTTCACCCTCAATGGGATCCAGACCCAGTCCGGCTACTGTTACAACCTGATCAATGATTTAAAAAGTATGCGGGGTCTGGTTGATGTGGTGCGGATCAGCCCGCTCGGGACCGAGACCCTGCCGCTGCTGGAGCAGTTTCGCAGCAATGAGGCCGGTACCCAGCACTATCCGCTGCCGGACGGCCACCAGTGTAACGGCTACTGGCACAACCTGGCCGGGCTGAATATCACAGCGCCATAAACCATCACAGCCCCAAATCGAGTAGGAGGAGGCCTCACGGCCTCCGTCCTCTCACACCACCGTACAAGCGTGGGTCGCATACGGCGGTTCCGAATATATTTTCAGTGACTCGTACCCATCTCGCAACGAGTACAGACCCATCTCCTTGAACCATTTCATTGGCATGGCCTGATTGAGCTGGGGCGATAAAGCCAAGTGCCACCACCCTTTATCTGACATCGCCAGCTTCCACGCATTGCGTTCGCTTACACCCTCTTGGCGTAACCATGTCGCTATGCTGTATCTGCGCTTGCGCTGCTTGAGGCGATAGCACCGTAAGCGCCGCCTTATCCATTCATCCAAGCGCTGCATCGCGCTTTTCCGTATGGCAAGCTTGAAATAGTGTTGCCAACCTCTTAGGTATTGAGTGAGTTCGACTAGGACTGTCTTCAACTCTCGCCCTCGATTCCGCTTCGTTATTTGACGCACTCGCTTCTTCATCTGAGTTTGTGCTGTCTTCGAGATATGGATGCTTCCATCTCGGTGAAAGCGATGGCCTAGGTAAGTCCGCTCTGTCACTCTCGTTGCCGCACTTTTCTCACGGTTAACCCTGAGTTTCAGTTTCTGCTCCAAGAACTCCGTGATTGAGGCTTTTACTCGATTGGCGGCTTCCTCACTGTGCACGTAGATTTGGCAGTCGTCTGCATATCGGCAGAACTTATGCCCTCTTCGCTCAAGCTCTTTATCCAACTCATCTAATACGATATTTGATAGCAGCGGAGATAATGGTCCACCCTGTGGCGTCCCTCGTTGCCTCTGCTCAACTAACCCGTTTCGCATTATGCCTGCCTGTAGGTATGACCTGACCAGCTTCAGGACCCGTTTATCTGTGATGTCCTCCGATAGCCTGTGCATCAGTTTATCGTGGTTCACAGTATCGAAGTATTTCGCCAGGTCTATGTCGACTACATAACCCCGCCCCTCCCTGATGTAGTGGCTTGCTGCCACCAATGCATGGTGGGCACTGCGGTTAGGCCTGAACCCATAACTGTTGCTTGAGAACTGAGGTTCGTAGATATCTGTCAGTACTGAGGTAATGGCCTGTTGGACTACCCTATCAAGTACAGTTGGGATACCTAGCTGCCTCACTCCCCCGCTAGGTTTGGGAATTTCTACACCCAGAACGGGTTGCGGTTGGTAGCTCCCGTCCAGAAGGCTCTGGCGGAGCGCTTGCCCATTAGAAGACTGCCGAAGCATCGAGATAGTCGCTGTTATGTCGAGTTTATCAACCCCAGCACATCCCTTGTTCTTCTTCACTCTTCTCAGGGCTTGGTTCAGATTTGTTGAGGAGCAGATCCGCTCCATCAACTGAGTTGAGGTCACCAAGACTCGTCCTCCTGTCTACGCCGATCATGCTTGTCATTCTTCGTGGCCATGAGCGTCACTTGCGGTGTTGCCCAGTAGTACGTAGAGATGTTGTTCATCTTGCTATGACCCCACATGATTGAGTGTCTAGTGACTGCTTCTTGATATATTCAGTTCCGGCCTTCCCTTGGGTTGTACTTCCCCAAGGTACTATGCCTTCTGCTGACTTCTTATTACCCGTCACACAACATCACTGTTGTATTAGTCTCATCCGAGACAGGTCGTAAGATCTCCCGAGGTAAGACGTTGTTCTTTCCCTTGGCTGTGCCTGATTTACCCGTACACACTTCCCGTCGAGGCATTGGGCTGTTCTATATATTGCTAGGTTACCCAAGTTGTACTGGCCTACTATCAGGTTTCTGTTCGTCACACCCAAGTTTTGCCGTTTGCTTCCTTCAGATCCCACCTCACGGTGGGCACCCTTGCATAGGCTAACGGTTCTCGCTCGACTGAGCCCGTAGAGGACTTTCACCTCCTAGAACAACGCCATGCTCGGCGCACAAAGCAGAAGCCGCGATTCTCGCGGCTTCCTGAACGTTACTCTGCCGCGTCTGCGACTTCCCCTTCCGGCTCAACCGGCACCTCTCGCACTTTGGCTTCGGCCATCAACCGGCTCAGCTCCAGCAATGAGAAGCGATGCTCGACAAATTCGTAGACGTTCCCGGACAGCGCCAGTTTGTACAACATCAGGGCCGACTGGTAGTCCTGCCGGTGGTGGTATTGCTTGGCGAGGTAAAAATATCCTTCGGTCAGGCGCTCGGCCAGCATGGTATTGTCTTCACTGTCCCGGCTGATCTGCGCCAGAAATTCAGTTTCCGACACATCCCCCAGGTACAGGCGGACAACCTGCCAGCCCCAGTCCTGCTGATCGCTGGCCTCGAAGCGCTGGCGCAACTTATCGTCAGCCGCCTCCGGTTTCAACGCCTGCTCTACCAGGTAGAGCCAAATCACCCGGTAGGGATCATTAACGTTTTGCTGATAATGGGCGATCAGATCCTCATGAGCCAGTGCATAGCGACCACCATAGTACAGCGCAATCCCGCGATTTCGCTGCGCAAACGGATGACGCAGGTTCAACTCCAGCGTCGAGTCAAACGCTTCGTACGCGGCATCAAAGTGGGCGCTCTGAGTAAAATAGACCCCGAGAATATTGAACACGTCCGGTTGATCCGGTTTGAGAGACAGTGACTGGTTAAAGTCGAGACGCGCCAAATCACGCAAACCCAGGCTGTCGTGCAGCAAGCCTCGCTCATAGTAAACCTGAGCCAGGGTATCGTCATCCAGGTCATTGCGCTTAAGCAACTGATCGATCCGGGCCAGTTGGATCTGTTGCTGGATCGTTGGCTGGAATGGCACGGCCATCGGCGGGTGAACCCAACTGGATTGGGTGGCGGCACTACAACCGGCCAACATCATAGATATCGCGACGACGGCGACTTTGAACCTGTTTGCAATCAATGCAATTCTCCCTGAGGTGAACTCATACCAATAAATCTTCTTACTAGCTTATACCATCAGTACAAAATAAGCGGTTGCTGGACGCAATTCAATGAGAGCTAAGTAACTCACGCATATAAAAAAGGGGCTTAAAGCCCCTTTTATGTCATGATTTCTGCAATTGCCTTATGCTTCCGGCTTTGCTTCTTCCGCAGCAGCTTCTTTCATGCTCAGACGGATACGGCCCTGACGATCAATTTCCAGAACCTTCACCTTCACTTCCTGACCCAGTTCCAGGTGATCGGCCACTTTCTCGATACGCTCTTCAGCGATTTGAGAGATGTGAACCAGACCTTCTTTGGCACCAATCACAGAAACGAATGCACCGAAGTCCACGATACGCATCACCTTACCGGTGTAGATACGGCCGACTTCAACGTCTGCGGTGATCTCTTCGATACGACGGATCGCTTCTTTCGCAGCAGTCCCTTCGGTCGCAGCAATTTTCACGGTACCATCATCTTCGATTTCAATCGTCGTGCCGGTCTCTTCCGTCAGCTGACGGATCACCGCACCACCTTTACCGATCACGTCTTTGATCTTCTCAGGGTTGATCTTCAGGGTGTGGATCCGTGGTGCAAACTCAGAGATATCTTCACGGTGCTCGCCGATCGCCTCATCCATCACGCTCAGGATGTGCGTCCGCGCACCTTTCGCCTGGTTCAGGGCAATCTGCATAATTTCCTTGGTGATCCCTTCGATCTTAATATCCATCTGCAGTGCAGTGATACCGTCGGAAGTACCGGCCACTTTAAAGTCCATGTCGCCCAGGTGATCTTCGTCACCCAGAATGTCAGACAGAACAACAAAGTCGTCGCCTTCTTTCACCAGGCCCATCGCGATACCTGCCACAGAAGCTTTAATTGGCACACCAGCATCCATCAGCGCCAGAGAGGTACCACAAACAGACGCCATAGAAGACGAACCGTTTGATTCGGTGATTTCAGAAACCACACGGACCGTGTACGGGAACTCATCTACAGATGGCATCACTGCCGCAATACCGCGCTTGGCCAGTTTACCGTGGCCGATTTCACGACGCTTCGGAGAGCCAACGAAACCAGTTTCGCCCACACAGTATGGCGGGAAGTTGTAGTGCAGCAGGAAGTGATCTTTACGCTCACCAGTCAGCTCATCCAGGATCTGCGCATCACGCTGTGTCCCCAGAGTCGCTGTGACCAGCGCCTGAGTTTCACCACGGGTGAACAGCGATGAACCGTGGGTACGTGGCAGAACGCCAGTACGTACATCCAGGGCACGAACCATGTCTTTTTCACGGCCGTCGATACGCGGGTTGCCGGCGATGATGCGGCTACGAACCACGTTCTTCTCCAGCGAGCCCAGCATGTCACGGATTTCACGCTCGTCCAGCGTTTCGTCCTGCGCCAGCAAGGTTTCGATCACGTCGTTCTTGATCACGCCAACCTGGTCGTAACGCGCCATTTTCTCAGTGATTTGGTAAGCTTCAGTCAGTCGCGCTTCAGCCAGCTCAGCGACACGCGCTTTCAGCTCAGTGTTTTCAGCCGGTGCAACCCAATCCCACGCCGGGGTCGCAACTTCTGCAGCGAATTCTTTGATTGCGTTAATCACAACTTGCTGTTGATCGTGGCCATAAACCACGGCTTGCAGCATTTGCTCTTCAGTCAGACGGTCTGCTTCGGACTCAACCATCAGTACAGCGTTGTCTGTCCCGGCAACCACCAGATCCAGGCGGCTTTCTGCCAGTTCGGTGTTGCTTGGGTTCAGCACCAGCTGGTCATTGATATAACCGACACGTGCCGCACCAATTGGGCCGTTGAATGGGATACCGGAAATCGCCAGCGCAGCAGACGTACCGATCATAGTCACGATGTCTGGTTGCACGTCTGGGTTCACAGAAACCACAGTCGCAATCACCTGAACTTCGTTTTTGAATGCATCTGGGAAAAGCGGACGGATTGGACGGTCAATCAGGCGCGCAGTCAGTGTTTCACTCTCTGAAGGACGACCTTCACGCTTGAAGAAACCACCCGGGATCTTACCGGCAGCATATGTACGCTCCTGGTAGTTCACCGTCAGCGGGAAAAAGTCCTGGCCTTCAACCGCTTCTTTTTTACCCACGACAGAGACGAATACTGAAGTATCGTCCATGCTAACCATTACCGCGGCTGTCGCCTGACGAGCCATCACACCAGTTTCAATCGTAACCGTGTGGTTACCGTACTGGAAAGTCTTTACGATAGGATTCACTTGAATTTCCTTTATTTATTCCGCTTTCTATTTGCGTCGTTAAGTATATCTGACCCGATAAAAAGCGTCATGTGATGAAAGGCAACTTTGCAGTGATTTCACGTATCGCGACTAATGATAATTCTCAACCTTGCTAAGAACTGCCATTAGCCGCGACCTCAAGGTCGACGAAAACGACTCGTGATCCACATTGAAGTTACCGACAATTGTTGCGCCCCGTGCCGGGACACATGCCGCCGGAAAAAACCGACGCCCAGAAAAAAGAAAGGAGCCATACGGCTCCTTTCTCCAAAGCAATCTTAGCGACGCAGGCCCAGACGCTTGATTAGGTCTTGGTAGCGGTCCAGATTTTTACCTTTCAGGTAATCCAGCAGCTTACGACGACGAGAAACCATACGTAGCAGGCCACGACGGCTGTGGTGGTCGTGCTTGTGGTTCGCAAAGTGACCTTGCAGGTGGTTGATTTGTGCTGTTAGCAGTGCAACCTGAACTTCTGGAGAACCTGTGTCGTTTTCGCCTTGCGCGTATTCAGCAACAATTGCTGCTTTAGTTTCTGCATTCAGAGACATAACTCATTCCTAATACAAATATGTTTCTAATTTGTGCCAGCCAATCTCTGATTCAGCCGGCACCCGAGCCGCGAATTATACGTGGCCCCTACGGGAACTACAAGCAAAGATTCAACTCCTTGCCGCTATCCCGCCGGCCAGGCAAATCAAGCCTGCTTGTTCGCCATCACCCGTTTCGGAGCCAGCATGCCTTCATCGTCAATCACCCCGACGCCGATGAACTCACGCTGCTCGCCGACCGTGATCCGCACCTGGGTGCCGCTCGCCGGCACACGCCCGGCCTGAACCGGATTACCGTTGAGGATGTAAGTGGCCAGCATCGGCAGGATGTTGACTTCCGCCAGATCCTGCACCGCCGTATCGGTTGGCAGCAGCAGCGGGTCCAGCAGCTCACGCGGCGCAATATCCTGCTCGCGCGCCTGCTCAAGTAGGACTTCGAGCTGCTCCAGGGTCACCATGCGATTCAGCGGATAGTTCGACACCCCGGTCCGGCGCAGATAAGTCACATGCGCACCGCAGCCCAGCATCTCCCCCAGATCATCGACAATCGTCCGGATATAGGTGCCCTTGGACACATGCAGTTCCATTTCGACTTCGTTGTCGCTAAAGCGAAGCAAATCAACTGAGTAAACCGTGATTTGACGGGACTCGCGCGGGACTTCAATCCCTTCGCGGGCATATTCATACAGCGGGCGGCCCTGATACTTGAGTGCCGAATACATCGACGGGATCTGATCCGTCGTGCCGCGGAACTTGGCGATGCAACGCTCCAGCTGCCCCCGGTCAACTTTCACGTCACGAGTCTGGACCACTTCACCATCAGAGTCCGATGTGTCGGTCCGCTCACCCAGTTTGGCAATCACCCGATAGCGCTTATCTGAATCCAGCAAGAACTGGGAAAACTTGGTCGCTTCGCCGAAGCAGATCGGCAGCATCCCGGTCGCCAGCGGATCCAGCGCACCGGTATGACCGGCTTTTTCAGCAAAAAAGATACGTTTCACTTTCTGCAACGCATCATTGGAAGTAATACCGGTTGGTTTATCCAGCAGGATCACTCCGTCAACCGGACGGCCCTTACGACGACGTGCCATGGTTATTCCTCGTCTTCCTTCTCTTCCCCACCGCGACGATCTTCATCATCACGGACAGCTTTGGATACCAGATTGGAAATACGCATCCCCTCGGTCAGCGACTTATCAAAAATAAAGTTCAGCTCCGGGGTCACGCGCAGGCGGATCTGCTTGCCCAGCAGGGAGCGAATGTACGGCGCCATTTCACGCAGGGCTTCCAGGCTGTCTTCCGCAGTCTGCTCACCCACGGTCAGGAAGGTGACGTAGACTTTGGCGTAGCCCATATCCCGGGAAACATCGACGCTGGAAATGGTTGCCATGCCGATGCGCGGGTCTTTAATTTCACGCTGCAGGATCACAGCCAGCTCTTTTTGCAACTGCTGCGCAACCCGCTGTGTGCGGCTAAATTCTTTGGACATTAAATTCCTCTCTTAGAGAGTGCTCTCTCGAAAGAATGGGGAGCCGAAGCTCCCCATAGATTATATTCATTCAGAACCGGTGAAGTCCTTGAAGATTAGTCAAGGGTACGCTGAACTTCGATGATCTCGTACACTTCGATCTGGTCACCAACGCGAACGTCATTATAGTTCTTCACGCCGATACCACACTCGTAGCCGTTCTTCACTTCCTGAACATCATCTTTGAAGCGACGCAGGGATTCCAGCTCACCTTCGTAGATCACCACGTTATCACGCAGAACGCGGATCGGGTTATTACGCTTGATCAGGCCTTCAGTGACCATACAGCCGGCAATCGCACCAATCTTCGGCGACTTGAAGACGTCACGGACTTCAGCCAGACCGATGATTTCCTGTTTGAACTCAGGCGACAGCATACCGCCCATCGCTGCTTTCACTTCATCAATCAGCTGATAGATGATGGAGTAGTAGCGCAGATCCAGGTTCTCAGTTTCAATCGTCTTACGAGCAGATGCATCTGCACGGACGTTGAAGCCCAGGATGATCGCGTTCGACGCTGCTGCCAGAACGGCATCTGTTTCGGTGATCCCGCCGACGCCGGAACCAACGATGTTGACTTTCACTTCGTCAGTCGACAGTTTGCGCAGTGAGTCGGCAATCGCTTCAACAGAACCCTGTACGTCTGCTTTCAGAACCACGTTCAGCTCAGCAACTTCGCCTGCAGCCATGTTCGAGAACATGTTCTCCAGCTTCGCTTTCTGCTGGCGTGCCAGTTTCACGTCACGGAACTTGCCTTGACGGTACAGGGCAACTTCACGGGCTTTACGCTCATCACGGACCACAGTCGCTTCATCACCAGAAGACGGTACGCCGGACAGACCCAGGATCTCAACCGGGATAGACGGGCCCGCTTCTTCGATTTCACGGCCCACTTCGTCACGCATGGCACGCACACGACCGTGCTCCAGGCCACACAGAACGATATCGCCCTTACGCAGGGTCCCTTCCTGAACCAGGATGGTGGCAACCGGGCCACGACCTTTATCCAAGCGGGACTCAACGACCACACCTTTCGCCATGCCTTCAGAAACGGCAGTCAGTTCCAGAACTTCCGCTTGCAGCAGAATCGATTCCAGCAGGCCATCAATGTTCGTGCCCTGTTTGGCAGAGATGTGAACAAAGATGTTCTCACCGCCCCACTCTTCCGGGATCACGTCGTATTGTGCCAGCTCGTTCTTTACGTTGTCCGGATTGGCATCTTCTTTATCGATCTTGTTGACTGCAACAATGAGCGGAACACCGGCCGCTTTGGCGTGCTGGATCGCTTCAATCGTCTGAGGCATCACGCCATCATCGGCTGCAACAACCAGAACAACGATATCTGTCGCCTGGGCACCACGTGCACGCATCGCGGTAAACGCGGCGTGCCCAGGGGTATCCAGGAAGGTGATCATGCCGTTGTCCGTTTCAACGTGGTAAGCACCAATGTGCTGGGTGATCCCGCCGGCTTCGCCTGAAGCAACGTGGGCTTTACGGATGTAGTCCAGCGTCGAGGTCTTACCGTGGTCAACATGACCCATAATGGTCACTACTGGCGCACGTGGTACCGCCGTCAAATTCTCATCACGGTCAGACAGAACGGCTTCTTCCAGCTCGTTTTCTTTACGCAGAACAACCTTATGGCCCATTTCTTCAGCGACCAGCTGCGCAGTTTCCTGGTCGATCACCTGGTTGATGGTCGCCATTGCGCCCATCTTCATCATCACTTTGATAACTTCTGAGGCTTTCACTGACATCTTGCTGGCCAGCTCAGAAACCACAATCGTCTCGCCGATCACAACGTCCTGCTTGGCAACGGTCGCTGTTTTATCAAAGCCGTGTTGCATTGAGCTTGGCTTAGCCATCTGGCGTTTACCGCGACCACGTTGGTTACGGCCACCACGGCCATCACGGCCCTCAGTCTTGGCCCCGGCTTTCTTTTTCTTACGACGACGGGCGCCTTCTTCTTTCTGATCCTGTTCGTCTTCAGCTGCGCGGGCGTAGCTGGACGTTGTCGTGTGGTAATCTGATTTTTCCATACTTGCTGTAGCCTGATCAGGTTTTGACCAGTTTTTCTCGTTTTGCTCTGCCATCTTGCGTGCCTCTTCTAGCTGGCGCTGACTCTCTTCTTCGGCTTTACGCTTGGCTTCCTCTTCCCGGCGACGTTGTAGCGCCTCAGCTTCTTTTTTAGCCTGTTCGTCAGCAGCGGCGCGTTTGGCCTTCTCTGCGGCTAAACGCTGTTCCTCAGCTTCACGATCCTGCTTATCCTCTGCGTCACGCTTGGCCTTAACTTCTGGATCTTGCTTAGCCGATGTTTCAGCTAAGCGCTTCTCTTCAGCGGCACGTTGCGCCGCTGCTTCTGCCTCACGTTTCGCCTGCTCTTCCGCTTCGCGCTTGGCAGCTTCTTCCGCAGCACGTTGAGCGGCTTCTTCCGCCTCACGCTGCGCAGCCTCTTCCGCCTGACGTTTGGCTTCCTCAGCAGCACGTTGCTCTTCTTCAAGGGCAGAACGCTTTACATAGGTGCGCTTTTTGCGCACCTCGACTTGAACACTCTTACTCTTGCCGCCCGTTCCCGACACGCTCAGCGTGCTGCGAGTCTTGCGTTGCAGAGTAAGGCGTGTAGGAGCCTCACCAGTACTGCTCTCACCACCGTGCTCTTTCTTCAGGTGGGCTAACAGCGACTGCTTTTCTTGTTGGCTTACGCTTTCTTCAGCTTTCTTGCTGATACCAGCATCGGCAAACTGTTGAAGCAAACGATCAATCGGTGTTCCAATTTCCTCGGCTAATGCTTTAACGGTAACCTCTGACATGCTGCTCCTCCCTTGCTTTTAAAATTAGGCTTCGTCGCTGAACCAGCAGATATTACGTGCAGCCATGATCAGCTCGCCCGCTTTTGCTTCGTCCAGGCCTTCGATATCAATCAGATCATCGGTGCCCTGATCAGCCAGATCTTCCAGCGTGCTTACGCCTTTCGCCGCAAGTTTAAACGCCATATCGCGTTCCAGGCCGTCCAGACCAAGCAGATCTTCCGCAGGCTCAACACCTTCAAAAGACTCTTCCTGGGCCAAAGCAAGGGTCGTCAGTGCTTCTTTCGCACGGCTACGTAGCTCTTCAACCATGTCTTCATCCAGGCCATCAACAGCCAGGAGTTCAGCAACCGGAACATAAGCAACTTCTTCCAGCGTGGTGAAGCCTTCTTCAACCAGAACCGTGGCAAAATCTTCGTCAATATCCAGATGCTTGGTGAACACCTCAATCGACTCTTGTGCTTCTTCCTGGTGTTTCTTCTGCAGATCTTCAACCGTCATCACGTTCAGCTCCCAGCCGGTCAGCTGAGAAGCCAGGCGAACGTTCTGACCGTTGCGACCAATCGCCTGAGCCAGATTGTCCTGCTCAACCGCGATGTCCATCGTGTGGTTGTCTTCATCGACAATAATGGAGCTGACTTCAGCCGGCGCCATCGCATTAATCACAAATTGTGCCGGGTTTTCATCCCACAGCACGATATCAATACGCTCACCACCCAGCTCACCGGAAACCGCCTGAACACGGGCACCACGCATACCAACACACGCGCCGACCGGGTCAATCCGCTTATCGTTGGTCTTCACTGCAATTTTCGCACGGGAACCCGGATCACGGGCCGCGCCCATCAGCTCAATCAGCTCTTCGCCAATTTCCGGCACCTCGATGCGGAACAGCTCAGACAGCATTTCCGGCTTAGAGCGGGTCATGAACAGCTGGAAGCCACGCGCTTCAGGGCGTACAGCATACAGCAAGCCACGCACGCGGTCACCCGGGCGGAAGTTTTCACGCGGCAGCTGGTCATCACGCTGGATCACCGCTTCTGCGTTGTTGCCCAGGTCAATCACCACGGCATCACGGTTTACTTTCTTCACCACACCAGTGATCAGCTCCCCTTCGTTGTCGATAAATTGTTCAACAACCTGGGCACGCTCAGCTTCGCGAACTTTCTGCACGATCACTTGCTTGGCGGTTTGGGTGGTGATGCGGTCGAACGTCACTGATTCGATTTCTTCTTCGACGAAATCATCCAGTTGGATCGTCTCGTCATCATACTGGGCCGCTTCCAGGGTGATTTCCAGCGTCGGCTGAGTCACTTCCTCAACGGCTTTCCAACGACGGAACGTATCGAAGTGACCCGTTTTACGATCGATGGCAACTCGGACGTCGATTTCCGCTTCGTATTTTTTCTTAGTCGCTGTAGCCAGCGCGATCTCTAGTGCTTCGAAGATACGCTCACGAGGTACAGCTTTCTCATTGGATACCGCTTCAACGACAGCCAAGATTTCTTTGTTCATTTCTAATGCCCCAATTTAGCGGTTAGAATTTTGGAACCAGGTTGGCCTTGGAAATATTGCTTAGTGCAAAGGTTTCTTCATTGCCATCAACTTTCAACGTGATTATCTCACCGTCAACGGCAACAATGTCGCCCTTCCACTTGCGGCGATTGTCCATCGCCATTTTCAATACCAGGCTGACCTCGTGGCCAATAAATTGCTGATAGTGTGCTGTTTTAAACAGCGGCCTTTCCAGACCAGGGGAGGAAACCTCCAGGTTGTAGGCAACAGTGATCGGATCTTCAACATCCATCACGGCACTAATCTGGCGGCTCACATCGGCACAGTCATCGACCGTGATCCCATTTTCATGGTCAATGAATACACGCAATGTTGAATGCTCACCGGCGCGGATAAACTCCAGGCCGACCAGCTCATAGCCCAAAGCAACTACAGGTGCTTCAAGCAATTCAGTTAATTGCATCTCTAAAGCTGTCAAGACAACCCCCCGGAAACAAAAAAAGGGCACTAAAGCCCAGTAGATACCTGAATGGTCATTTTTCAGATAATAAAAAACCCCGAATTACGGGGTTTTTTATCACTGGACCCTGATTGCCACAGCGCTTGGCTATGACAGAAAAAACGACGCTATTGATAGCATAGCCGTTTTTTCGGAAAGTGGTTGCGGGGGCCGGATTTGAACCAACGACCTTCGGGTTATGAGCCCGACGAGCTACCAAGCTGCTCCACCCCGCGTCCGTAATCGCCGACGATTATATCGTTCGACAGTTGCTCTTTCAAGCAACGAATCATGGTGCCGAGAAGGGGACTTGAACCCCTACACCTTGCGGCACTAGCACCTCATGCTAGCGTGTCTACCAATTTCACCATCTCGGCTAAATTCTTTATTTACTGAGGAATGTCACTATGCACGGGTGCATTCTCAGTTGGTTGTGCAACCTGTTCGGTGGCCGGGGCGCTTAAGTCTTCCCAGCTGCTGGTTTCTTTTGCTTGCTCTGCACTAATATTTCCCAGTACCAGGCTGATGGCAAAAAACACCGTCGCACAAATTGCAGTCATTCGGGTCAGAAAGTTTCCAGAGCCGCTTGCGCCGAACAATGTTCCTGAAGCGCCAGCCCCGAATGAAGCTCCCATATCTGCGCCTTTACCTTGTTGAACCAAAACCAGGCCAATAACACCAAGCGCAGCCAACAGATAAATCACAAGTAGAATTTCGTACATGGGTTCCACCTATGGTTAAATTGTTGTGCCGGCCTTGCTGCAGCAGCGCCAGCGCACCCCCTCGCTGAAGGAGCGGGATGAATACTAGCGAAAGCCTCATTCAATGACAAGCAAAATTTCACGAAAAAGTCATAAGCGTGAATCACTTGACCAAGAATTAGGCAAGACCGGCAATTTTGGGCGACTCTTGGCCGCCCGATCATTAACAGTTGTCTTTCACGGCCTGAGCAATCGCCAGTGCTGATTCTTTTACTAAATCAGCATCTTTGCCTTCAACCATCACCCGGATCAGCGGCTCGGTGCCTGACTTTCGCAACAGCACGCGACCGCTATCTCCCAGTTTAGCTTCAACTTCCGCCTGCGCGGCCAAGACGGCTTCCGACTCCAGCGGATTCGCATCACCGGCAAAGCGGACATTTTCCAACACCTGCGGGTACATGGTCATGCCGTCACAGAGATCTTTCAGCGACATCTTGCTACCGACAATCGAGGCCATCACCTGCAGGCCGGCAACAATCCCGTCTCCCGTGGTCACCTTATCAAGCAAGATGACATGACCGGAGTTCTCGGCACCAATCAGCCAGCTGTGCTTTTTCAGCTCTTCCATCACGTAGCGGTCCCCGACCTTGGCTCGGACAAACGGGATCCCCAGGTTCTTAAGGGCAACTTCCATCCCCAGGTTGGTCATCAGGGTGCCAACCACACCACCTTTGAGTTCACCGCGGCGCAGCGCATCGCGGGCAATGATGTAAGCAATCTGATCGCCATCGACCTTGTTGCCTTCGTCATCCACCATAATCACCCGGTCGCCGTCGCCATCCAGGGCAATCCCGAAGTGCGCTTGCTCTTCAAGTACCTTGGCCTGCAGCGCCGCCACATCCGTCGCGCCGACTTTGTCGTTGATGTTGGTCCCATTCGGTTCACAACCCAGAGTGATCACTTCCGCGCCCAGCTCTTTGAATACATTCGGCGCAATGTGATAAGTGGCGCCGTGCGCGCAGTCCACCACAATTTTATACCCGGCCAGGCTCAGCTCGGACGGGAAAGTCCCTTTACAGAACTCGATATAGCGACCCGCCGCATCATTGATACGGTGAGCTTTCCCTAACATCGCAGACTCTACACAGGTCAGCGGCTTATCCATTTCTTCTTCAATCGCCAGCTCGATCTCATCCGGCAGTTTGGTCCCTTCAGAGGAGAAGAACTTGATCCCGTTATCGTAATACGGGTTGTGCGAGGCTGAAATCACGATCCCCGCTTCTGCACGGAACGTCCGTGTCAGGTACGCCACGGCCGGGGTTGGCATCGGACCGGTAAACGCCGCCTGCAGGCCTGCTGCCGCCAGCCCGGCTTCCAGTGCCGATTCCAGCATATAGCCGGAGATCCGGGTATCTTTACCAATCAGGACTTTCTTGGTGCCCTGCTTTGACAGGACACGGCCTGCCGCCCAACCAAGTTTCAGTACGAAGTCCGGCGTGATTGGCGACTGACCCACCAGACCACGAATCCCATCCGTACCAAAATACTTACGTTCAGCCATTGTTAGCTCCTAGCTATTTATCGTTTATTCCTGCGCCAGTGTCATCTGACACACTTTCAGCACATCAACAGTTTCTTGTGCGTCATGAACACGAATGATTTGCGCCCCTTTCATTGCAGCAATAGCCGCACAGGCCAGGCTGCCGGCCAAACATTCGGCAGGTTTTTTATCAAGTAACTTAAAGATCATTGATTTACGCGACATACCAACCAGCAGTGGTAAACCAAACTGATGAAATTTATCCAGGTGAGCCAGCAGCTGATAGTTGTGCTCTATCGTTTTCCCAAACCCGTAGCCCGGATCCAGCAACAGCTGCTCACGCGGTATCCCGGCTTGCTCGCAAGCCGCAATCCGCCCGGCCAGAAAACCGCCCACATCACGGAGCAGATCTTCATAGTGAGGCTGATGCTGCATTGTACGCGGTTGCCCTTGCATATGCATCAAGCAAATCGGCACCCCCGCCTGAGCCGCAGCGGTCAGCGCCCCCGGCTCTTGCAGAGCACGAATATCATTGATCAGATCAGCCCCGGCTCGGACCGATTCCGTCATCACCTGGGCTTTGCTGGTATCGACTGAGATCCAGCAGTCAAAGCGCTGCCGGATCGCTTCTATCACCGGTACCACCCGCGCCAACTCTTCATCGGTGGAAACTTCAGCTGCACCCGGTCGGGTCGACTCGCCACCAATATCAATGAAAGTGGTGCCTGCCGCCAGCATTTCCTCCACCCGGAACAGCGCGCTGTCGAGCTGGTTAAACTTGCCGCCGTCAGAGAAAGAGTCTGGTGTCACATTGAGGATCCCCATCGTATGAGGGGTACTTAAATCAAGGGATTTCTCTTTACTGGTCAAGATCATAAATCTGTTTACCTATCAAAACCGCCATAAAAAAACCCCGAGACAGCTCGGGGTTTCTTCAATCACAGAGACAACTAGGCTTGCGGCTTGTCGTCTTCCTTATTTTCCGTCGCTGGCGCCTGAACGCTTTCGCTTTCAGCCTTCGGCTCCTGCTCAGCAGGCTCATCTTTGGCCTCTTCCGCCGGATCGGTATTTAACGTATCACCCTCGTCACTCCAGCCTTTCGGCGCACGGATCACGGCTTTACGCTCCATCAGATCGTCAATTTGACCGGCATCGATGGTTTCGTACTTCATCAGCGCATCTTTCATCGCATGCATGATATCCATATTTTGCTCCAGGATTTCACGGGCACGCTCATAGTTGCGGTCAATAATCGCACGAACTTCGGTGTCAATCGCACGCGCCGTCTCATCAGACATGTGCTTGGTCTGGGTCACAGAGCGGCCCAGGAACACTTCGCCTTCATCTTCTGCATATAGCAGTGGCCCCAGTTTCTCAGAGAAGCCCCACTGAGTCACCATCTTACGGGCGATATCGGTGGCACGCTCGATATCGTTTGACGCACCGGTAGAGACTTTCGCCGGACCGTAAATCAGCTCTTCTGCCAAGCGGCCGCCGTACAGGCTGGAAATCATGGATTCGAGGAATTCACGCGAATGGCTCACGCGGTCCTGCTCCGGCAGGTACATCGTCACACCCAGCGCACGACCACGCGGGATAATCGAGACCTTGTACACCGGATCATGATCCGGGACCAGACGGCCGATAATCGCGTGGCCCGCTTCGTGGTACGCCGTCGACTCTTTCTGCTCATGGGTCATAACCATCGACTTACGCTCGGCACCCATCATGATCTTGTCTTTGGCCAGCTCGAACTCAACCATAGACACCGTACGCTTATTGCCACGCGCGGCAAACAGGGCAGCCTCATTGACCAGGTTGGCCAGATCCGCACCCGAGAAGCCCGGGGTACCCCGTGCAATCAAAGCAGGTTTCACGTCGCCATCGAGCGGCACCTTGCGCATGTGCACTTTAAGAATTTGCTCACGGCCGCGAACATCCGGCAAGCCAACCACCACCTGGCGGTCGAAACGACCAGGACGCAACAGCGCCGGGTCCAGCACGTCAGGACGGTTAGTCGCAGCAATCACGATGATCCCTTCGTTGCCTTCAAAGCCATCCATTTCAACCAGCATCTGGTTCAGGGTCTGCTCACGCTCATCGTGACCACCACCGACACCAGCACCACGCTGACGGCCGACGGCATCGATCTCATCGATAAAGATGATACACGGCGCTGCTTTTTTCGCTTGTTCGAACATGTCACGGACACGGGATGCCCCCACACCGACGAACATTTCAACGAAGTCAGAACCGGAAATGGTAAAGAATGGGACTTTCGCTTCGCCGGCAATCGCTTTAGCCAGCAGGGTTTTACCTGTACCCGGTGGACCCACCATCAGGACACCGGTCGGGATCTTACCGCCCAGCTTCTGGAAACGGCTCGGATCACGCAGATAATCCACCAGCTCTTTGACATCTTCTTTGGCTTCATCACAGCCCGCGACGTCGCTGAAGGTAGTTTTGATCTGGTCTTCACTCATCATGCGCGCTTTGGATTTACCGAACGACATGGCACCTTTGCCACCGCCGCCCTGCATCTGACGCATAAAGAAAATCCACACACCAATGAGAAGCAGCATCGGGAACCAGGAGATGAAGATCGACGCCAGCAGGCTCGGCTCTTCCGGTGGGGTTCCAACCACTTTCACATTCGCATTAATTAGGTCGTCTAGTAGCTTTTGATCGTTTAGGACAGGCAGATAAGTAACGTATCGCGTGTTATCACGTTTGAATACGGTGATTTCACGATCATTGAATCGTGCTTCCCTAATCTGATCCTGACCGATTTCACGGACAAAGGTTGTATAGTCGACTTGACGGCCAGCTGTATCGCCCGGACCGAAGCTCTGAAAGACAGACATCAGAACCACAGCGATCACTAACCACAAAATCAAGTTTTTTGCCATGTCACTCAAGGTGTTAACCTCGCGATAACTTAAAGATGAATTTAGGGTACTACAGTTTGTAACCTGTAGCTACAATATAAACCTCACGGGAGCGATCCCGTGATGAATCCGGTTTACGGATTTTGACCACTTTAAACATGCGCCGCACTTCAGCAAGGTATTGGTCAAAGCCTTCTCCCTGGAAAACTTTTACCGCGAAGCTACCGTTCGGGGCAAGGACCTGTCTACACATATCTAATGCTAGTTCAACAAGATACATTGCTCTAGGTTGATCCGCCGCTAAATTGCCACTCATGTTCGGCGCCATATCCGAAAGGACCACATCGACCATATCCGGCTGAATGCGCTCCAGCAGAGCGTCAAGCACCGCTTCCTCGCGAAAATCCCCTTGCAGGAAGCTGACACCCGGCAAAGAGTCCATCGGCAGAATATCACAGGCAATCACCTGACCTTCATCTCCGACGATCTCCGCAGCATACTGCGACCAGCCCCCCGGCGCAGCACCCAGATCGACAACGGTCATGCCTGGCTTCAGCAGCTTGTCTTTGTGCTGGATTTCTTCAATTTTAAAAATCGCCCGCGAGCGATAGCCTTTCTTCTGAGCCTCCTGAACATACTTATCATCAAAGTGTTCTTTCAGCCAACGGCCAGAACTGGCCGAATGCTTTTTTTTACTCATGATTTACCTAATGAGTGAGCGTACTTATAAAGTATAATGGTCCACGTTGCCGTGACACATACTAAACAAATTAGTCTTCTAGACTAGATGGCGTTAGAATACCTTGTTTTCAACCCTGAATAGCAAAATAGAGCCATCATGAATCTAAGCACCAAACAGAAGCAATACCTCAAAGGCCTTGCTCACAACCTGAAACCTGTTGTCCTTATGGGTGCAAACGGTCTGACCGAAGCCGTTCTGGCTGAAATCGAACTCGCGCTGGACCACCATGAACTGATCAAAGTAAAAATCGCAGCTGAAGAACGCGAGACCAAAGGCTTGATCGTTGATGCAATTGTACGTGAGACCAAAGCGGAAAAAGTTCAGGTGATCGGCAAGACGCTGGTGCTGTACCGCCAGAGCGAAGCGCGCAAAATCGAGCTTCCTCGCAAATAAAAGAGGCCGCATCGGCGGCCTTTTTTATACCGCTATCATGGCACAAATACCATGCAATGCTGCCAGCCGTAACATTCTCTAACAATATTACGGCTAAGCGCCGTCAGATATAGGCCACTTCGGCAATTTCAAACTCGCGCTGGCCGCCCGGCGTGACAATCATCACTTCGTCGTCCTGCATTTTACCAATCAGGCCACGGGCAATCGGAGAGTTGACGGAAATACGTCCCGCCTTGATGTCCGCCTCGTCGTCACCGACAATCTGGTATTGCACTTCTTCCTCGGTATCGACATCGATCAGCGTCACTGTGGTGCCGAAAATCACTTTGCCGGTGTTTTCCATTTTCGAAACGTCGATCACCTGGGCAACAGAGAGCTTGTATTCAATATCACGGATCTGTGCTTCACAAATCCCCTGCTCTTCACGGGCAGCATGGTATTCAGCGTTTTCTTTCAAGTCCCCCAGCTCACGTGCTTCGCCAATCGCCTGAGAGATAATAGGACGACGCTTCATTAGTGTTTCCAGCTCTTCACGCAGCATCTTTTCGCCGCGTACTGTCATTGGAACCTTATCCATAGCTATATTCACCTCAATACCTGTTTCAGTGCTGAGCACTTTTTTAGGCAAAAAAAAGCTAGTCCAGCAGCATTGCTGAACCAACAGAGTTAATCGGGATCAGTTTTCATTCTAAACAAAGATGGGCCAGAGATCATCCCGGATCACCGTTCGGTGCATTAAAAGCAAACCTCTACAGGATTAGGGGGTGAATTGATGTGTAACCCATCACAAATCTACGCAATCTTACAAAATCATCCGGTTCTAAAAACCTCAAAATTGTCTAAAGACAACTAAAACTCTGTCCGCAACCCGAACTTTCGACAAAATCACTAACCGCCTGAAATTAACCGACATTCCCCTGCAGCAATCTGTAAACCATCTGGTAACAGAGCATTTTTCAGTTTTTTTTACTACCTCTGCCCAGAGGATAACCAGTAAAAAGAACACTATGCATTTAGCATCCCCATGCACATAAATGCTTCATTCCAAAAAGGATTTCTAAAAGGATTCGACAATGAATAAAAAAATGATTGCACTGGCAGTCGCAGCGGCATCTCTCTCATCAGTCGCAACTGCAGCAGAGGTTTACTCGGATGAAACATCAAGCCTGGCTGTCGGCGGTCGCTTTGAAGCCCGTGCACTGATGAAGGATACAGACACCAGCAGCAACAAAGTAACTGACAAAACCCGTGTTCGTGTCAACATTGCGGGTAAAACAGATATCACAGACAGCATTTATGGTCTCGGCTTCTGGGAAGGCGAATACAAAGATGGTGAAGACATCAACAACCGTCACCTGAACGCCGGGATCGGCGGCGACTTCGGTAAAGTTGTGTATGGTAAGACTGACGGCTCACTGGCAGCCCTGACTGACTTCACCGATATCATGGCTTACCACGGTAACGAAGCGGGCAACAAAATTGACGCGGGCGACCGAACCGGCAACAACCTGGCATACATTGGTTCATTCGATCTAGGCGGTAACAACCTGGTCCTGAACGCTAACTACGTATTTGACGGCGACAATGAGAATGTGGCTGGCGAGTATGATGTCAACGGCTACGCTGCAAGCGCTATCTATGCGATGGACATGGGCCTGGCATTCGGTGCCGGTTACGGTGAGCAGGATGGTTACGGCCCGCTGAACACGGAGAAAGCCAAACAGGCTTTCGGTGCGCTCTCCTATACCGCTGGCGATATCTATGTTGCCGCCCTGTACCAGGATGCAGAAGATACCCTGGTTGACGGCAGCCTGATCAAAGACTCAAAAGGTTACGAGTTCGCCGCAGCATATACCCTGGGTAAGACTGTGTTCATCGCCACCTACAATTTCCTGGAAGATTCTGACAACAACATCGACCTGCGAGACTCTATTGCCATCGATGCAACCCACTACTTCAACAAGAACTTCCGCACCTACGCCTCTTACAAGTTCAACAACCTGGACAAGAAAGATGTCGGCCAGGCCGCAGCTTCTGACGAATTCGTGCTGGGTGCCCGTTACGACTTCTAATCGCTAGGCTATCACCTGAGACGAAGGCGTCCCTCTTTCAGGGGGACGCCTTTTTTCGATAAGATAGTCCCACACTTCCCAACCAGACGCTGATCCCATGCTCCGTGCTTTGACGTTACTTTTAGGCTTCCTGCTCTGTACCCGGGCGCTGGCCACACCAGCTTTCTCACCCCAACGGGCGCTCAGCCAGCTTCCGGCCGGCCACGATGCTGCGCTGCTAATAGCCGATCCGGCTACGGGCGAGATCCTGTATTCCCAGCGCGCAACACAGTTGCAAGCGCCGGCCAGTACCCAAAAAATGCTCACGGCCCTGGCCGCCAAACTCTATCTGAAGGACGACTTCCGCTTTACCACCGACCTGGAGCGCCGGGGAGACGACATCATTCTGCGCTTTAGCGGCGATCCCCTGCTCTCACGAACCCAGCTGGCTGACCTGCTCCGTCAGTTGAAGAAGCACCATATCACCCGGATTGAGGGCAATATCTTACTCAACGGTGCCGTATTTAGCGGCTATGAGCAAGCACCGGGGTGGCCGTGGGATATTCTCGGCGTCTGCTACAGTGCGCCGTCAAGCAGCATCTCGCTGGAGCACAACTGTGTCCAGGGCGCGCTGTACAGTAACCGGGCACCGGGCGAGTTGACCCGGGTCAACGTACCCCGCCACCAGCCCATCACCGTCACCAGTGATGCTCGGATTGTGAGCCAAACCGAACAAGAATCCAGCTATTGCGATTTGACCCTGACGACCGCCCCAGGCAACCACTACCAGCTCAGTGGCTGCTTACCTGAGCGCAAAAAGCCACTGCCGCTCAATTTTGCCGTCCAGGACACATTCGGCTATAGCGCTGCGGTGATCCGGGATGAGCTCCAACGCGCCGGAATTGATTTCCGCGGCCAGATCAGGCGTGACGATCAGGCCCGGGGAGAGCGCCTGGCGCGCCATCGCTCTGAGCCTCTCGAGACATTAGTCGATATCATGGTCAAGGATTCGGATAACCTGATCGCCGACAACTTGCTCAAAACCCTAGGCCGGGTTTACTTTGAACAACCCGGTACGTTTGCCAACGGGGTGGCGGCAATGAAAGCCATTCTGGCCGAGAAAGCGGATATCGACCTCAGCCAGGCCGTTCTGGTTGATGGTTCCGGCCTGTCACGCAACAACCGCCTGAATGCAAAACTGATGATGAAAGTGATCGCTTACATCTACCAGCACGATAAAAAGCTGAGCCTGCTGCAAACCCTGCCCGTGAGCGGCCAGAGCGGCACCCTGAAATATCGCCAGAGTATCCGCCACCAACCCCTGGCAGGCCAAATTGCCGCCAAAAGCGGCAGCTTGTATGGTACCCATAACCTGACCGGGATCATCACCACCCAATCCGGAAAACAGCTGCTGTTTGTCCAGTTGATCACCAACTATCACCCACCGGAGCAAGAAGAAGCCGGTGTCGCGCCGCCGATTGAGCTGTTTGAGCGCCAGCTCTACCGCAATCTGTACCGACAGTATTAACTTAAGCCCCGGCGTTTCACCGGGGCTGAATCCGAAATCCCGAGCACACTATTATCGTGCCATGCCATAGGCCTGCACCTGCGCCTTTCCCCGAAAACAACAAAGCCCGCACGAGGCGGGCTTTGAATCATTATGGTTTCAGTGCAATCAGGCTTGGTTAACCCGAGCATGCAACTCCTGTACCGAGACGACCTTGTTACGGTCATCCGCAGCCCAGGCCATACAGGTTGCGAACGCTGCATTCAGCGTAGTGGTGTAGTTCACCTTCTCCGCCAACGCGCCGCGACGCAGGACCTTCGAGTCCTCAATCGCCTGACGACCTTCCGCCGTGTTGACGATGTAGGTGTACTCGTTGTTCTTGATCCGGTCGAGGATATGCGGACGCCCTTCATGAACCTTGTTCACCAGACGCGGATTGATCCCGGCTTCACCCAGCACCACTGCCGTGCCATGCGTCGCGTCCAGCTCGTAACCCTGCTTCACCAGCTTCGAAGCCAGGTCAACCACACGTTGCTTATCGTTGCCACGCACCGACAGCAGCGCACGGCCCTTGGCCTGCTTCTCTTTCCCACAACCCAGCTCGGCTTTGGCAAAAGCCTCGGCAAACGTGTCGCCAACGCCCATAACCTCACCGGTCGAGCGCATTTCAGGGCCCAACAGCGGGTCTACTCCCGGGAACTTGTTGAACGGCAATACCACTTCTTTCACCGAGTAGTATGGTGGGATGATCTCTTGGGTAAAGCCCTGAGATTCCAGCGTCTGGCCTGCCATTACACGCGCCGCAATCTTAGCCAGCGGTGCGCCCGTGGCTTTCGAGACGAATGGGACCGTCCGCGCAGCACGTGGGTTGACCTCAATCAGGTACACTTCGTTATCTTTCACCGCAAACTGAGTGTTCATCAGGCCGCGAACGCCCAGCTCAAAGGCCAGCTTCTCAACCTGCTGACGCATCACGTCCTGAATCTCTTGGCTCAGGGTGTAAGCCGGCAGCGAACAGGCCGAGTCACCGGAGTGAACACCGGCTTGCTCAATGTGTTCCATGATCCCGCCAATCACCACGCGCTCACCGTCACAAATCGCGTCGATATCCACTTCGGTTGCGTCATCCAGGAAGCGATCCAGCAGCACCGGAGATTCGTTCGAGACGCTCACCGCTTCTGCAAAGTAACGGCGCAAGTCGGCTTCGTCATAAACGATTTCCATCGCCCGGCCACCCAGGACGTAAGATGGGCGCACCACCAGCGGGAAACCAATTTCTTTTGATTTCTCAACCGCTTGCTCCAACGCTGTTACGGTGGCGTTCTCTGGCTGCTTCAAGCCCAGACGCTCAACAGCCGCCTGGAATCGCTCACGGTCTTCGGCACGGTCAATCGCATCCGGGCTGGTGCCGATAATCGGCACACCCGCCGCTTCCAGAGCACGCGCCAGTTTCAGTGGTGTCTGGCCACCGTACTGCACAATCACGCCTTTTGGCTGTTCAACGCGGACGATAGACAGCACATCTTCCAGTGTCACCGGCTCAAAGTACAGACGATCCGAGGTGTCGTAGTCCGTCGAGACAGTCTCCGGGTTACAGTTCACCATAATGGTCTCGTAACCGTCTTCACGCAGCGCCAGTGACGCATGTACACAGCAATAGTCAAACTCAATGCCCTGACCAATCCGGTTCGGACCACCACCCAATACCATGATCTTGTCTTTGTCAGTCGGCTGCGCTTCACACTCTTCATCGTATGATGAGTACATGTAAGCGGTATCTGAAGAAAACTCTGCGGCACAGGTATCAACACGCTTGTAGACCGGGTGAATGTCGAACTGATCACGCAGTTTACGGATTTCAGATTCGGCCACGCCCAGAATTTTCGCCAGACGTGCATCAGCAAAACCTTTACGCTTAAGCTTGCGCAGCACATCCGCATTCAGGCCGGCAAAGCCGCCTTCTTTCACGGCGTTCTCAAGCTGCACCAGCTCTTCAATCTGGACCAGGAACCAGCGGTCGATATTAGTCAAGTTAAAGACCCCATCGACTGACAAGCCGGCCCGGAAGGCATCAGCGATGTACCAGATCCGCTCGGCACCGGCATCTTTGAGCTCATGGCGGATCTTGGTCAGCGCATCCGGCGCATCCAGGTCAACCATTTCGTCAAAGCCGGTCGCGCCAACTTCCAGGCCACGCAGGGCTTTTTGCAACGATTCCTGCTGGTTACGGCCAATCGCCATGACCTCACCGACCGATTTCATCTGCGTCGTCAGACGATCGTTGGCACCGGCAAATTTCTCGAAGTTGAAGCGTGGGATCTTAGTCACGACGTAGTCAATCGTCGGCTCGAATGATGCTGGCGTTGCACCGCCAGTGATGTCATTCATCAGCTCATCGAGGGTAAAGCCGATCGCCAGCTTGGCCGCAACTTTGGCAATCGGGAAACCGGTTGCTTTCGAGGCCAGGGCTGAAGAGCGCGAAACCCGTGGGTTCATCTCGATGATCACCATGCGGCCGTCTTTCGGATTGATCCCGAACTGAACATTCGAGCCACCGGTTTCAACGCCGATTTCACGCAGGACAGCCAGCGAAGCATTTCGCATCAGCTGGTATTCTTTGTCGGTCAGGGTCTGGGCTGGCGCCACGGTGATCGAGTCACCGGTGTGGATTCCCATCGGGTCAAAGTTTTCAATCGCACATACGATGATGCAGTTGTCGTTCTTATCCCGAACCACTTCCATCTCGTACTCTTTCCAGCCAATCAGCGACTCATCAATCAGCAGCTCATTGGTTGGCGACAGATCCAGGCCGCGGCGGCAAATTTCTTCAAACTCTTCCTTGTTATAGGCAATCCCGCCACCGGTGCCGCCCATGGTGAAAGACGGACGGATAATACATGGAAAGCCAACCATATCGAGGACTTTATAGGCTTCTTCCATGCTTTTGGCGGTATCGGCGCGCGGACACTCAAGGCCAATCGACTTCATCGCCGCATCGAAACGCGAACGATCTTCTGCTTTATCAATCGCATCGGCAGTCGCACCAATCATCTCGACCCCAAACTCTGCCAGCACCCCGTGGCGCTCCAGATCCAGCGCGCAGTTCAGGGCTGTCTGGCCACCCATGGTCGGCAGCACGGCATCCGGGCGCTCTTTCTCGATGATTTTGCGCACCACTTCCCAGTGGATCGGCTCGATGTAAGTCGCATCGGCCATTTCCGGGTCGGTCATAATGGTTGCCGGATTCGAGTTCACTAGAATGACGCGGTAGCCTTCTTCGCGCAGCGCTTTACAGGCTTGGGCACCCGAGTAGTCAAACTCACACGCCTGGCCGATCACGATCGGGCCGGCACCCAGGATAAGAACACTTTGAATGTCAGTACGTTTTGGCATTGCTTACTACTCCGGCTTAGGCGCTGTGCTGTTTAATCAAGTCGATAAAGTGGTCAAATAGGGGTGCCGCATCGTGCGGACCCGGGCTGGCTTCCGGGTGGCCCTGGAAACTGAAGGCCGGCTTGTCAGTGCGGTGGATTCCCTGCAGCGAGCCGTCAAACAGTGATTTGTGTGTGGCACGCAGGTTTTCCGGCAACGTCGCTTCATCAGCGGCAAAGCCGTGGTTCTGGCTGGTGATCATTACCACATCACGGTCTAAGTCTTTCACCGGGTGGTTGGCACCATGATGGCCGAACTTCATTTTCACAGTCTGCGCACCGCTGGCCAGGGCCAGGATTTGGTGGCCCAGGCAGATCCCGAAGATTGGCAAGCCTTTATCCAGAAACACTTTGGTCGCTTCAATGGCATAGGTACATGGCTCCGGGTCACCCGGACCGTTGGACAGGAAGACACCGTCCGGGTTCATCGCCAGCACTTCTTCTGCCGAGGTCTGCGCCGGGACCACCGTCAGGCGGCAACCGCGGTCAACCAACATGCGTAGGATATTGCGCTTGGCACCAAAGTCGTACGCCACAACGTGGTACGGCAGCTCACTGTCATCTTTGGCTTCCGGCAGACCGCCGGTCAGCGTCCAGGAGCCCTGCTTCCACGGGTAAGCTTCCGCAGTGGTCACTTCTTTAGCCAGATCCATCCCTTTCAGGCCCGGGAAATCTTTTGCTTTGGCCAGCGCCAGCGCTTCATCCAGGTGCTCGCCCGCCATGATGCAGCCATTCTGCGCCCCTTTCTCACGCAACAGGCGCGTCAGTTTGCGGGTATCAATGTCTGCGATGCCAACGATGTTTTGGGATTTCAGGTAATCAGAAAGGGATTGCTGATTTCGGAAGTTGGAAGCGATGAGGGGGAGATCGCGAATCACCAGGCCTTGCGCGTGGATGGAGGAGGATTCTTCGTCTTCGGAATTAGTTCCGGTATTGCCAATATGGGGGTAAGTGAGAGTCACTATCTGTTGTGAATAAGAAGGGTCGGTGAGGATTTCCTGATACCCCGTCATCGAGGTGTTAAAAACGACTTCACCAACAGCCGAACCATCTGCCCCGATGGACACGCCGTGGAACACTGTCCCATCTTCCAGGACTAACAGCGCTGATTTGCTCAAGACAACCTCCAGAGATTTAGAATAATAAAAATGCAGCTAAAACAGATAAACTTGCAATTACCCATTCCATACAAAGTCAAAAAGCGAGTCAAGCTGATTTTTGACAAATTGCGCGCATTCTAGAGATGACTGTGAAAAGTGTCAACCGAAGCACCAAAATAAATTTTATTTTTAGCAACCCAAGCAAAAACCCCGCCCGTAACCTGGATAAGTCACACTTAAGTCGGTTATTTCAACGCCCCAAACGAACCAAAAAATCAGGTTATCGTTTGCCTAAAATCACCGCCACGAGAAAAAATAAAAGCCATCCCACAACGGCAAAAAACCAGGACTTAAAGTCGCATTTACAGCAATACAAGCAAGAATTACAGCCAAATCAACAAAACAAATACTAAACTTAGCTTCCCCAGGTTCTAAACGACGCAACAAGGCGCAAAGGCATGCTCAGGTGCATAAAACCACTATTTATTCACTTTGAGTGCAGTGATGCATAATAATTATGACATTCGGATAAAAAAACAGGGTGATGCTGTTATCGTTGATAACGGCATCACCCTGTTGATTTGGTGGGCTGTTCGAGCGGAAATACGCTTAGAGCGTATCGAGTCCGAGCACATCCTGCATGGTATAGAAACCCGGCTGTTTATCATTAAGCCAGGCAGCAGCGCGCACCGCGCCGTTGGCAAAGGTCATCCGATCGGTGGCTTTATGGGTGATTTCAACCCGCTCGCCGATATCGGCAAACATCGCGGTATGCTCGCCGACGATGTCACCGGCACGGATGGTAGCAAAGCCGATTTCATCCCGGCTGCGCTCACCCGTGATCCCCTCGCGGGCATAGACCGCCACATCACTGAGCTTATTGCCCATCGCACCGGCAATCGCTTCGCCCATGCCGATTGCAGTCCCGGACGGGGCATCGACTTTATGACGGTGGTGGGCTTCAATGACTTCAATATCACAGTAATCCCCCATCACCTGGGCCGCTTTTTCCAGCAGCTTAAACACCAGGTTGACCCCGACGCTGTAGTTCGGCGCCATCACCACCGGCACCTGCTCGGCCGCTGCATCAATCTGCGCCCGCTCCTCATCGCTGAACCCGGTGGTGCCGATCACAATTTTCTTCCCGTGCTGACGGCAAAACGCCAGGTTCGCCAGAGTGGCCACCGGCGCGGTAAAATCGATCAGCACATCAAAGTCATCTTTCGCGGTCACCAGATCATCGACAATGGTAACCGACACTTTACCGACCCCAGCCAGCTCACCGGCATCGGCCCCCACCAGTGATGAGCCACTGCGCTCTGTGGCCGCGCCCAGTGTCGCCTGCTCCGAAAGGTGTGTCGCTTTCAGCAACTGACGCCCCATGCGCCCTGCCGCGCCTGCAATCGCAATTCTGACCATTGCGTTCTGTCTCCCTGATCATCTGGATAATTGGTAGCTCTCCAATGTAGCCTGTTGACCCGGATAAAAAAAGCCCCGGTGTAAGACCGGGGCTATTTAAATACTTCAGTGAAGGGGATTACCCGACATTTTTGACCTGCAGCTCGCGCGGTACTTCAAAGAACATATTCTCTTCACGCCCTGTCAGCTCTTCAACTTCGGCGCCGCTCAGTTCCTGGATCCGGGCAATAATCTGATTGACCAGCTCTTCCGGTGCTGAAGCGCCGGCGGTGATCCCGACTTTCTGCTTGCCATCAAACCAGACCGGTTGCACATCTTCCGGGCAATCGGTCAAATACCCCGGCGTGCCCAGCTTTTCTGCCAACTCGCGTAAGCGATTAGAGTTGGAGGAGTTCTTAGAGCCAACCACGATCATCACATCCACGGTCTCTGCCATCTCGCGCACAGCATCCTGGCGATTCTGAGTGGCATAGCAGATGTCATCTTTACGCGGCCCCTGGATCTGCGGGAAAACTTCGCGCAGCTTGTCGATCACATCGGCCGTTTCATCCACTGACAGCGTGGTCTGGCTGACATAATGCAGGTTGGATGGATCTTTGACCACCAGCTTGTCGACATCGGCCGGGGTTTCCACCAAATACATGCCGCCGGTATCACTGGCGTACTGGCCCATGGTGCCTTCAACTTCCGGGTGGCCGGCGTGGCCGATCAGCACCACCTCCATATTGCGGCGGCTGGCGCGCGCCACTTCCATATGAACCTTGGTTACCAGCGGACAGGTGGCATCAAACACCGTCAGCTGACGGGCTTTGGCTTCATGTCGCACTGCCTGCGACACCCCATGCGCCGAAAAAATGACGATATTGTCGTCCGGCACTTCATGCAACTCTTCGACGAAAATCGCGCCGCGCTGCTTCAGCCCTTCCACGACAAAACGGTTGTGCACCACTTCATGGCGGACATAAATCGGCGGCTGATATAACTCCAGTGCCCGCTCAACAATACTGATGGCACGGTCAACACCGGCACAAAAACCGCGTGGATTGGCGAGTAAGATTTTCATGGCTAACAGCTCTTAATTCTCTATAGTCACAACTTCAACGTCGAACGTCACCCGATGTCCGGCAAGCGGGTGGTTGAAGTCCACAGTTACGGAATCACCGGTAACGGATGTGATCACGCCCGGGATATCCTGCCCGTCCGGTCCGGCAAAGGCAATGATGTTGCCCACTTCTGCCGGGGCGTCCGTGCCGAATTTGGTCCGATCAACATGATGGATATTATCCGGATTCGGCAGACCAAAAGCATCTTCCGGTGCCAGCTCAAAGCTGCTCTTGTCACCGGCCTTGAGCCCCAGCAGGCACTGCTCAAAATTATCGGTCAGGCTGCCGTCACCCATGCGAAACTTTGCCGGCTTTCCCATCGCCTGGGTTGATTCTGCAACCGAACCATCTTCCAGTTTAATGGCAAAATGCATCAGTACTTCACTGTTTTCCGTAATCACCGACATGTAGGGTCCTTTAAGGTCTTGTAATGGATGGCGTCTCCAAAACGGTTTCAGTCTTGCCTGATCCCGCCCTGGCCTGGGCCTGTTCTGATTAGCGCCCATTTAACAACAAAGCGCCGCCCGTATCAACGGACAGCGCTCAGGGTTATCGGCGATGACTGATTTTAGTGATTCGCAGGTTGCTTTTTCTTATCGGTCAAAAAACCTTCCAGAATGATCAAACCGGCACCAGCAACAATCGCCATATCCGCAATATTAAATGCCGGCCAGTGATAGCTACCGACATAAAAATCCAGAAAATCAACCACAAAGCCGTGGTACAGACGATCAGACAGGTTGCCCAGCGCGCCCCCAATAATCAGGGCATAGGCACTGTTGGCCAGCTTGTTCGAGGCCGGCGAGCGGCGCATCCAGAACACCAGCAAACTACAAACCCCTAATGCGATTGCCGTAAACAACCAGCGCTGCCAGCCACCGGCATCACTCAGGAAGCTGAATGCCGCACCGTAATTGTGAACATACAGCAGGTTAAAAAACGGCAGCAGTTCAATCCGGTTCGGCCAGCCATACTCCATGGTGTTCATCACCAGCAGCTTGCTGCCTATATCCAGCAGGTAAACCAGAGCCGCCAGCCACAGCCAGCGCACTCCGGATGCCTTCAACGATAGTTTATGTTTCGGCGATAAATCAGTCATCAGGCAAACTTACGCTCTTCTCCGTCTCCGTCAACATTGCTCACGCAACGGCCACAGATTGCTTCATGGCCTTCGGTCGCACCGACATCGGCCACATGGTGCCAACAGCGGTCACACTTCTCAGCTTCAGAAGCAGCCACAGTCACGAACAAACCTTCCATCTCGGTGGCCTGCGCACCTGCTGGCTGACTATCCGCCACCACGACTTCAGCTTTTGATGTCAGCAGCACGAAACGCAGCTCATCTTCCAGTTGGTTCAGCTTCGCGGCCAGGCCTTCATGGGCAAATAGGGTCACTTCCGCCTGCAGCGCACCACCGATCACTTTCTCGTTCCGGGCCGCTTCCAGCAGCTTGTTGACCGCGCCGCGAACTTGCTGGATCTCAGCCCAGAAATCGTTGTTCATCGCTTCGCCGTCCGCCAGACCAAACAGACCTTCGAACCACTCACCGGTGAAGACAAACTTGTCGCGCGACTCGCCGTTGCCCTGCGCAGCCGGCATCTCGTTCCAGATTTCATCGGCAGTGAATGACATGATCGGCGCCATCCAGCGCACCAGGGCTTCGACAATGTAGTAAAGCGCGGTCTGACAGCTACGCTGGGCGTGGCCGCCGCGTTTGGCGGTGTACTGACGGTCTTTGATCACATCGAGGTAGAAGGAGCCCATCTCGATGGAGCAGAAATGCATCAGACGCTGTGTCACCGCATGCAGGTTGTACTCATCATACGCTTTGATGATGTCTGCCTGCGCCGCTTTCGCACGACCCACAGCCCAGCGATCCAGCGCCACCATCTCTTCCGGCGCCACGCAATCGGTCGCCGGGTTGAAGCCACTCAGGTTGGCCAGGAAGAAGCGTGCGGTATTGCGGATACGACGATACGCATCGGCAGAGCGCTTGAGGATCTCATCCGAGACTGCAACCTCACCTGTGTAGTCCGTCGAGGCAACCCACAGGCGCAGGATATCGGCACCCAGTTTGTTGGTGACATCTTTCGGCGCCACTACGTTGCCGATTGATTTTGACATCTTACGGCCCTGGCCATCGACCACGAAGCCGTGGGTCAGAACCTGGTTGTACGGCGCCTTGCCTTTCATCGCCACCGAGGAGATCAGCGACGACTGGAACCAGCCACGGTGCTGGTCTGAGCCTTCCAGGTACAGATCAGCATTGTGGCCGTTGTATTCTTCACGGCTGTCAACCACGGAGAAGTGCGTCACACCGGAGTCAAACCAGACATCCAGAGTATCGAGTACTTTTTCGTAGTTGGCAGCATCGTCTGCGCCCATCAACTCGGCCGGATCCAGATCCCACCAGGCCTGAATGCCTTTTTGCTCAACCAGCTGGGCGACTTTTTCAATCAACTCGCCGGTGTTTGGATGCAGCTCTTGCGTTTCTTTGTGGACAAACAGGGCAATCGGCACACCCCAGGTACGCTGACGGGAGATACACCACTCCGGACGGCCTTCAACCATCGACTCAATGCGGCTTTGACCCCATTCCGGCATCCACTGAACGCCTTTGATCTCTTCCAGCGCTTTGGCCCGCAAACCGGCCTGATCCATCGACACAAACCACTGCGGGGTGGCACGGAAGATGATCGGCGTTTTGTGACGCCAACAGTGCGGGTAGCTGTGCTCGTAAGCATGGTGGTGCAGCAGCGCGCCGTGCGCTTTCAGTACTTCAACCACAGCATCGTTGGCTTTAAACACATGCTGACCGGCAAACAGCTCGGTATCCGGCAGGTAAACCCCGTTACTGCCGACCGGGTTCGCCACTTCCAGGCCGTATTTCTGGCCCACAGCAAAGTCTTCCTGGCCGTGACCAGGGGCGGTGTGAACACAGCCGGTCCCTGACTCAGTGGTGACGTGATCGCCCAGGACCACTGGCACATGATAGCTGTAGAACGGGTGGTTGAAGCGCATCAGATCCAGCTCGGCACCTTTACAGAAACCCAGGTTATGGTAGTGCTCGACACCGGCACGTGCCATCACATCGCTCGCTAGCTCAGCCGCAACAATCAGGCGCTCAGGGGTCTCGCCCTCGGTTTGGATCAGCACGTATTCCAGATCATCACGCAACGCAATCGCGCGGTTGGCCGGCAGTGTCCAGGGGGTGGTGGTCCAGATCACGATCGAGACGTCGCCCTGGCCCTGATGGCCTTCGGCGCAGCTGAACTTGGCAACCACCGCGGCTTCATCAGCGGCCTTGAATTTCACATCAATCGATGGGGAGATTTTATCTTTATACTCCACTTCGGCTTCTGCCAGGGCAGAGCCACAGTCGGTACACCAGTGCACCGGCTTAAAGCCTTTGAGCAGGTGACCCTGATCGGCGATTTTACCCAGCGAGCGGATGATGTTCGCTTCGGTCTCAAAATCCATGGTGCGGTATGGCTTGTCCCACTGACCCAGCACACCCAGGCGGATAAAGCTCTCTTTCTGGCCTTCCACCTGACCGGCTGCATAGGCGCGACATTTTTCACGAAACTCCGCCGCGGTCACTTTCTGGCCCGGCTTACCCACTTTCTTCTCGACCATCAGTTCGATCGGCAGACCGTGGCAGTCCCAGCCAGGAATGTAAGGCGCATCATATCCAGACAGCGTCTTCGACTTAATAATGATGTCTTTAAGAATCTTATTCAGTGCGTGACCAATGTGAATATCACCGTTGGCATACGGAGGGCCATCGTGTAATACAAAGGATTTTTTACCCTTTTTGGCTTTACGGATTTCACCGTAAAGATCTTCATCATACCAACGCTTAAGCATCGCAGGCTCGCGATTCGCAAGATTGCCTCGCATCGGAAACCCTGTTTCAGGCAGGTTCAGGGTATCTTTATAGTCGCTCATTGATTCTCGATTCCGTTACTTGGGCGAAGTGGGACATTTTTACGCTCAGACAGCCACACCCGTGCTGTTTGAGCATCACGCTCTATTTGCGCTTTGAGCGCATCGAATGATTCAAATTTTATTTCGTCACGCAGCTTATGGTGCAGCACAACCTCAATCTGATGCCCGTAGAGATCAGACTGAAAATCAAACAGGTGAACTTCCAGCTGTTGCCGGACACCATTGACGGTCGGTCGGCGGCCGACATTGGCGACACCGGAAACCGGCTCGCCATTGACGCCATAGACTTCAACCGCATAGACCCCGGAGACCGGCGAAACCCGGCGCTTTAAGGGCACATTAGCGGTCGGAAAACCGATCGTCCGGCCAAGTTTACGCCCGTGGGACACCCGTCCGCTGATACTATACGGACGCCCCAGCAGAGACTCGGCCAGCGGCAAATCATCATTTGCCAGAGCCTCACGGATCGCGGTACTGCTCACCCGTTGTGCCGAAACACAAAAACTGTGGGTACTGACCACCGTAAAGCCAAATTCTTTGCCGGCGGCAACCAGGGTTGCAAAATCACCGCGCCGGCCTTGGCCAAAACGGAAATCGTCACCGACAACCAAAAACTTAACACCCAATTGCTTGACCAACAAGCGGCGGACAAAGTCTTGCGCCGACATATTGGCAAAGCGGCTGTTAAAATTGACACACAACAGGCGCTCGACGCCGACCTGCTTCAGTTGCAGGTATTTATCACGAAAGCGCGTCAGCCTGGCGGGAGCCTTCTCTGCGGCGAACAATTCCATCGGCTGCGGCTCAAAACTCATCACCGTTGCCGGCAGGCTCAGCGCCCGCGCCTTGGCCAACACCTGGCCTAAGACGGCCTGGTGTCCCAGATGAACGCCATCAAAGTTGCCGATGGTCAACACGCAACCGTGATGCTCTGGCTTGATGTTATGTATGCCTCGGATTAATTCCATGTGCCGATTTCATATTCGCAGAGTGAAAAACTGACGGATTATATACTACTCTGTGTCCATCGTACCAATTTGAATCAAGTTCTGCCGCTTTCGCCGGATTCATCCAGGCTCGGGGCCGCATCGCCTTCCGCTTTGAGATGGTGCAAACGCACCCCCAGCAGCAGCACCATGGCCATGTAGCTCCCTGCCCCGAGGCCAATGGTCGCCGCCAGCCACAACACCCGCTCCAGCAGAGACCAGGCCAGCCACTGGCTCATCGGCGGACAGAACCACAGCAACACCGCCACCATCACCGCCCCCGCAACCACCAGGCGGGCGACAAACCACAGAGTAGTGGCCGTTAGCTGATACACCCCGGCACGATGCAAACCGCGATAGAGCAAGGCGGCATTGACCAACGCAGAAAGCGCCGTGGCCATCGCCAGGCCGACATAGCCATAGAAGTAGGCGAAAATCGCGTTAAACACCATGTTGCTGATCATCGCAATAATGCCGTAACGCACCGGGGTCTTGGTATCCTGACGGGCATAATAACCCGGCGCCAGCACCTTGATCAGCATGAAGTTGAGCAAGCCCGAGGCGTAGGCCAGCAGCGACAGCGACGCCTGCTCGACATCCGCCGGCGAGAACTCACCGCGCATAAACAGCACCATCAGCATCGGCTTGGCCAGCACCATCAGACCCAGCATGGCCGGCAGACCGAGCAACAGCACCATACGCACCCCCCAGTCCATGGTGTGGGCGAAATGCTCCCGGCTCTGATCGACATGCTTGCGCGACAAGGCCGGCAGGATCACTGTGGCAATGGCGATCCCGAACAGGCCGAGCGGAAACTCCAGCAAGCGGTCCGAGTAATAGAGCCAGCTGATGGAGCCGGTAACCAGAAAACTGGCAATGAAGGTGTCAAACAACAGGTTGATCTGGCTGACCGAGACACCGAACAGCGCCGGGATCATCAGGGTACGGATTTTGACCACCCCCGGATCCCGCCACCCCCACTTGGGTTTGACCAGCATTCCCTCTTTATAGAGGAACGGCAGCTGGAACAGAAACTGGATCAGCCCGCCGAGGAACACCCCGATCGCCAGTCCGATTTCCGGCTGGGCCAGGTTCGGCGCCAGCAACCAGGCACAGCCAATAATGGCCACATTGAGGAATACCGGGGTAAAAGAAGAGACCGCAAACTTGCCCAGGGTATTGAGAATAGCGCCGGACAGGGCGACAAAGGTAATAAACCACAGGTACGGGAAGGTGATCTTGAGCAGCAAGGAGGCCAGCTCAAACTTCGGCGCTGCCGGTCCGCCATGGAGCCAGTCGATAAACCAGCCGGCGCCGAACAAAGCCGTCACCACGCCGGAGCACAGGATCCCGAGCAGGGTCACCACAGTGACAATCCCGCCCAGCGTTCCGGAGGCCCGGGCGATCAGCTGTCGGGTCTGATCTATATCACCGGCGGCATGAGATTCGGTTAACACCGGGACAAACGCCTGAGAGAATGCCCCCTCGGCAAACAACCGACGGAGAAAGTTCGGGATCTTATTGGCGAAGAAGAAAACATCAGCGGCAGCCCCCGCCCCCATCAGGTTGGCGACAACCACATCACGCACCAAACCCAACACCCGAGAGACCAGTGTCATGGTGCTGACAATCATCCCTGAGCGCAATAGACGCTTGCTCACAAAAAAAACCTCACAAAGATAGCCCAGAAAGGTGACTTACAGGGCGAAATGCTGGTAAAATCTGCCGCCATATTAACCGTGTTCATCCGCAAGTGCCAATTCTGTTGGTCAGGCGGATATTTGCACAAATCATTTGACAATCTCTGGTTTTGCAGGCATAGTCCTCGGCCTTAAATTGTCACCGTACCAAGAATTTGGGAGTTACACCCTTGGCAAATATCAAATCTGCTAAGAAACGTGCTATCACTTCTGAGAAACGTCGCCAGCACAACGCTAGCCGTCGTTCTATGATGCGCACTTTCTTCAAAAAAGTTATCGCTGCAATCGAAGCTGGCAACAAAGAAGCCGCTACTCAAGCTTTCGCTGAAATGCAACCTGTAATGGATCGCATGGCTACTAAAGGCCTGATCCACAAAAACAAGGCAGCACGTCACAAGGCACGCCTGGCAGCGAAAATCAAAGCTCTGTAAGAGTTGTGATTTGCTAGTAAGAAAAAACCGGCTCTTGAGCCGGTTTTTTTGTGCCTTTGGTTTTGTCTCACGCTTGATACACGAACAGCTAAGGCTTGCAGTACATCTTGTGCAGCAACTCAATCATGGCCCGGACCTCATCGCTTTTCAGCCGGTAGTACACGGTTTGAGCAACTTTGCGGGTCTCCACCAATCCGTCCCGACGCAACCATGCCAAATGCTGAGATAATGCTGACTGGCTCAGCCCCAGTTTCTCACTCATCATCCCGACTGACATTTCTCCTTCCAGCAAATAGCACAGAATAAACAAACGTCTTTCATTCGCCATGGCTTTCAGTAACGCTACGGCCTTGGGTGCATTTTGCTCCATTTGCTGTCGTTCCATCCTGCCACCATCATTAAAATTAAGATAATGCTAATATACTTAATTCAAACAGGGTTTTCTAGCCGAGAATGTTGAATTTTCGTGCTGACAGAACCGCAAGTGCAACATTAACGGAACAATTTCCTAAAATCCGCCTCGCAAATCTTTTTCACCGCCGGGTGCATGATCATCCGCTCGGCAAAAATCACGTAGTACTCTTCCTTAATTTCCCGCACCCGATTCACTTCTTTGATATGGTGCGAGTCTTCAATTTCCGATGCATAAATAGACGGGGCAACAAACATCGACTGGTGATAACCACCAAACGCCTTCATCAGCGCCGCATCATCGAATTCACCGAGAATATTTGGGGTGATCCCCTGCTGATCGAACCATTGATGCAATTTTCGCCCCATTGCCGTCCGGCGCCCCGGAACCAGTAACTTATAGTCTTCGATACAGGCCGGAAAATTGAAGGACTTAGATGGGGCCGAGCAGAAAAAGCTCATGCTCGACTCGCCAAGCTTCTTACTGTAGAGGCCAGGGCTCTGCGTCGAGTCGACCGGGCAGTCCGACAGGATCATATCCAGTTTATGCTGCGACAGCTGCTCAAGGAGCATCTCGTGGGTCGATTCATAACAGCGCAGGTGGATCCGCTCGTCCTCGGGGATCCCCTCGAGCAGCACCTTGCTGACCAGGCGCTTCGACAAAGCGTCGGCCACCCCGACCTCCAGCAACTGGTTTTCCCGCTGGGTATAGTTGACGATATCGAGCATCTCATAACTGAGATCAAACATCTTGTCGGCGTACTTAAACACCAGCTGCCCCAGCTCGGTCGGCTCGATAGTGCGGCCGACCCGCTTGGTCAGCTTGCCCTTCAGCCGCTCTTCCAGCGCCCGGATCTGGCCGGTGACCGTTTGCGGTGCCAGAAACAAGGCGTCGGCAGCTTTGGTCACCGAACCTTGTTTGCAGACCATCCAGAAGTAATAGAGGTGGTTGTAATTAAGATGAGACATGTCGCCGTGTTGAATCCAATAAAAAACCCCAGAGACGCAGCTTACGCTGAGCCTCCGGGGTCTTCAATAGCCTGGGTCAAGGAATAGCCAAAACCAACCCGTCTAGTTGGTCGAGGTTTCCGGCAATTTATCCAAACTGACTGATTTCCGGTATCGTTCACCGACACGCTGCTCTAGGGCACGGGTGCGAAAATTATCTTCCTGCTTCATCATTGCTGCAGTTTCCACACTTGTCCTACTCTGGTTCACGCCAGCCAGATAAGCCTGGCAGATTTCCGTATCCTTATTGTCGGTGGTACAGCTCTCATAATCCGGAGCTGCTATCGTCGCTGACGATATCAGCAATGCGACGCTCAGAAGATAACGCATATTATGCCTCCACTTTTGGCAAAGACCGACTCAACATGGCATAACCGACCACAGCCGAGACGGTGGATCCTAACAGGATACCCAGGCGCGAATAGGTGCTGAAATCTTCCGGAGCTCCTACAAACGCCAGGGATGAAATAAAGATCGACATGGTAAATCCAATTCCGCACAGCACTGACACCGCAAAGATATGCCGGAAACCAATGCCGTCAGGCAGTTTCGCAACCCCACTTTTCACCGCCAGGTAGCTGGCACTGAAAATCCCGAGCGGCTTGCCGACAAACAGGCCCAGCGCAATCCCCAGCGGCAGCATCGAGGCAAGGCCGCCCAGGGAAACCCCTTCCAGAGAGATCCCGGCATTAGCAAAAGCAAACAGCGGCAGAATCAGGAATGCAACATACGGATGCAGGGCATGCTCCAAATGCTTCAGCGGCGATTGCTGCTTGCCATCTTTCGATTCACCGCCGGAAAGCGGGATCGCAAAGCCAAGCACCACACCGGCCAGGGTGGCATGCACACCCGACTTCAATACGCTCACCCAGAGCACCGCACCCACCACCAGGTACCAGGACAGCTTAGTGACATTCTTGGCATTCATCACGAACAGGGCTGCGGTCGCGGCAAAGGCCACAGTCAACGCCATGGTCGACAAATCGCTGCTGTAGAACAGGGCAATAATAACGATCACACCGAGGTCATCGATAATCGCCAGGGCCAGCAGGAATACTTTCAGCGAGACCGGCACCCGGTTCCCCAGCAGCGCCATGATCCCCAGGGCAAAGGCAATATCCGTCGCAGCCGGGATCGCCCAGCCTTTAACGGCCATCGGATCAGCGGCATTAAATGCCACATACACCAGCGCAGGTGCCAGCATGCCGCCCAACGCAGCAATGGCAGGGAAGATCGCTTTTTCTTTGGTATTGAGCGCGCCCTCAATCAGCTCGCGCTTCACTTCGAGGCCGATCAGTAAAAAGAAGATAGCCATCAGACCATCGTTGATCCAATGCGACACAGAAAGCCCGGCAACATAGCTGTGCAGGGTGCCGTTATACAGAGGCTCCAGAGGCGAGTTAGCAATCATCATTGCGATCGCGGCGGCAACAATCAGAATAATCCCGCCGGCAGACTCTAATTTGAGAAATTTACGAATTGCATCGGTCATCGACCGTCACTCCTTAGCATGAAACAAATGTCACAATATATGTGTAAAAGTAGTTTAGTCTTCAGAATCCTACTCTGAAAAATCGTTTGTTTAGAGATGAGGTATCGAAAAAACCGAGGTATCTGGGGGTATACAAAGCAATATTCCGCACAATTAATGTTTTGCCCCTCTGGGTGTCATATTTATTACTATGAAAATACTTACTAAATATACAACGGTGCTATCCCAGACCGAAAAAAGAGCAAAAAGCTCCGCGAGCGCCCGGCAGACAAAAAAATGATAAATCTATTATAAAACATGGTGTTGAACTGAGGCGTATAAACTCCGTTACATTTCCCCCACCCTGGCTGGTCACAAAACAACCACAAATTTCCGCCGTAATAAAAAATGTCATATTTCTGAAATATTCGATCTCTACCATCGCCCGCAGATTTCACCTTAATGAAACCCAAACGACATACGCTTGTCATGGAGAAATGATTATGACTACCCAAGCCACTACTGCTGAACCGATAAGCAGCTCTATGCGCTGGGTCCGCTGGGCTAACCTGGCGTTCATGCTTTACATTCTGCTGGTTGCTGTCTCGATGGTGAGCAGTGGCTTCAAATGGTCAGTCGGCGAACAAGCCAAGACGCTGTTTGAATTCGCATCCCACCCGGTTGCCGGCCTGATGATAGGCCTGGTAGCAACCTCACTGATCCAGTCCTCCAGCACCGTGACTTCAATTATCGTCGGCCTGGTCGCCGGTGGCCTGCCGGTTGAGACGGCGATTCCGATGGTGATGGGTGCCAATATCGGCACCACAGTAACCAACACCTTGGTCAGCCTTGGCCACGCCCGTTGCAAAGATGAATTCCGCCGTGCGTTTGCCAGTGCAACCGTACACGACTTCTTCAACCTGCTGGCAGTCGTCATCTTCCTCCCGCTGGAAATGATGTTTGGGATCCTCAATAAAGTTTCTTCATGGTTGGTTGCGCCGCTGATGGATGCCGGCAACATGAGCATCAAAGGGCTGAACTTCATGAAGCCGCTGACCAAACCTGCTGTCGCTGCCGTAAAAGGACCGCTGGAAGCTCTGGGTAACATGGGTGGCGTGGTATTGATCTTCATTGGTATCGCCCTGATCTTCCTGGCCATTACGGTCATGGGTAAACTGATGCGCAGCCTGATGGTTGGACGTGCCCGCGAAATTCTGAAAAGTGCGATTGGCCGCGGTCCGGTCCACGGAATCGCCTCAGGCACCGTCGTGACGGTTCTGGTTCAGTCTTCATCGACCACCACCAGCCTGATGGTCCCGCTGGTCGGTACCGGCGTTCTGAAAGTCCGTGAGGTGTATCCGTTTACCCTGGGGGCGAACATCGGCACCTGTATTACCGCCCTGCTGGCTGCCACAGCTATCTCTGGTGACAATGCCGTATTCGCACTGCAGATTGCCCTGGTCCACCTGTCGTTTAACGTTCTGGCGACCCTGTTTATTTTCGGTGTGCCTGTCCTGCGCGAACTGCCACTGAAGGCCGCGTTCTACCTCAGCGATCTGGCAACCCGCCACAAAGCCGCAGTTGCCGGTTACCTGGGCCTGGTGTTTATCGCAATTCCCGGCTCTATCCTGGCCTTTACCGCCTAATCGCAACCTGCTCCAAATCAAAGGCCCCGCTCATGCGGGGCCTTTGTCGTTCTAATACCTCAAATGCTGCCATGGCCGAAGCCTTATACCAATCACAGTAAGTCAGTGATCTGAAATAACACAGGAATAATGCTTGAGACCAACGCGGATTATTTTCGATAAGTAGTTATTCTACAATCAAAAACTCTAACGCAGTTATCGAGCGTTTTAACCAGCTGAGATGACTCGTTATTTACCACGATTGGTATTATACGGAGAATGGGTACTGGATCGCCTCGTGATGTTGATAGCCAGTGACTTCGAAATCATCCAGCGTGACCCAGGTTTCAAGATCCTCGAGCGAGCGGATATCCGGGTTGATGTTTAGCTGCGGTGACGGGAACGGCTCGCGCTTGAGCTGCACGTCACGCATCAGCGCCAGCTGATCTTCATAGATGTGGGCATTGACAATCTTGTGATACGCCTGCCCCGGCTTGTGGCCGGTGATCTGGGCCATCAGCGCCAACAGGGTGAAGACCTGGACCTGATTAAAGTTCAGCCCCAGTGGCACATCACAGGAGCGCTGGTAGCTGGTGAGATACAGCGTATCCCCCAGCAGAGAGAAGGTATGGGTATGCATACACGGACGCAGACAACCGCGATCAAACTCGCCCGGGTTGTAGAACGTCAGGATCTCTCCCCGATCATCAATCCCACGACTGAGATCATCGACGATTTTACGCAATTGATCGACCGCCGAGCCATCAGGCTTCTGCCAGCGGCGTCCCTGCACCCCGTACACTCGGCCCATATCATCTTCACCCTTGCGGTGCGGGTTGTTCAACCAGGCCTGGTTCTCATTGGCATTGGCATTCCAGGTGTTGCAGCCAATCGCACGAAACTGCGCCGCGTTGTCATAGCCGCGCAGATACCCCAAAAGCTCGGCAATCGCCGCTTTCCAGAAGCTTTTGCGCGTCGTGATCAGCGGAAACTGATTGTTCGCGACATCATAGGTCAGATCGGCATTGATCACCGTCAGACAACGCTTTCCGGTTCGCTCATTTTCAACCCATACGCCATCATCGATAATGCGCTGGCAGAGCGCCAAATACTGCTTCATTTTCCCACCCGTTGTTCGTTAAGCCGTACCGCTGCGGTACGCCGTTGGGCTCAATTTTATCAGAATGAACCAAAACAGGCAGCCGAAAGGCTGCCTGTGGTCAATCGCTCATTCCCCCGGAGTGACCGGGGGTTTCACGGCCTATGCCGTTTTGTTGCGAGGCTGAAACTTATACGCCCACAACATCAGCAACAGGCCGCCAATCACCATCGGCAACGACAGGATCTGCCCCATGCTGATCCAGCCGCCAAACAGCCCCAGGTGCGCATCCGGCTCGCGGAAGTACTCGACAATAAAGCGGAAGCTGCCGTAGCCAACCAGGAACAGGCCTGAGGCCGCCCCGGCCGGGCGCGGCTTGCGGATAAAGACATTCAGGATGATCAGCAGCACCAGGCCTTCGAGGAAGAACTCATAGAGCTGGGACGGATGGCGCGGCAACGGTCCGCCGGTTGGGAACACCATCGCCCACGGCACGTCGGTAGTCCGCCCCCACAGCTCCCCGTTGATAAAATTGCCGAGCCTACCAACGCCAAGTCCGAAAGGGACCAGCGGCGCGACAAAGTCGGCTACGTTAAAGAAGGTTCGCCCCTGTTTATGGGCATACCAGAACATGGCGGCGATCACCCCCAACAATCCACCGTGGAACGACATACCGCCGGTCCAGACCTTGAACAGATACAGCGGATCGGCCAGGAACAGATCAAAATTATAAAACAGGACGTAGCCAATTCGCCCGCCCAGCACCACACCAAGGAATCCGGCGAACAGCAAATCGCTGACCTGCTCGCGGGTCCAGCCACTGCCCGGCTTATCCGCCCGGCGGTTGGCCAGCCACATGGCAAACAGGAACCCGAGCAAATACATCAGCCCATACCAGCGCACGGCCAGCGGGCCGATTTCAATAATCACCGGGTCAATACTCGGAAACGTTAAATAACCTTGGCTCATTCAATCAATCTCAGTCAACCAGGCGCCCACCGGGTGGCGAGCTCCTCTATTCGTAATTATCCCAAAAACATCTTGATACCGATACTCAGTAAAAAGACCGCAAATATTTTCTTCAGTGTCGCAGTCGGCAGCCGACTCACCAGCGCCGCCCCGAAACGGGTCGTTACCATTGAGGTCATCACAATCCCGGCCAAGGCCGGCAAATACACATAACCCACACTCATCGCCGGCACGGCTTCGTCACCCATACCGGCAGTCACAAACCCAACCATCCCGGCGATCGCAATCAGAGCCCCGGACAGCGCAGCACTCCCGATCGCCCGGCGCATCTCCACCCCATGTGCACTCAGGTAAGGCACAGTCAGCGAGCCGCCACCGATCCCGGCCAGGCTGGAGACCACGCCAATAACCCCGCCACTGCACACAGTAACGAACCGACCCGGCAACGGCCGCTGGCTGTCAAAGCGCATCGACACCAGCATCTGCAGCGCCAGCAACAACACAATCACCGCGAAAATCTTCGGCAGCAGCGCACTGGGTACCAGCTCGGCGATCACACTACCGCATAGACCGCCAAGAATCACCCCGGGTGCCAGACTTTTCACAATCGTAAAGTCGACATTCCCCAAACGAAAATGGTTCCGCGCCGATGCGCCGGAAGTGAGCGCAATACTGGCCAGCGACGTGGCGAGGGCAATATGCATCACCAGTTCCGTATCAATCCCGGCCTGCGGCAACAGCCAAACCAGGGCCGGCACTACCACCAGGCCACCGCCGATTCCCAGTAATCCGGCCAACAGGCCGACACAGCCCCCCAATCCCAAACACATGGCAAACAGCCACAAGGCATTTTCTGTCATCTTTTCCTACTACTTTTTCCCTGCGCGGATAAAACCGCCTAAACCTTGGGCATCGACAAACGCGGTAATTTTATCCCGTACTTCATCGCCAAACGTCGCCTGCAGCGCAAACTGACTGAGCTGTTCCATTTCAAGGACAGAAATATGGCGCAGCAGATATTTAATCCGGGCGACATTGCGGGTATTCATGCTCAGGGAGCGATAGCCCATGCCCACCAGTAGCAGGGCACCAATCGGGTCCCCGGCCAGCTCCCCACAGACACTGACCGGTATCCCCATCGACCCGGCGGTCTCCACAATCTGCTTCAGCGCATGCAACACTGCCGGATGCAACGCATCATAGACACTGGCAACCCGTGCATTGTTCCGGTCCACTGCCAGTAAATACTGGGTTAAGTCGTTACTCCCAACCGAAATAAAATCAACTTTGCCCCGCAGCGCCGGAAGCTGATACAAAATCGACGGCACCTCGATCATGATCCCCAGCCGCGGCCGCTTCAGCGTCTGTCCGTGAACCTGAGCATACTTCGCCACTTCGTGATAGGCCCGGTTAATCAGCGCGATGGAGTCATCCAACTCGGCAATACCGGAGATCATCGGCAGCAGGATATCCATATTCTCCAGGCCAATACTGGCTTTGAGCATCGCCCGCACCTGGATCAGGAATATTTCCGGATGATCTAAGGTAAAGCGGATCCCCCGCCAGCCGAGGAAGGGATTATCTTCTTCGATCGTCAGGTAGGGCAGCGGCTTATCTCCCCCGACATCCAGGGTGCGCATCACCACCTGCTTGTCACGGTAAATCGATAAAATCGAGCGATATTGGGTGGTCTGCTCTTCTTCCGACGGGAAGCTGCGCTGGAGCAGAAACGGGACTTCCGTCCGGTATAGCCCCACGCCGTCCACCCCTTCGTTCACGGCAATACTGGTATCGGCACTGAGCCCGGCATTGAGATGGATATAGACCCGTTGCTGATCCCGGGTGTAAGTCGCCTTCCCCAGCTCCTGCTCAACCCGCTCCGCCAGCTCGTCTTCTTCGCGCATCAGGCGCCGGTATTCAGCCAGCACATGGCGGTTCGGGTTGACCAGCAGATCGCCGCGGTAACCATCGACGATCACCTGCCGTCCATGCACCAGTTCCGGCACAAAATCCACCCCCATGATGGCGGGGATCCCCAACGCCCGGGAGAGGATCGCCGCATGCGAGTTGGCCGCCCCTTCCTGAGCGACCACCGCCGCCAGCTTATCACGCGGGACACTGGCCAGCATGGCCGCAGTCAGCTCCCGGGTCAGCAGCACAACCGGCTTGTCCCAGTCACGCTCATGGACTTCGCTGTTATGGAGGAAAAACAACAGGCGCTGGCCCAACTCGCGAATATCCTGGGCCCGCTCCTTGAGGTAATCATCCTTCATATTGGCAAAGCGATCCGAGTAAGCTTCCACGACCTGGCGGATCGCCCACTCGGCCATGTCCCGGCGAGCAATGCGGGCAAACAGATCCTTTCTCAACATGGGATCATTGAGCAAATGACTGAACAGATCGAAAATCGCCAGCGTCTCTTTGTGCAGCTCGCTGTCAAAACGCTTACGCAAACGACGAAACTCAGCACTGGCCAAATCAATGGCAATACTCAGTCGCTCCTGCTCACCCTCAACATCCAGGCAGGAGGCCGGCAGTACATGATCCAACCGCGGTTGGTTGTCATCCCACCAGGCATGGGCCACGGCCACCCCACTGGAAGCAGCAGAGCCGATTAAATGCAGACCGTCGCGTTGATCCGGCCACATCCCCTGAGCCTTGGCGTGGGCCAGGATCATGGCCAACTGTGCTGCCAAGGTGATCAGGAAGGACTCTTCGCTTTCGTCAAACTCGCGCCGTTGATGCTGCTGAATGACCAGCACCCCCAGTACCTGGCGCTGATGAATAATGGGCGTACCGAAAAAAGAGCCGAACGACTCTTCGCCAATTCCGGGCATGTGTTTGAAGTGAGGGTGGTGACGGGCATCGGCCACATTGATTGGCTCGGCCGTGCGTCCGACCAAGCCCACCAGCCCTTCATCAAAGGCAAGCGATACTTGATGATGGGGTTTGGTCAGGCCTTGGGTGGCCATCAGGGTGAACTGGTGCCGCTCATGATCGGCGATATAGACCGAGCAGCAATCGGTTTTCATGGCCTGGCAAGTGCTGACGACCAGCTGATCGAGTGATTCAATCAAGCTGGGCGCACTGGCGACTTTCTCCACAATTTCTCTCAGCTGCGTCAGCATAATTCACCTTTACGGATTGCCGGACTACCCTCGCCGGTTTCTGCGCTTCCCTTTGCGCTCCTTCCTTTCTTTAAACGGCATCGCCATCGCTGCAAACTCTTTCAACGCCCGCCGATAGACATCACGTTTAAAAGACACAACCTGACGCACCGGGTACCAATAACTGACCCACCGCCAACCATCAAACTCCGGCGTGTTGCCACGCTGCATATTCACCTTTGACTCATCACATTCCAGGCTGAGCAAAAACCATTTCTGTTTTTGCCCGATACAAACAGGCTTCGAGTCCCACCGCACCAGACGCTTCGGTAATTTGTATCGCAACCAGTGGCGGCTGGATGCCAAAATCCGCACATCTTTTTTGGTAAGCCCTACTTCCTCATACAATTCCCGATACATCGCCTGTTCAGGCGTTTCCCCTTCATCAATGCCGCCTTGGGGGAACTGCCAGGAATGTTGTCCATATCGTCGAGCCCAGAACACTTGGCCATGGCTATTACAGATCACAATCCCTACATTCGGGCGGTATCCATCGCCATCAATCACTGGACGACCTCAAGTATAAATCTCTATTAACAGTGATTTTTTCACAGTCGCTGCAATGGGTAAACAAACATTCTAATTAATAACTGTTTTTTCCTACAAAACCCGCAATTTCTGGATAACTTTCCCAATACAAGGAGTTTATAAACAGGCAAATGAGACCCACCCCACATTTATACACGATTTCTGTGGATAGATTTGTGCAGAAGCCGATGTCAGACCTGTTTCTACAGCGCGAGCTATTGATAAAGCTCGTATCAACACCAGACAAAAAAGCAATATAACCATTTAAAAACATATAATTAAATTATCACACAAAACAAGAAAACTTCTTTCCCCAAAGATCCTCTCCCCCAAAAAACGGATCGGTCAAAGATCAACCAACGTTGTTTTTATCCACATCCGACTGACCAAAGCGGTCACAAAACAACCGATCAAGTGATTAGTATCCCAACAAACCCCTGGATAAATACCCAGACCGTCGGGGGTAAAAAGTTTCCTCCCACAGTCTGTGGATATCTTTGGCCAGGATCCTTCTGACCACCGCCTTCCTTGCCAGGACAGTCAGGCTCAATGCCTGCGTGTATCTGAGCCAATGCACCAGCTGCGTGCCTATTATCAGCTTAGATGGGCTGTGTTAGTATGCCTCCCTCTGAATGAAGGATTCCCCAACCCAGATTGACTATGCGCCCGACCCCCCTTACCGAGCAGGAACTGCTTTCCCGTGCCCACGAGCTGGCCGGCTTCACCTTAGATGAGCTGGCCGTACAAGCCGGTATGATCACCCCGCCGGATCTACGGCGTGATAAAGGCTGGGTTGGCCAGCTGTTGGAATGGCATCTCGGGGCATCCGCCGGCAGCAAGCCGGTGCCAGACTTTATTGAATTGGGGATTGAACTGAAAACAATTCCAATCAGTTACACCGGCAAACCACTGGAAACCACCTTTGTCTGTGTGGCCCCGTTAATGGGACTGCAAGGGGTGACTTGGGAAAACAGCCATATCCGCCACAAGCTGGCGCGGGTGTTGTGGGTGCCGGTCGAAGGCGAGCGGGATATTCCGCTGGGGGATCGGCGGGTCGGATCCCCCCTGCTCTGGAGCCCGTCCGCCGACGAAGAGCAGCGGCTACGCCATGACTGGGAAGAGCTGATGGATATGATTGTCCTGGGCCAGGTCGAAGCCATTACCGCCCGCCACGGCGAAGTCCTGCAATTGCGGCCCAAAGCCGCCAACGGCAAGGCGTTGACTGAGGCCTACGGCGCCAACGGCCAGATCATCAAAACCCGTCCCCGCGGTTTTTACCTCAAAACCAGCTTCACTGCCGAGTTGCTGACACGCGCTTTTCTGCTCTAGCCCGGCAGCTACAGGGAGATGACCATATCTTCGCGGCAATCAGACAGCTGGCCGTCAGGAGAGAACTCATCATAAGGATCAGTGACCCGTAGCACCACAGAAGTAATGCCGAGCGGTCGCAGCAGCTCCTTGACCTGCTCGATCGACTGGAACCGGATCATCTCATCATTTTCATGTTTCAGGGGTTCAAGCTGATTTTTGAATTCCACTTCCATCAGGTAGTCGGAGCATCCGGCGTAGCTGGTTAAAATACAGGTCGGCACTTTGCCGCCGTCTGCTTTCAGCCAGTGCTTTAACTGAGATAGTTTCATTGTTTCTCCTCGAAACGCCGCAGCAAATCTGCTGGACATAGAATAGGGCCGCTTAGATGGACACGGTGCCGGCTTTCAACACCATGTACCGTGTTTAACTATGTGTCAGGTTCGCGCTATCAGCAAGGTCACAGCCCGAAAATGCCCCCGATTTCAATTTAATTCATTGCCTTAGCTTCTGGACAGGTTATAGTCAAATCATCAAAAGTCAGTCCAAGGAGGGCTCATGGAATATCACCGACTCCCCCATTCCTCACTCGAAGTGAGTAAGATCTGCCTCGGCACCATGACCTTTGGTGAACAAAACACCGAAGCCCAGGCACACAGCCAGCTCGATTTTGCCTTTGAACGCGGCGTCAATTTTATGGACACCGCTGAAATGTACCCGGTCCCACCCAAACCGGACACCCAGGGGCTCACCGAGTCCTATATCGGCAGTTGGCTCAAGAAAACCGGCCTGCGGGATAAGGTCGTACTTGCCACCAAAGTCGCCGGCCCCCGAGGAGTCCCGCATGTGCGTGACAACATGGCGCTGGATCGCCGTAATATCCACGATGCGGTGGAAACCAGCCTCAGCCGACTACAAACTGACTACATCGATCTCTACCAGTTGCACTGGCCGCAGCGGGAAACCAATTGCTTCGGCAAGCTAAACTACCAGTATCAGGAAGACCACTCGGGCGTGACCCTGACCGATAGCCTGGAAGCCCTGGCGGAGCTGGTACGGGCCGGAAAAATCCGCTACATCGGCTTGTCCAACGAGACCCCCTGGGGCGTGATGTCATTTCTGCGCCTGGCGGAAAAACACGGTCTGCCTCGGGTGATCTCCATCCAGAACCCTTACAACCTGCTCAACCGCAGCTTTGAAGTCGGTTTGTCCGAGATCAGCCATCATGAAGGCGTCGAGCTCCTGGCCTATTCCCCACTAGCTTTTGGTACCCTGAGCGGCAAATACCTGGACGGTGCCCGCCCTGAAGGCGCCCGCTGTACCCTATTCGAACGCTTCTCGCGCTACTTTACCCCACAGGGCGTTGCAGCCACCCGGGCCTACGTTGATATCGCTCAAAAGCACGGCCTGGATCCGGCCCAGATGGCGCTGGCCTTTGTCAACCATCGCCCGTTTGTTGCCTCGAATATCATCGGTGCCACTAACCTGGCGCAACTCGAAGCCAATATCAACAGTATCGACCTTCATCTGAGCGATGAGGTACTGCGCGATCTTGAAACGGTCGGGATCACCTACTCCAATCCCTGCCCCTGAGCCCCCTGGTTAACGCCATGAAAAGCCCCCCGACCAGCGGGGGCTGTTTCCATTCAACATTCAGTTTGCACCTTGCTCCGGCTCCCACCGCAGCAAGGTGCTAATTTTACGTGACCCATCGCGACTGATAGCCCCGTCTGAGACGACGTGCCAGGCGACCGGCTTTATCGGCAGGAAACGCAATCTCGATCCGGCTGTCTTTGGCAATCCCGATATCCTGTTTCAGGTGCTGCGACAAGTTCGGCATGTGGACCCGAACCCGGCTATGCTGACGCCGCCAGTGGGCTTCTTCCCGGTGAACATCCAAACGGATCAATAGAACGGCCAGGCGCAAATAAACTGATTGACGCATAAGTGTACTCTCCATGTTAAAAAGTCGGAGGGTCACAGAGTCTGCCGAAAAGGCTGAATAAAATCGTCGCCGCGACAGATCTCCGCGGCCCGAGGTTACAGCGGAAAACTGTTAAGAGGTGGTTCGTTTCGAGGTATCACCAGCAGGACACTTCGAGTTCAAATCACTGATTTTCATCTTGTTTCCTCCTGGTAAATAAAAGTGGGTAAGTATGGTTTCATTGTAACCAGCCGAACGAATAAAACAAGCATATATTAGCACCCGATTGCATAAATATAGTTTTATCCTATTTCATTCGGCATTGACACCAGAAATGCCCGGGATATCACTGAATTGTTCAAATTCAACAGGTAATCATCCCTGCCGGTACTGCTGGCGGGGCGGCGGCACCAAGTCGTGCTTATTGAGCAAGCGGTACATAGTTGCCCGCGACACGCCCAGTTCACGGGCCGCAGCCGAGATTTGCCCCTTGTTATTTTCCAGCACCGATAATAACGCGCTGCGCTCAGACTCTTCCCGGATCTTCTTCAGGCTCTGCTTGTCATCGGTGATCCGCGGTAGATCAAGATGCTCCACCTCAATCACTTTACTCTCGCTCAGTAGAATCGCCCGCTTGAGCTGACTGATCAACTCTCGGACATTACCCGGCCAGGGATAGTTCAGGAGCAGTTTCTGAGCTTCTTCGGACAATGACTTAGCAATGCTGTTGTACTGGCGTGAGAACTTGGTCAGCAAATAATCGGCCAGCAACAGAATATCTTCCCCCCGCTCGCGCAGGGCCGGCACCGTCAGCCCCAGCACATTAAGGCGATAATAGAGATCTTCGCGAATATTCCCTTCAGCCAGCAACTCTTCGAGCGGAAAGCGGGTTGAGACCACTAACCGCACATCGGTATGGACAGCACGGCCACACTCAGTCGTAAAGCTGCCGTCTTCAAGCAAGCGGCACAACTCCAATTGGCGGTCATCACTGAGCAGGGCGATCTCATCGAGAAACAACACCCCTTTGTCTGCCGCACTGAAACAACACTGACCGGGGCCGGAAGGCGTTGCACCGTCCACCAGCCAGGCACTGGTCACCGCTTCGCAGCTCACCGTGACAAACCGCCCCTTGGCCCGGGTCGAGGCCTGGTGAATCGCCTGCGCTACCAGCTCTTTGCCGGTTCCGATTTCGCCCTGAACAAATACCGGCATATCCGCAGCCGCCATTCGTTTCACCTGATGGCGAAGTTTTTTCATCACCGCGGTATTGCCCTGCAAGCCATGCTGGCCAAACTGACCCAGCTCGGGCCAGACTTTGCGCTCTAGTTGTAACATGCCGCGTTGGTGACCGATGGTTTTGAGCAACTGGGATTCCGGCACTGGCGAGGTGAAATAATCAATGCAAAAACTGACAATAAACTGGCAGATCGCCTCGGTATTCAATTGATCTTCCCGCGCCAGCGCCAGCCAACGCGCCTGTTTGTTGCGATTGACGACTCCGGCTACACCGTTGAGACTGAAGTTATCCTGGGTCAGATCCACCACGCCAATACACGGGCCGACTTCCAGCAACAGCGCTTCGGCCGCCCGCAAATCGTAACATCGATAACAACGCCAACCGGCCTGCTCCAGTGCAGTGATCCAAGGAATGTCATTTCCCCCCAGCACAATTAACGTTCCTAGGGCTGAAGTGCGCTTTACATCTGTTCTCATCCTTCACCGCCTTTCCTTTTGCCAGCTTCTCCCCACCACGCTCAGGCATATCATCGGTGCCGCAATGACATCACCGTCCACCGCGTGACGCTCAAGTATCCACCTAAAAATATTGCAACTTGTTTACTATTATAATTAACATTTTGATAGTAGCCTGATTATATTTATCGCCCTGAAACGCAAAAAGCGCCCGAAGGCGCTTTTGCATCATCATCAAGTTGCGAGTTAACTCACTGTCACGGTCTCAGACTGGGTTTCATCAGCCTCGACACCAATCTCATTTTCACTCTTGGCGACAATAGTATTCACCGCAGTATCACCCACCACATTTGAGCTGGTACAGAACATATCGTTGATCCGATCCACCGCGGCGACAATCGCCAGACCTTCAGCCGGCAGGCCTAGTTGGTGCAGCAATACACCGACCATCACCACACCGCCGCCCGGTACACCGCCGGCACCAATCGACAGCAGCAGAATCGTCAGACCCAGGGTCACCAAATCAGCGCTGTCAATCGGCTGACCAAATGCGTTGGCCACAAACAAGGTCGCCAGGGTGATGTAAATTGACACGCCCGACATATTCATGGTTGCCCCCAGCGGCACCCCAAAACCTGCGACAGACTTCGACACACCGATTTTATCCGTCAGGGTACGCATGGTCACCGGAATCGTTGCATTCGAGCTAGCTGTCGACAACGAGAACAGGATCTGCTCACGAGTATGACGCAGGAACTCGGATGGCTTGATGCCCGTCGTCAGTCCGACCATCATCGGATAGAAGAAGAAGATCCAGAACACCAGCATGGCCACAACCAACGCAACATAGCCTGCTACGGACATCAGTGTGGTTGCATCCAGTGTCGCCCCCAGCTGAACCATCAGCGCGAATACACCGTATGGCGCCAGGCTCATCACCAGGCCAACCAGCTTCATCATCAGCTCATTCGCCATCTTGAACGTACGAATCGCCGGACCGCCACGGTGATCCAGCGCCTGGATCGCAAGACCTGTCAGAATTGCCATAAAGATGATCTGCAACATATCGCCGCTGGCAAACGCCTGGAACGGGTTGCTCGGCACAATGTTAACGATCAGGGAGAAAATGTCCGGGGTTTCTGTGGTGGTCAGCTCCACAGCTTCCGACACCGTCCCGGCCAGCTCAGCCCCTGCACCCGGCTGGAAGATCATCCCCACAGTCAGGGCTGCTGTGATCGCAATGATGGTGTTGATAATGTAGAGACCAAAAGTTTTTCCACCTAAGCGACCAAATGCGGTGATGTCTTTGAGTTCAACGATCCCGCACACGATTGACACATAAACCAGGGGTACCACCAGCAGTTTAATCAGTGAGACAAACATCCCGCCGGCACCTTCCGCCAGCCCCAGGACATAGGTGTCCATGAATGTCACGCCGTTAAACAGGTACTGAATCGCAGTCCCGATGATCAGGCCAGCAAAAAGGCCTGCAAATATTTTTCCTGATAGCGATTGTTGCATCGTCCATCTCCAGTCTGTTGTGCTTGCATTGGATTTATTTACTTCCTGTTCCCACTGTTCCTCGTGGGTTGGGCGACATTTTACACAGTTCAACATTCGGGAAAAGCGAGATGTTTACAAAATGGTTACACAAGACACCTGTGAAACAAACGTTTAAATATCATACATATGACAATACAAATCGCTAAAGCAGTTTAAAATCCGGGGGTTATAGATAAGGCACTCAGCAAAATCATCTGTGAACACTGTTTTATTCTGCAGACGTTAAATTATCGTTAATGTGAATCGAATCACACTCAAAAATTCACTATAGGGATTCTAAAGGGAATTTTTCCACTATTGGAAAATTGATACCGCGGCTTCAATCAGAGGTCGCCTGACACCAGGACAGGCCATCAAAGCCGCGAAGCGAGGGAAGGCTTAACCCGCTTGAGACTGACTAAGCTGACGGCAGGTGGCATCGGTCACCACATCCGTTGCAAAACCGCCATTGCCGGAATACCAGAAGCGCACACCTAACCCCTGGCTGATCGGCTGACCGAACTGCTCACAGATGTACGGAAACACATCCTGCTCTGCATCCGACTTATGCGTATTCCAGTACCAGCGAGGATTCGGCAAGCGGTAAATCACGGTCAACAGCGAGGTCTGCGGATCAAACTGGAAGGTCTGCACCCCACCACGGAAAGGTTGGGACGGCACATCATTCAACGCCATCAGCTTTTCTTTATGCGCATCCGGCAAATGGCCGACAAAGTCAGACGCAGGCGGCGTCAGCTTCAACGCCTGGCAACCAGAAAGGGCTACCACCGCAGCCGCCACTAAGGCAGTCCGAGTTTTCATTCCAAATCGAGTCATATTCATTCTATCTATCTGATTAGCTGTGATAAGTTCTCCGGCATCATACACCAAATCGATGCAACAGACTGCACACATTTCAAATCACAGGGACAAAAAAAGCCACCAGAGGTGGCTTTTTCACACAGCCCAAAGGCGATTAGCCTTGCTGCGGGCGCATGGCCGGGAACAGGATCACGTCACGGATAGTGTGCGTGTTGGTAAACAGCATCACCAGACGGTCAATCCCGATGCCCTGACCTGCTGTTGGCGGCAAACCGTGCTCCAGTGCCGTGATATAATCGGCATCGTAGTACATGGCTTCGTCATCACCGGCGTCTTTGGCATCCACCTGGGCTTTGAAGCGCTGGTCCTGATCTTCCGCATCGTTCAGCTCCGAGAAGCCGTTGGCCACTTCGCGGCCACCGATGAAGAACTCAAAACGATCCGTGATGAACGGGTTTTCATCATTGCGACGAGCCAGCGGCGAGATGTCGGCCGGGTACTCGGTGATAAACGTCGGCTGGATCAGTTTCGGCTCAGCCGTTTCACCAAAGACTTCTTCCAGGATCTGGCCACAGGTCCAGAAGCTTTCGAACGCGATGCTCAGCGACTCCGCCAGGTTACGCATGAAGTTAATGTCACTGACTTCAGCGTATGTCATCTTTTGGATGACTTCATGGTTCGGGTTGTACTGCTTGATCGCTTCGAGCATGCTCAGGCGCGGATACGGGCCACCGAAGTCAACCGTCTCATCGCCGTATAGCAGCTTCGTCGTCCCGCACAGATCCAGTGCGATACTGCTTAGCATCTCTTCAGTCAGATCCATCAGGTCACGATAGTCTGCATACGCCATATAGAATTCCATCATAGTGAATTCCGGGTTATGGCGTGGCGACAGCCCTTCGTTACGGAAGTTGCGGTTGATTTCGAACACCCGCTCAAAGCCACCCACAACCAGACGCTTGAGGTACAGCTCAGGCGCAACACGCAGATACATGTCGATATCCAGCGCGTTATGGTGGGTAATGAACGGACGCGCGGTCGCACCACCCGGGATCACGTGCATCATCGGCGTTTCAACTTCCATGAACCCTTTGGAGGTCATGAAGTGACGGATCGCACTGACGACTTTCGAGCGCATCATCATCGCATTGCGTGAGTCTTCATTCACAATCAGATCAACATAACGCTGGCGGTAGCGCATTTCCTGATCGGTCAGACCGTGGAATTTCTCCGGCAACGGGCGCAACGCTTTGGTCAGCAGCTCGTATTCGTTCATGTTGACATACAGGTCGCCTTTGCCTGATTTGTGCAGCTCACCTTTTACGCCAATGATGTCACCGATATCCAGGCCGCCGTACTGCGCTTTCAGCGCTTTCTGCACATCTTTCGCCGCGTAGGCCTGGATACGGCCGGAAACATCCTGAATCGCCAGGAATGGACCACGTTTGGCCATCACGCGGCCGGCAATCGCAACCACATGACCAGCTTCTTCCAGCGCTTCTTTGCTCAACTCGCCAAACTTCGCCTGCAGATCAGCAGCCAGGCTATCACGGCGGAAATCATTGGGGTGGCCGTTTGCTTTACAGCTTTCGCGAATCATATCCAGTTTCGCGCGGCGTTCAGCAATCAGCTTATTCTCATCTTGTAATTGATCAGTCATGGGTGAACCTTTAAATTCGTGAACCGATATCGGTTACAGACCAGATTTCAGGCTGGCTTCAATAAAACGGTCGAGGTCGCCGTCCAGTACGGCCTGGGTGTTACGGTTTTCCACCCCGGTACGCAAATCTTTGATGCGGGAATCATCCAACACGTAAGAGCGGATCTGGCTGCCCCAACCAATGTCAGATTTGGCATCCTCATTGGCTTGCTTCTCTGCGTTCTGCTTCTGCATTTCAAGCTCGAACAGCTTCGCTTTCAGCTGCTTCATCGCCTGATCTTTGTTTTTATGCTGAGAACGGTCGTTCTGACACTGCACCACAGTATTGGTCGGCACGTGGGTGATCCGAACCGCTGATTCTGTGGTGTTGACGTGCTGACCACCAGCGCCTGAGGCACGATAGACGTCAATCCGCAGATCGGACGGGTTGATCTCGATGTCGATATTGTCATCAACTTCCGGATAAATAAACGCGGAAGCGAACGACGTATGGCGACGGCCGCCGGAGTCAAACGGCGACTTGCGAACCAGGCGGTGGACGCCGGTTTCCGTGCGCAGCCAGCCGTAGGCATACTCGCCGCTGATGCGGACCGTGGCTGATTTCAGGCCGGCAACATCGCCCTCGGAAACTTCGATCACCTCGGTCTTGAAACCTTTGGCTTCCGCCCAGCGCAGGTACATGCGCAGCATCATCGAGGTCCAGTCCTGGGCTTCGGTACCCCCCGAACCTGCCTGAAGGTCGATATAACAATCCGATCCGTCATGATCGCCGGAGAACATACGGCGGAACTCAAGCTGCTCCAGCTTACTTTCCAGCTCGGCCAGTTCCGGCTCGATCTCATCAAATGTTTCCTGGTCGTCTTCTTCCACGGCCAGCTCCAGCAGACCATCGACGTCTTCAACGCCCTGATCCAGCTGGTCAATTGTTTCAACAACCGCTTCTAAAGATGCACGCTCTTTACCCAGCGCTTGTGCGCGCTCAGGCTCATTCCATACACCCGGTTGCTCTAACTCTGCATTAACCTCTTCCAGACGCTCTTTCTTCGCATCATAGTCAAAGGTACCCCCTAAGGACGTCAGTTCGTGCTGACACATCCTCAAGTCGGTTTTTAATAGGATTAATCTCGAACATTGCCAATCTTCACTGCCGAAATGGACATAACCGAAGGATTCTATCGAATTGTAGATAGAATATACAGGGGGGAAGAAAGGTTATCGGCGATTTTTATTCTTTAACCCCGATCACAAAAACGGCGTGAAGGCCCAGAGGGCATACACGCCTTTCCCGGACCGGTCATAGCAATACGGCCCGGGGAATACAGGACGGTCAGAGCGGTTCGAGATGCTCGACCATCAGCTGGGCGCTGCTGTTGCCGCGGTACTCATTGACATCCAGGCGATAAACCAGCTGTACCTGCTGCACCGACGCGTCCGGCCAGCGCCGCAGATCAATATTAAAGGCAATGCCGTCGATCACACTGCCGCCACCAATCGGTTCCAGCATCATTTTCAGGTGCTTGCCGCCCACCAGCTTCTGATGCAGCAGGCGGAAATGACCATCGAACATCGGCTCCGGAAACTGCTGCCCCCAGGGACCACCGGCGCGCAGCAGCTCCGCCGTCGACAGATTCAGCTCCTGCGGCGACAGCTCGCCATCGCTCAGCAGCACACCCTTGAGGGCATCTTCGTCCAGCTCACGGCGCACCGCCTGATCAAACGCCCGGCTGAACGCCTCCAGCTGGTTTTCCGGGATCGTCAGTCCCGCCGCCATGGCGTGGCCGCCAAATTTCAGGATCATTCCCGGATTCTGGGTATCAATCAGATCCAGCACATCACGCATGTGCAGCCCGGGAATGGAACGACAGGAGCCTTTGATTTCCCCGCTACCCGCATCGGCAAAAGCAATCACCGGGCGGTGATAGAGCTCTTTGATCCGCGAAGCCAGAATCCCGATCACCCCCTGATGCCAGTCGCGCTGGAACAGGGCCAGGCCATAGGGCATATCCTGCTGGTTGAACTTGAGACGCTCGCAGATCGCCAGCGCCTCTTCTTTCATCCCCTGCTCGATTTCCTTGCGGGTCTGGTTCAGCGCATCCAGCTCAGAGGCCATCCGCCGCGCGGCCTGCATGTTATCGCACAGCAGCAGCTCAACGCCGAAGGACATATCATCCAGGCGACCGGCGGCGTTGATCCGCGGGCCGAGCGCAAAGCCGAGATCGCTCGACACCAGTTTGGCCGGATCGCGGTTGGCCACTTCAATCAGCGCCCGGATCCCCGGACGGCATTTACCGGCCCGGATCCGCTGCAGCCCCTGGTGGACCAGAATGCGGTTATTGCCATCCAGCGCCACCACGTCCGCGACCGTGCCAAGAGCAACCAAGTCCAGCAGCTCAGCCAGGTTCGGCTCGGCCAGCCCCTGCTCGGTAAACCAGTTGGCTTCACGCAGGGCTGCCCGCAACGCCAGCATCAGGTAAAATGCTACGCCAACCCCACACAAGGCTTTCGACGGGAAGTCACACTCGTGCAGATTCGGGTTCACAATCGCATCGGCCTCCGGCAGCGTCTCGCCCGGCAAGTGATGATCGGTCACCAGCACCTGCATGCCTTTTGCCTTGGCCGCGGCGACCCCGGCAATTGACGAAACCCCGTTATCCACCGTCATGATCAGCTCGGCGCCACGCGCCTCGGCCTGCGCCACGACTTCCGGGCTCAGGCCATAGCCGTCATCAAAACGGTTCGGCACCAGGTAATCGACATTGCGGCTGCCCAGCATCCGCAACGCCAGCACCGACAGCGCCGAGCTGGTCGCACCGTCGGCATCGAAGTCGCCGACCACGATAATCCGCCGCTGCTCCGCCAGTGCCGGGATCAACAAACCCACCGCAGCGTCGATCCCGTGCAGCTGATTGAAACTATGCAAGCCCCGGGCGCCGCGCTCCAGATCGCTGTCCGTGGTCAGTCCCCGGCTGGCATAAATCCGTTTAAGCAAGGGGTGGACGGCGTCCGAAAAGCCGCTGGTATCCGCCTGGGGCCGACGTTTAATTTCAATCATAGCAAGGTGAACTCTGTGACAAACTGGGAAAATTAGACCGAGTATACCACTCCACGGCCATAAAAAACCCGGCATCGGGGAGCCGAAGCCGGGCCTCAAAACTAAGTGGGCGGCGTGCTTAACTGCGGCTGTCCAGCAGCTGGCTCAGGCGGCTGGCCGGCTGGTAACCCGGCAGCATTGTGCCGTCTTCCAGGATCAGTGCCGGCGTCCCATTGACCCCCATCGCCACACCCAATTCGTAGTGTTTGCGTACCAGATCAGCGCGCTGCGGCTGACCACTGGCATCAAAACTACCGCCTTTGGCAGCATCCATCGCCTTGACCGGATCTTTCGCCGCCCAGATCGCACTCATCTCGCCAAAGTTTCGCGATCGCTCGCCACCCCGCGGGAAAGCGAGGTAACGGATGGTAATACCGGCATCGTTATAAGCCTGCATTTCGCTATGCAGCTTACGACAATAGCCACAGGTGGTATCGGTAAAAACAGTCACAACATGTTTTTCGTTTTTCGCCGGATAGATGATCATTTCATCTTCCATGCCGGCCAGCTTATCTTTGTTAATTTTGGCCATTTTCAGTTCGGTCAGGTTGACCGGGTTACCGGCTGCATTGTCATACAGGTGGCCAACCAGGAAATAGCCGCCGTCATCAGAGACATACACGATACCACGCTCTGTGACGGCCTCATTCATCCCCGCTATCGGCGAGGGGGTGATCGATGTCGGCGTCAGGCCAATGGCCCCCAGTTTGCGCTCGATCGCTGCCTGATCCGGTTTGGCAGCAGCGGTGAACGCTGTCATCGCGACTGCCGTCGCAAGTATCGTACGACCCAAAAAGTGCATCAACTATTTCCTTTTTAAGCAAAAATATAGATAACCAGTAAGACCTTCAGAGTCTGAAAAACTTTCAGAGTTCAATCAGTCCCGGTCCTGACTGCGTTTACCTGTGATACGCCCCACAGATAGGTTGAGTATAACAGCCCCTTACCCGCGGCATTGTACAGACTCTGCCGGGGGACACAAATCAGGCTCGCGGATGGTGCGTTTCGTGCAGCTGTTTAAGCCGCTCGGTGGCAACATGGGTATAAATCTGGGTGGTCGACAGATCGCTGTGGCCCAGTAACATCTGCACCACCCGCAAATCCGCACCGTAGTTCAGCAGATGGGTCGCAAACGCATGACGCATCACATGCGGCGACAGCGTTTCGGCATCAATTCCGGCCAGCAGGGCATAATGCTTGATCCGGTACCAGAAGGTCTGCCGCGTCATCTGTTTGCCGCGCTTGCTGGGAAATACCACATCCGAGCTTTTTTCGCCCAGCAGCACCGGGCGGCCACTGGCCAGAAACTGCTCAATCCAGTCCACCGCATTCTCTCCCATCGGCACCAGCCGCTCTTTATCCCCTTTACCGGTCACCCGAACCACCCCCTGACGCAGGCTGACATTTTCCATCGTCAGGCTCACCAACTCCGTCACCCGCAGCCCGGTGGCGTAGAGCAACTCCAGCATCGCCTTGTCCCGCAGCTCGATCGGATCATTGGGGTCTGGCGCATCGAGCAGGGCATCGACCTGGGCTTCGGTAATATCTTTCGGCAACCGCTTGGGCAGTTTGGGGCTGATCAGCAGCGCACTGGGATCATCTTCGCGAATCGCTTCGCGGTGAAGATACTGAAACAGGCGGCGGATCGCCGACACCATTCGTGCCCGGGAGGTCTGCTTGTAATCGGCGTCAAACAGCCACTGCTGATAGCGCTGCAAATCATCAACGGTGACGGTCACCAGGCTGCTGCGTTCCTGCTCAATCCAGTGACAGAGCTTGCTCAAGTCATTGCGGTACGAGGTCAGGGTATTTTCCGACAGCCCCCGCTCCATCCACATGGCATCCAGAAACTGCTCCAGCAGCATTGCATCATTTTCCACGCGTTCCTCACCTATGCCCATAAATACATGGATAAATAAACAGTACTTTTCGACATGGTAGTTGATTTTCCGGCAAAAGCAACGGGTCTTGTGTCAGGAAACAAAGTCACGCGAACCCACCGCAACGACAGCATTAGTCAACCGCCGCCAACCTAGGTAAAATCCCCGCTACTGTTTAACTGCACACACCAACTGGACTCGCAGCATGAAAATTGGCTTATTCTACGGCTCAACCACCTGTTATACCGAAATGGCAGCAGAGAAAATCCGGGACTGTATCGGCGCTGAGCTGGTCGAACTGCATAACATCAAAGAAGCTGAACTCAGTACCATGAATGATTTCGACATGCTGATCCTGGGGATTTCGACCTGGGATTTCGGTGAGCTGCAGGAAGACTGGGAAGCGGTCTGGGAGCAGTTGGACGGGCTGGTGCTGAACGGCAAAACCGTTGCCCTGTTTGGCCTGGGCGATCAGGAGGGCTATACCGAATGGTTCCTCGATGCTATGGGCATGCTTCACGATAAGCTGCTGCCAACCGGCGTTCAGTACGTCGGCTACTGGCGCAATGAAGGGTATAATTTCGAAGCCTCAAAAGCCCTGACCGAAGATCAGAAATTCTTCGTCGGCCTGGCCCTTGATGAAGACAGCCAATACGAACTGAGCGATGCGCGGATCGCCCAATGGTGCGAGCAGATCCTGACCGAGTACAGCGAGACGCTCTAACCCAGGCTCAAGGCTTTGCTGACACAAGCCGCCCCTAACAAAACGGGATGCCAAGGCATCCCGTTTTCGTATCCGGTGATCAGCAGCTTATGCCGTGCGGGCTTCTGCCTGCTCCGAACCGCCAATAAAGAAAGACACCACCAGCGCCGCCAGCGTCGGCAGTACCCACGCCATGCCGTAGTCAAACAGCGGCAGAATATTCAGCGCCGACACATCAATGCCCATGAATTTGGCAGCATCAATCAGGCTGAACAGCAAGGAGACCAGCAGCACCAGGCGATAACCCAGACGCGGATTCGCCATTTTGCCGCGCACGAACGTCAGCGCCACCAGGGCAACTGCCACCGGATACAGGGCAAACAGCACCGGGATGGACAGGGCGATCAACTGGTTCAGGCCGACATTCGCAACCACGCCACACACGACTGACAGGATCACAGCCCACTTTTCGTAGCTCAGTTTGGTCAGCGAGCTGAAGTAGTCAGCACACGCACTGATCAGGCCAATTGCCGTGGTCAGACACGCCAGCAGAACAATCGCCGACAGGATCATCTGTCCCACCGGGCCAAACAGCGCCTGGACATAAGCGGCCAGGATCGCACCACCATTATCCGCACCGGCGGCCACGGCCGAGCTGGTTGCGCCCAGGTAAAACAGCGAAATATAGACAAACGCCAGGCCTGCTGCGGCAATCACACCGGCATAAATCAGGTAGGTGCAGGTCGCCTTCTCATCGGTCACCCCTTTTTTGCGGATCACATCGACAATCAGCATCCCGAACATCAGCGCCGCAAAGGTATCCATGGTGTTATAGCCTTCCAGGAAGCCTTTAGTGAAAGCCATATTGGCGTAGTCACCCTGAGCAGCCAGAATATCACCCTGCGGATTGATGAATACGGCAACCGCCAGCACCGCTAGGACGGCAAACAGCGCCGGGGTCAGAAACTTACCAATCATGTCGATCAGCTTGCCGCGCGACCAGGCAAAAAACAGGGCCACGGCAAAGAATACGACCGAGAAAATCGTCAGACTCATTTGACCGGCATCGGCAATAAACGGCTTCACAGCCATCTCATAAGCGACCAGACCTGTACGCGGTGCTGCAAAAGCGGGACCAATAATAATGAAGATCAGCACAGCCATCAGGGTCGCCACTTTCGGTGGCAAATCGCGGGTCAGCCCGTTCCAGCCGCCACCGGCAACGGCGACGGCAATAATTCCGATCAGCGGCAGACCGACCGCTGTCGCCAGGAAACCGAACATCGCCGGCAGCAGGTTTTCACCGGCAGCCAGGCCCGCCTGGGGCGGAAAGATGATGTTGCCTGCACCAAGGAAAAACGCAAAGGTCATAAAGCCCAGCGCCAG